>NZ_JBHZGM010000038.1:0-47560 GCF_043392685.1 Metapseudomonas phytobenefica | reverse complement strand
CTGATCGCCGTGCTCTACGCGGTCTGGCTGGTGTACGCGGCGGGGGTGCAGTACCTGTTGCTGTCGGCACTGCTCTACGCACCGGGGGCGATCCTGTTCGCCAAGGCCAAGCGCGAACTGGGGCAACCGGTGTTCACCCCGGTGGAGAAGGTGATTTTCCTGGTGGTGCTGATCGGCGCGCTGATTGCCGGCTATGGCCTGTACAGCGGGTTCCTCAGCCTTTGATGCAGGGTGCGTGTCGGGTGGATCGGTAAAGCGTGATCCACCCTTGCGCCTGGACAACCGAATCAGGCTTTGTCGCGGAACAGCAGGTGGTCGAGGCTGAAGCGTCCGGCGCCGCCGAGCAGAAGGGGCAGGGCGGCGATCAGGTAGATCAGCGGCAGCTTGTAGTTGCCGTAGCCCTTGTTGGTGATGGCGTAGCCCTGGGCGAGTTCCGCGAGGCTCGACCAGTGTTCCGGCCAGTGCACGGCGGCGATGGCGACAACGGTCAGCATCATCAGTACGAAGGTGGCCAGGCGCGTGCCCAGGCCCAGCAGCAGGAGCAGGGGGGCGATCAGTTCGGCCCACATCGACAGTTGCCAGCTGAAGTCCGCCGGAATCACGTTGAAGGGGAAGGGGAAGGCGGACTGGATGTCGACGAACCAGTTCTGGCCGTTCCATTTTTCCAGGCCGGATTCGAAGAACTCCCAGGCGAGGAACAGGCGCAGCGGCAGGTCGGCGCTCCAGGCACCGATGCGGTCGAGCCGGTTTAAGGCGAGCTTGAACGGGGCGAGGGCAAGGCTGGGCATGGGCAGGCTCCTTTGATCCGGGGGCAGCGGCGGGATGCCGTTGCTGCTCTTGCGCCCATGTTGGCAAGGGGGCTTGTCGCGGATGTGTCCTGCCGTATCCCGTTGTGTATCGCTGTGTAGATCGCTCAGGCGCTGGTGCGCAGTTCCAGCTGGGCGCAGAGGCCTCCGCCGTCACGGTTGGAAAGCGTCAGGCGGCCACCCAGGGCCTGACTCAGTTGCTGGGCGATGGCCAGCCCGAGGCCGGTGCCGCCGGTGCTGCGATTGCGCGAACTCTCGACCCGGTAGAAGGGCTTGAACACTTCCTGCAGTTCTTCCTCGGCGATGCCTGGCCCCTCATCCAGCACCTGCACCAGGACCTTGCCCTGTACATCCCGTTGCACGTCCAGCCGGGCGCTGCCGCCGAATTTCAGGGCGTTGTCGATCAGGTTGCTGAGCACCCGGCGCAGGGCATGGGGGCGGGTTTCCAGCAGCAGGCCGCTGGAACCGGTGAGGCTCACGGCCTGGCCACTGTCCTGGTAGTCGCAGACCAGGCTGTCGAGGAAAGCGTCGAGGTCGACCCGGCAGAGGGCTTCGCTGGTGCCGTCCATGCTGCGGGCATAGGCGACCCCTTCGCGCACCAGGTGTTGCATCTCATCCAGGTCGGTCCAGAGGCGCTCGCGTTCGACCGAAGGCTCCATCTGCTCTACCCGCAGTTTCATGCGGGTGATCGGGGTCTGCAGGTCGTGTGAGATGGCCGCCAGCAGTTGCATGCGCTCCTTCAGGTAGGCAGCGATGCGCCCTTGCAGTGAGTTGACCGCGCGGGCGGCGTAGGCCACTTCCCGGGGGCCGTGCTCATCCAGTACCGGGCCGGAAGCGTCCGGGTCGAGATGATCGACCGCCTCGGCCAGGCGGGTCAGCGGACCGATCGCCATGCGCACGGCCAGCCAGGTGCAGGCCAGCAGCAGCGCCAGTTGCAGGAGCAGCACCACTGGCAGCCACTGCGCCACGGGAATCGGGGCGGGGGTGACGTCTATCGTCAGCGGCCGGCCATCGCTCAGCGTCAGATGCCCCTGGAAGTGGGGCATCGGGCCGGGAATGTTCTCGAAACGCAGCGGAAAACGCTCGCCAATGGCCCGTTCTATCGAGACGGCGGCCATATGGGGATTGGCCATGTCCATGGGGACACCCGGCTGGCCGTCATCGAGCCGGTAGCGGTAGTTGCGCCGTTCCAGCAACGGCAGCCAGGTGGCGCGTTCTTCCGCAGGCAGGCGGTCGATCAGCGCCACGGCGGTGCTGACATCGTTCTCCAGGTTGCCGAGCATCACATTGCGGCCGGTCTGGTAGCGCTCGTAGAACTGCGCGGCGAAGGACAACCCGTAGGCCAGCACCAGCCCGGCCAGGAATATCAGCGCCAGGCGTGCGGCCAGGGTGCCCGGCCAGCGGGGCAGGGGCATCACGTCGACGGCTCGATCAGCTGCACGGGCAGCGAGAAGACGTAGCCCTCGCTGCGCACCGTCTTGATGTAGGCCGACTCGCGCGGGTCGTCCTGCAGGCGCTGGCGCAGCCGGCTCACCAGCAGGTCGATGGAGCGGTCGAAGACGTCCGCCTCGCGGCCCTGGGTGAGGTTGAGCAGCTGGTCGCGGCTGAGCACCCGCTGCGGATGATCGAGGAAGACCCGCAGCAGGCGGTACTCGGCGCCGCTCAGCGCCACCAGGGTGCCCTCGGCGTCCAGCAGGTGGCGTGCGGTGGTATCCAGGCGCCATTTGCCGAAGCCGATCAGCCGGCTGCTTTCGCTGATCTGCAGGTTCGGCGGCAGCATCCGCGTGCGCCGCAGCACCGCATTGATGCGTGCCAGCAGCTCGCGGGCGGAGAAGGGCTTGGTGAGGTAGTCGTCGGCGCCCATTTCCAGGCCGATGATGCGATCGGTCTCGTCATTGCGCGCGGTGAGCATCAGTACCGGCGTCGTCTTGTGCTTGCCCACGCGAAGCTCCCGACAAAGGCGCAGGCCATCGTCGCCGGGCATCATGATGTCGAGGACGATCAGGTCGACCACGTTGCCTTCGAGGAAAGCGCGCATCTGTCGGCCGTCCGCGGCCAGGCTCACGCGCAGGCCGTTCTTCTTCAGGTAGTTGCCGACGAGTTCACGGATTTCCCGGTCATCGTCGACGATCAGGATGTGATCGACATGGTCCATGGGAAACCTCGTTCTGCTCGATTGGCGACGACCTAGTATATCGGGGCAGGCAAGGCTTGCTCGCGGCGCTTTGTATTGCAGTGTATCCAGCGCCGCGCAGATACCTGTGCTTGCACTCCGGTTGAAAGTATCTCTCTGTATCCGCAGCCCGGGCAGATACCCGACCGGGTAATCGCCGGCCGCAGCGGACACATCGGCGATACCTCCTGCCGCTGGAATGGGAGCCAACGGATGCCGTGGTGCATCCCCCATTTCCCGTATCCGAGGAGACCTCCATGTACCTTGTCGCCTTTCTCGGCGGGGTGCTGACCCTGTTCAGTCCCTGCGTTCTTCCTGTCCTGCCCTTGCTGTTTTCCCGCGCCGGCGGCCCGGCCTGGGCTCCCTTGCTGACCCTGGCCGGCCTGGCCTCGGGCTTTGCCGTGCTGGCGAGCCTGGCGGTGGTTTCCGGCCAGTGGGTGATCCACGCCAGCCAGTGGGGCCGTTACCTGGCCCTGGCGTTGCTGGCGGTTTCGGCGCTGGCCCTGCTGTCCAGCCGTTTCGGCTCCTGGGTGTCGCGCCCCTGGTTGTGGCTGGGTGACCGCCTGCATGGCGACGCCCGGCGCTTGCCGCCGACGCTTTCGGCCTGGCTGATGGGGTTCGCCGCCGGCTTGCTGTGGGCGCCCTGTGCCGGCCCCATCCTGGGGCTGATCCTGTCTGGCGCCATGCTCAACGGCCCCAGTGCGTCCACCAGCCTGCTGCTGCTCAGCTATGGCCTCGGCAGCGCCGTGGCGATGGGGGCGCTGATCTTCCTCGGTCGGAGTGCCTTCCAGCGCGCGAAGCTGTCGCTGGGAACCGTGGAGTGGCTGCGTCGCGGCGCCGGCGCCCTGGCCCTGCTGGCAGTGGTCGGCATCGCCAGCGGCACCACGGACCGGCTGGCCGGCGTGGGGGATTCGCGCCTGGCGTCCGCACTGGAGCGCAAGGTGATCGACGGCGTTCCGCTGCTGCTGGAGAAACTGGTGAGCAGCGCCCGTGCCGAAGATGTCGGGCAACTGCCGGACATGGGCGCCATGCCCTCGCTGGATGGCGCCACCCAGTGGCTCAATGGCCCGCCGCTCAGCAACGAACAGTTGCTTGGCAAGGTAGTGCTGGTGGACTTCTGGACCTTCGACTGCATCAACTGCCGCAACAGCCTGCCGTACGTGAATCACTGGGCGGAGCGTTATGCCGACAAGGGCCTGGTGGTGATCGGCGTGCACACGCCCGAGTACCCCTTCGAGCGGATCATCGATGATGTGCGCAAGGCGACTGTCCGCCTCGGCGTGAAGCACCCGGTGGCCATCGACAACCAGTACCGCATCTGGAATGCCTTCACCAACCAGTACTGGCCCGCGCATTACTTCATCGATGCCAATGGCCGCGTGCGTTACCTGCATGTTGGAGAGGGCGACTATGACGAGCAGGAGGCGATCATCCAGAAGCTGCTGCAGGAGCGCGACGCGGCGGCGAAGGACGCCAGCGCAACCTGATGGAGCAATATCCGGTCATGAACGGGTTTTGGAAGCCCTCGCCCGAGGTGGTAGGTTCTCCCACCCATTCATGACCGAAGGACTCTCCCGATGCGCCCGACAGGACAGCGCCACGCACCCATACTCCTGCTTGCACTGGCGGCCGGCCTCAGCGGTCAGGTCATGGCCAGCGCCCAGGCGACCGGCCTCGATGCCAGCGTCCGGCAGGCGGCTCGCCAGGTCATGCAGCAATACGGCATTCCCGGCCTGGCCATCGCGCTCACTGCCAGGGGCGAGCAGCGCTTCTACAACTTCGGCGTGGCGTCCAGGGCGACGCAGCAGGCGGTCACCCGCGAGACGCTTTTCGAAGTCGGCTCGGTCAGCAAGACTCTGACCGTCACCCTGGCCGCCTACGCCGAATCCCTCGGCAAGCTCCAGCTCACCGAAAGCCCCAGCCGCTACCTGCCGGAACTCAAGGGCAGCCGACTCGACCAGGTGACGCTGATCAACCTGGCCACCCACACCGCCGGCGGCTTTCCCCTGCAACTGCCGGATAGCGTCCGCACCCGCCGACAGCTGACGGACTACTACCGCGCCTGGCAGCCGCAATACGCCCCGGGCACCTACCGGACCTATGCCAACCCCAGCATCGGCCTGTTGGGCGTGGTTGCCGCCAGCACCCTGGAAAAGCCCTATGTAAGCGCCATGGAAAGCGAGCTGCTGCCCAGGCTCGGTATGGGCAATACCTTCATCGAGGTTCCGCCCGAGGCGATGCCGCGCTACGCCCAGGGTTACAACAAGGAAGATGCGCCGGTACGGGTGAACCCGGCGCTGCTGGCCAATGAGGCCTACGGGGTGAAGACCAGCAGCAAGGACCTGCTGCATTTCGTCGAGACCCATCTCGGCCAGGTTCCGCTGGAGGCAGGACTGCAACGCGCCCTCGACGCTACCCGGACCGGCTACTACAAGCTCGGCGCCATGACCCAGGACCTGATCTGGGAGCAGTACAGCTACCCGGCGGCGCTGGACGCCCTGGTGCAAGGCAATGGCAGCCGGATGGCGCTGGAAAGCCACGCGGTCACCGCCATCGAACCGCCCTTGCCGCCGCAGAAGGCAGTCTGGGTCAACAAGACCGGCGCCACCGACGGCTTCGGCGCCTACGTGGCGTTCGTGCCGGAGAAACAACTGGGCATTGTGTTGCTGGCCAACAAGAACTACCCGAACGAGGAACGGGTGAAGCTGGCCTATCGGATTCTTGGCGAGCTGGAGGCGGGGCAAGCCACTCGCTAGGGGCGCAAGTCACCCCTCTCCCTTTGGGAGAGGGGCCGGGGGAGAGGGAAGCGTCAGGCTGGCGCGAAGTCCGAGATCGACCTTGCAGGAATCCCTACCGGCCATGCAGCCGCCGTGGCCCGGGAATCACCACTTGCCGGTGCTCATACCGCCGTCCACGGCCAGGACGACGCCGGTGGTGAAGTTCGCGCCGGCCAGGTACAGGACGGCTTCGGCGATCTCTTCGACGGTACCCACGCGTCCGGACGGCGCCAGGTTGTTAAGGAACTCGCGGGCGGCCGGGTCGTGCATCGGGGTGTCGATGATGCCGGGGGCGACCGCGTTCACCTGGATGTTGTGCGGCGACAGTTCCAGTGCGAGGGCGCGGGTCATCTGGTTGACGCCGCCCTTGATCAGTACCGGCAGGGCCGCCGGAACGCTGATGTTGGGTTGCAGGGCCACCGAAGCGGAGATGTTGACGATGTGGCCACCGCCTTGCCGCTGCATGTGCGCGGCCGCCACCTGGGAGGTGTAGACCACGCCCTTGAGGTTGGTGTCCAGCAGGGCTTCCAGGTCTTCCGGGGTGTACTCGATAAAGGGCTTGGGCAGGAAGAAGCCGGCGTTGTTGACCAGCACTTCGACGCTGCCGAAGGCTTCGATCGCAGCGGCAAAGGCATTGCGGGCGGCGGCCGGGTCGGCCACGTCACCGGCGACGCCGACGAAGCTGGCCGGGTTACCCAGGCTGGCGGCGGCTTCTTGCAGGCGTTCGGCGGAGCGGGCGGTGCCGACGACGTTGTAGCCAGCGTCGAGGAAGGCCCGGGCCAGGCCCAGGCCGATACCGCTGGATGCGCCGGTGATGACGACAGTTTTCTTGCTCATGGTGACTTCCTCACAAAGTGGGTCGTGCTGCTTGCCGCAGCAGGTGATCGAGGGGCTTCGCTGCATGGGGACGCTATTGCGTGGCAGCCGTCGCGAATGGCGGCCGTTGCCGGATCCATGGACGGGCGAGTCTCATCCAGGCTGGTTCTTGCGGTATTGCGTAGTCGTCATACCGGCGTAGCCCCAGTTGTCGGTGTCCACTTCCTCGATGACGATGTGGGTGAGATCCGGGCGCTTGCCCAGCACGCGCTGCAGGGTGTCGGTGATCTCGGCGATGACCTGGGCCTTCTGTTCCCGGGTCACGCCATCGCGGGTGATACGAACGCTTACGAACGGCATCTTGAGCCTCCAGGGAGGAGTGGTGGGTGGTGGCACCAGGTCCGTGTTCAGCCACTGCCTGCCCGTGGACAGGGAAAGCCTTGGCAGCGACCGGAAGGTGCGGGTATCGACTGCATGGGGCGAACTATATTTGTGCCCATTCAGCCGATAAATGTAGGCTTGGATACTTCAGTTGATACGCGGTGTAATGAATCGTGAAGCGCCACTTTGACGACATCCAGCTAGGCAGCATCGAGCTCTTCTGTCTTGCCGCGGAGGAGGGAAGCTTCACCTCCGCCGCACTCTCGGCCGGGGTCACGCCGGCTGCGGTGAGCCGCTCGATCTCGCGGCTGGAGGAGCGTCTCGGCACCCGGCTGTTCGTACGGACGACCCGCAGCATCCGACTCACGGACAGCGGCCGCTCCTACTTCGAGCAATGCCGGCAGGCGCTTACCCAATTGGTGGAGGCAGAGCGTGAAGTGATGGGCAAGCAGCTCGAGCCCACGGGAGAGTTGCGCATCAGCATTCCCACTACCTACGGCCATTACCGCATCCTGCCGCTGCTGGCGCGATTCCGCGAGCGCCACCCCGGCGTGAAAATCGACATCCACCTGAGCAATCGCAACATCGACTTCGTGGGCGAAGGTTACGACCTGGCGATCCGCGTTCGCGCCCAACCCGATTCGACGCTGATCGCCCGGCATCTGGAGGATGCCCAGCTCGTGGTGATCGCCACGCCGGAGTACCTGGCCAGGGTGGGCACGCCGCAATCGCTGGACGACCTGGAGAGGTTCGATTGCATTCAGTTCGAACTGCCCAGCAGCGGACGCCGTATCTCCTGGCTGTTCAATGAACAAGGCCGGGAGAGGGAGATTTTCACCAGCGGCAATTACTGCTGCTCGGACGATGTGCTGGGCGGGGTGACGCTGGCCAGGCATGGCGCCGGTCTGTTCCAGACCTATCGCTTCATCGTCGAGCGCGAGCTGGAAGAAGGCTCACTGGTCGAAGTGCTCCAGGCATTCGGCGGGCGCTCTCGCCCATACACGCTGCTGTATCCCCACGGCCGCCACGTCCCTCTGCGCCTGCGTGCCTTCATTGATTTCCTGATGGAGCACAGGCAGCAATGGAATGCCTGAATGCCGCGATCAAGACCCTCTATGGACAAAACCTCGCTTCATCATCCTGCTGAATTACCTCGACGCTTTGCGTGACAGGCCGCAGAAGCCATTGATCTGCCGCGAGATCTCGACGGCGCAGCGTGTAGATCAACGCTTGCACGCAGTCGCTGCAAACGTGGGATTCACGATCCTTGTCTACTATGAATGCGATTCTCAAAACCTATTGGCTGGGTCGCTCCCTCGATTCCAAGCTGAATAGACTGGTTGGCTGAAGACAAGAAGAGGAGATAAGCATGTCAAGCGAAGCAAAATGCCCTTTCTCAGGGAAGAATGTGATCGCCGGTGTCGTGCCATCGAATGCGGAGTGGTGGCCCAACCAACTCAACCTCAAGATCCTTCATCAGCATTCGGCCGAATCCAACCCACTGGGAGCTGAGTTCAACTATGCCGAAGCCTTCAAGACCCTTGACCTCGACGCAGTGATCAAGGACCTCACCGCCCTGATGACCGACTCCCAGGACTGGTGGCCGGCGGACTACGGCCATTACGGTCCGCTGTTCATCCGTATGGCCTGGCACGCCGCGGGTACCTACCGCATCGCGGACGGGCGTGGTGGTGCCGGTACCGGCAACCAGCGTTTCGCTCCCCTCAACAGCTGGCCGGACAACGGCAACCTCGACAAGGCACGCCGCCTGCTCTGGCCGATCAAGCAGAAGTACGGCAACAAGCTGTCCTGGGGCGACCTGATGATCCTCGCCGGCAACGTCGCGCTGGAGTCCATGGGCTTCAAGACCTTCGGCTTCGGTGGCGGCCGCGTGGACATCTACGAACCGGAAGAGGACGTCTATTGGGGCGCCGAGCATGAATGGCTGGCCACCAGCGACAAGCCCAACAGCCGCTACTCCGGTGACCGCCAGCTGGAAAGTCCGCTGGCTGCGGTGCAGATGGGCCTGATCTATGTGAACCCGCAAGGTCCGGACGGCAATCCCGACCCAGTGGCGTCCGGTCGCGATGTGCGCGAAACCTTCGCCCGCATGGCGATGAACGATGAAGAAACCGTCGCCCTTACCGTGGGCGGCCATACCTTCGGCAAGTGCCACGGTGCAGGCGATGCGGCCAATGTCGGTCCGGAGCCCGAGGCGGCCGATGTCACCGAAATGGGCCTGGGCTGGAAGAACGCATTCGGCAGTGGCAAGGCCGGCGACGCCATCACCAGCGGCCTGGAGGGTGCCTGGACGCCAACGCCTACCAAATGGGACAACAGCTACCTGGAAACCCTGTTCGGCTACGAGTGGGAGCTGACCAAGAGCCCGGCGGGCGCCTATCAGTGGAAGCCCAAGGGGACCACGGGCGATGGAGTCGTGCCCGATGCCCATGACCCGAACAAGCGTCACGCACCGATGATGACCACCGCCGACATGTCGATGCGCATGGACCCGATCTACGAGAAGATCGCCCGGCGCTTCAAGGACAATCCGAAGGAACTGGAGGATGCCTTCGCCCGTGCCTGGTTCAAGCTGACCCACCGCGACATGGGCCCGCGCAGCCGCTACCTCGGCCCGCTGGTGCCGAAGGAAGAGCTGATCTGGCAGGACCCGGTTCCGCCCGTCGACCATCCGCTGGTGAACGAGCAGGACGTGGCTGATCTGAAAACCAGGATCGCCGCGACCGGGCTGTCCGTTTCGCAGCTGGTCAGCACCGCCTGGGCCGCCGCCTCGTGCTTCCGTGGCAGCGACAAGCGCGGTGGCGCCAACGGTGCCCGCCTGCGTCTCGCTCCGCAGAAAGACTGGGAGGTGAACCAGCCGGCTGAAGTGGCGAAGGTCATCGCGGCGCTGGAAGGCGTGCAGAAGGACTTCAATGCCACCGGCAAGAAGGTGTCCCTCGCCGACCTGATCGTGCTGGCCGGTGGCGTCGGTATCGAATCCGCCGCGAAGAAGGCCGGCTTCGATGTGAGCGTGCCGTTCGCGCCGGGCCGGACCGATGCCTCCCAGGCCCAGACCGATGTGGACTCCTTCGCGGTGCTGGAACCGCTCGCCGACGGCTTCCGCAACTACACGAAGAAGGGCTACGAAGGCTCGGCCGCGGAAATGCTCGTGGACAAGGCACAACTGCTCAGGCTGAGCGCCCCCGAGATGACTGTCCTGGTGGGTGGCCTGCGTGTCCTGGGTGCCAACTTCGGCAAGTCGCAGCATGGCGTCTTCACCAAGCGTCCGGAAACGCTGACCAACGACTTCTTCGTTAACCTGCTGGACATGAGCACGGCGTGGCAGCGTTCCGCCGCCAACGAGCACGTAATGGAAGGCCGTGATCGCGCCAGCGGCGATCTCAAGTGGACCGCCACCGTGGTCGACCTGGTCTTCGGCTCCAACGCCCAGCTCCGGGCGATTGCGGAGATCTACGCCAGCAGCGACTCGCCGCAGGCCTTCGTACGCGACTTCGTCGCCGCCTGGACCAAGGTGATGAACCTGGACCGCTACGACCTCAAGTGACCGCACCAGGCAGGCCCTGACGGGCCTGTCATTCCCAACCCGACGCCGCCGGCAGGAGCTTTCTGCCGGCGACGTTGTTCATCTGGAACCGAGAGCGGCGTGACCACGCGCGCAGGGCGTTGTGGCGTTGTGGCGTTGTGCAGGAGCGAGCTCTGCTCGCGAATGTCCCATGCAGCGAATCGCGAGCAGAGCTCGCTTACATTCTCCCGGACTCCGCGCCAAGGCATTACTCCCTCAGTCGATCTCCCGGAGGGAGAGGGGGATTTGCGCCGGTGCGGCACAAATCATCCTGGCCTGGTAGAACGCGCCAAAGCCAAGGTCCGAGGATGTCCTTCGTTCTCGGGTTACCGGATAGCCGGTCGTTGACAGCCATTCACGGGGGGCTAGTCTGAGGATGTGGGAAATTTTCCCACAGCAAGTTCCGATCTCGTTTACACGGACTGCTTGATGTTAGCGGTTGACTTCATTGTTGTCGGCAAATGAAAAGCCGGCTGATTGGCCGCTTCAACCGGGCGGTCGCGAAACTTCAATCTCGTGCGTTCGATAGGGAGATGACTACGCACCATCCTGTGGAGGTTCATCATGCTGCTCAGGAAATGCTTGCTGGCTCTGGCCATTGGTGGCGTTCTCTCAGCCTCGACAGTCCTCGTGCCCGATTCCATCGGTACCTTCTCCCACGTATACGCCAAGGATGGTGGCAGCGGCGGCGGCGGAGGTGGTAGCGGTGGTGGTGGCGGCGGCGGCCATGGCGGTGGCGGCCATGGTGGTGGGGGCGGCGGTGGCCACGGTGGTGGCGGCAGCGGCGGTGGGGGTGGTGGCGGTCACGGCGGTGGCGGCAGTGGTAGCGGGGGCGGTGGTGGCGGTCACGGCGGCGGCCACGGCGGTAGCGGCAGCGGTGGTGGCCACGGTGGCGATGGCGGCGGTCATTCTGGCGATGGCGGCGGCCATGGCGGATCGGGTCACGGTGGTCATGGCTCCGACAATGGCGGCAACAGTGGACCGGGAAGCGCCAATAGTGGTCGCAACGGCGCGGATGATGGTCCTGGCCATGACGTCGGCGGACCTCACGGCGTCGGCCACGGTGCGGACGATGGTCCCGGCCATGACGTCGGCGGACCCCACGGCGTCGGCCACGGTGCGGACGATGGTCCCGGCCATGACGTCGGCGGACCCCACGGTGTAGGCCACGGTGCGGACGATGGTCCTGGCCACGACCTCGGTGGCCCCCACGGCGTAGGCCATGGTGCCGACGATGGTCCCGGCCACGACGTCGGCGATGATCACGGCGGAGCCTGATCGGACCGTCCGTACGTCCACAAGACCCGGCGTAGCTCCGGGTCTTGTGACATCTGTCTGGTAATGACGGTGGCGCTGGTCGCCCCAGGGAACCGAAGCAGGATCATCGGTCGACCGACACCGTCAAAGAGAGTGGGGCGGCGTTCTCCCCGTTTTGCCGGTAGGGACTGGCTTGCCAGCGAATGACCCCGTTTCGCTGGCAAACCAGGCCCTGCAAGGCTCCTGGAGGCAACAGTTGATGCAGACATAGCCTCCGTATTCATTTCGACAGGAGTGCCTTGAATGCAATTGCCCGCTTTCCCGCCCTCGCTATTGCCGGCGCTGAAACACGTCATGCGCCCGATTGTGAGGTTGATGCTGCGGAAAGGGGTGACCTACAACTGCTTCGCCGAGCTGCTCAAGCAGATTTTCGTCGACGTTGCCGAGCGTGAATTCCGCCTCGACGACAAGAGCCCTACCGACAGCAGGATCAGCCTGCTCACCGGCGTCCATCGCAAGGACGTCAAACGGCTCCGTTCAGGGGCTGGCGCAGAGGCGAACGAGCTGCCGGAAAATGTGTCCTTCGGCGCCCACCTGGTCAGTGTCTGGATGAACGACACACCGTTCTGCGCCAAGCCGGGGAAGCCATTGCCGCTGGCACGCCTGGCGAGCGCTGGCGGTGAAGTCTCGTTCGACGCACTGGTGGCGAAGGTCAGCAAGGACATCCGCGCCCGCGTGGTGCTGGATGAATGGCAGCGCCTCGGCATCGTTCGGATAGACGACCAGGACCGCGTGCACCTGGAAACCATGGCCTTCATCCCGCAGCGCGGATTCGACGAGAAGGCGGCCTACTTCCGCCACAACCTCCATGACCATGCCTGCGCCGCCGTGCACAACCTCACTGAGACGACCGAGCCGTTCTTCGAGCGCAGTGTTCACTACGACAGCCTTTCCCCGGACAGCGTCGACCAACTGCGCGAAGCGGTCAGGGATGAAGGCATGCAGGTGCTGATCGCCTTCAACCAATTGGCCGCTGATCTGGAAAGCAAGGACATTCCGCCTCCCGAGGCTCGCCAGCGCATCACCATCGGCTTGTATTTCTACACTGAACCCAATCCGCCAGCAGTTCCCAAGTCAAAGACCCCGGGGTCGTCATGAACATCGCCTCACGCGTGCTGTGCACCCTGGCCCTGGTCTGCGCGCCATTGCTGGTCGCCATTCCTTCCGCGAACGCAGCGCCCGCCTGCCTCGATCCCGGCGGCATGGGCGGCACGGGCGCGGTGGCGACCGGCGGAATGGGGGGCACCGGCGCGCCAATGGAGAACGGCGGCGTCGGTGGCACCGGAGCTCCGGCCGCGCATGGCGGTATCGGCGGCACGGGCGCGCCTGCGGGCGACGGCGGCATTGGTGGCACGGGCATCGTCGGCACCATCACTGGCTTCGGCTCCATTTGCGTCAACGGCGTTGAAGTGCACTTCGACAACAAGGTTGCGCTCAGCGAAAACGGCGTGCCCGCCAGTGCCAATCGCCTGGCCATCGGCCAGGTGGTTGCAGTGGAAGCCGGTACTTCGGCACGGGGCCTGGAGGCCAGGCGCATTGCGATTCTCCACGCCTATGAAGGCCCGGTGACCAGGGCCGCGAATGGAACCGCGGCCTTGCAGGTAATGGGTCAGCCGGTTCGAATCGCGCCTGGGGCACGGGTGGCCGAGGGCCTGCGCATCGGCGAACCGGTACGGGTGAGCGGCCTGCGCAATGCCCAGGGCGAAGTGGTTGCCAGCCGCATCGATCGGGCGCCCAAGCTGACCCAGGCCAGCGCCATCGGCGCCGTCCAGCGACCCGGCGAGCTGCAGGGGCTGGCGTTGAGCAAGTCGCTGCCGCGCAGCGCCGAGGTGCTGGTCCGCGGCACCTGGGACGGCAAGGCGTTGAAAGTGGCCGAAACCCGCGTCGATCCGGGGCTGCCGTTTGGTGGGCGTTCCGGCAAGGCGTTGATTGAAGGCCTGGTGCACTCGCAACAGGGCAACCGCATCGAATTGGGCGGATTCACGGCTTACGTGGGCGACGACACCGCCTTCACCGGCGGCAAACATGCCGACCTCGCGGCGGGCCAGCGTATCCGCGTGCATGGCGTATTCGACAAGGGACGGACCATCCGTGCCGACCAGATCGAGGTCCTCCGCGAGCATCGGGACGGCGCATCCCAGCAGGGCTCTGGCCATCACGGCGAGGATTCGGACGACTCAGGCGCCGCGGATGACTCGCGTGATACGGACGGTCACGCCAGTGACAACTCAGGGTCCGGCAACCGCAATGAGACCCGCGTGCGCGTCGAGAACGGCGAGACCCGGCAGCGCGTCGAGCGACAGGAGGTATCGCCCACCGGCGACCTGCTGCGTCGGGAGCGGGTGGAAACCCGCGAGTCCGGCGACCGCGTGGAAACCCGCGAACGGATCGAGATATTCCAGGACGGCGTTCGCGTGGAGCGCATCGAACGGATCGAGCGGATCGAGCGTTCCGACAGGGTGGACAAGCCGGACCGGGTTGAAAGGGTCGAAAAGGTCGAGCGGGTGGAACGCGTCGAGCGACCCGACAAGGTGGAACGACCCGAAAAGGTGGAACGACCCGAAAAGGTAGAGCGGCCCGAGCGGGAAGATCATTCCGGTTCTCATTGAGCGCGGATTCCACAAGGCCAGCTAAGCTGGGAAAAGCATCTCGCCCGGACGCCTGGACGCGGGGCAGGGTGCAAGTAACTGCCACGCCCCGAGCGCCTTGCCTGGCTTGGTCAATGCGCTGGCCTGAAGGTCGAAGTCCGCTCCGCAACGAGGTAGACATGAGCCCAAACCGCGCGCTTGTCCCCGGTCTGTTGCTGTTCCTGGCGCTGCCCGCCCAATCGGATGTCTTCACTCTGTCCACCGGGCTCGACTACTCCCAGGGCTCCTACGGCACCCCGGCGACCAGCGAGACCTGGTACGTGCCGGTGATCGCCAAGTACGAAACCGGGCCGATGATCTACAAGCTGACCGTTCCCTACCTGCGCATCACCAACCCTGCCGTGGGGCCGGATGGCGTGCCCGTGTCCGGCGATTGCGGCGGCGTGGAGGAGGGCGTGGGCGACACCGTGGCCAGCGCCGACTATGCATTGCTCGATGGCAGCGACGGCACAAGCCTGCTGGTGGACCTGATCGGCAAGGTGAAGCTGCCGACGGCCGATGAGGACAAATGCCTGGGCACCGGCAAGACCGACTTTTCCGCGCAGGTCGATCTCACCAGGGGCTTCGGTGCTTTCAGCGGCTTCGTCACCCTCGGCTGGCGCAAGTTCGGCGACCCTTCGGGTACCGACTTCCGTGACCCGTTCTACACCTCGATCGGCCTGGTCACCCGGCTTGCGCCGAACACCTCCGTGGGCGCGGCCTATGACTGGCGGCAGAAGCTGACTTCCGACGGCGACGAGATCCAGGAATTCAGCCTGTTCCTGACGCAAAGGCTCGGGCCGGACTGGAAGGTCCAGCTGTACGCGCTGGCGGGCTTTTCCGATGCCAGCCCGGAATCCGGCGGCGGCGTGCTGCTCAGCCATTCCTTCTGATTCAGGCTATCGCTGGTGCGAAAATAACCAGCCAACCCGGCCTATTTTCGTTTCTGCTTTGAAAGTCCTTCTTCGCCTCGCTGCTGTTTGCGACGGCAATTCCCCGGCAGACTCCCGCCCCAGACGCTGGCCGGGCACGTTCGCCCGGCTGGCCATCATCGACAATGGAGCTCAGCCATGAACCTCGCTTCCCTCGCAACCCAGCGCTACACCACCAAGGCCTACGACCCGGCCCGCCGTATTCCCCAGGAAACCATCGACGAACTGCTGACGATGCTTCACCAGGCGCCGTCTTCGGTGAACTCCCAGCCCTGGCACTTCGTGGTCGCCGGCACCGAGGAAGGCAAGGCCCGCCTGGCCAAGGGCACCCTCGGCAGCTACGCCTACAACGAGTCCAAGGTGCTGAACGCTTCCCACGTCATCCTCATCTGCTCCCGCACCGATCTCACCGACGCCCACCTGGCACAGGTGCTCCAGCAAGAGCAGGACGACGGGCGTTACCGCAATGCCGAAGAGCGTGCCGCGCAGTTCCGTACCCGCCAGAGCTATGTGGACCTGCACCGCTTCGAGCGCAAGGATCTGCAGCACTGGATGGAGAAGCAGGCCTACCTGGCCCTGGGCACCCTGTTGCTCGGCGCTGCCGCGCTGGGGGTGGATGCCACGCCCATGGAAGGGTTCGACGCCGTGGCCCTGGATGCCGAACTGGGCCTGCGCGAGCGCGGTTTCACCAGCGTGGTGCTGGTCGCCCTCGGCCACCGCAGCGAGAAGGACTTCAACGCCGCACTGCCCAAGTCGCGCCTGCCGGCCGAGCAGGTCATCAGCGTGCTGTAGGAGCGAGCTTGCTCGCGGAGCTTTCAGGAAGTAGCCCGGATGGAATCCGGGAAAAGTTCCACCGCCGCTCCCGGATTTCATCCGGCTACAAGCTTGGCGCAGACATGGCCAACGACAACGCCCCGCCGATGCGGGGCCTTGTCGTTGTGCGCCGCCCATCCTGTCCCGACGGGCGTAAATGAACTCATTGCGCCATTGCGCTGTCTGTCCGCTGTCGGCCCCACGGGGAAGCGCATGGCCAATCGCTTGCGGGCGATGGTTGCGGGCCAGCTTTCCTCCGTGGTTTTCCTATCCAGAACTATTTGCCCGGCCGGCTTTTCGCGCCCGTATTTCGGGTTCCATTCCATCGCCATGTGAAGATTGCCCATGTCCCGACACTGTTCTTTCCCTGCCCGTGTTTCCCCGTTCCCACGCCACGTGCTCGGCGCCATCCTGCTGGGTGGCCTGGTGATGGCCGGAGCACCGGCGCAGGCCGAGGAACCCGCGAGCAACGCGCGCTGGGTAAGCGACAGCCTGACGACTTATGTTCGCAGCGGCCCCACCGATGGCTATCGCATCGTCGGCACCCTGACCTCGGGACAGAAAGTCGAACTCCTGAAAAACCAGGGCGACTACAGCCAGGTGCGCAGCGAGAGCGGCAACAGCGTGTGGATTCCCAGCCGCGACCTGCAGACGGTGCCCGGCCAGGCCGAGCGCCTGCCGCAACTGGAGCAGAAGGTGGCCGAACTGACTGCCCAGCTCGACGGCATCGACGACACCTGGAAGAACCGTGTGCAGGGCATGCAAGAGACCCTGGACGCACGCAAGAAACTGATCGATGAACTCCAGGCGGCGCGTTCGGCGCTGGACTCCGAACTGACCCAGGTACGCTCCGAACTGCGGGATGCCCAGGCGCAGCTGGGGGAAGAGAACAAGCAGGTGCTGATGCGCTACATGGTCTACGGCGGCAGCATTGCCGGTGCCGGACTGCTGGCCGGCCTGATCCTGCCGACCCTGCTGCGGGTCAAGCGCAAGCGCAACGACCAGTGGATCTGATCCGCTTCTGCGCCAGATGTGATTTCAGTAAACATTCACGTTAGTAGAACGTGGACTTGCGGTAGCCCCCTGGAAGGGGGCGCATCCACTACCGAGTACAACGCCGACCTCTTTCTCCCTGGTTCTGGACCTACCCGATCGCTTTCATCCTGCCAGCCCGAGCCTACGAATCGTCACAGGCAGAGCCGATGACACATAGCCACGTCTTCAGGACGTGGTTTCCCACGTTCAAATGACTTTCAATGCTGGCTTGGCTCAAGAGTTTTCATGGCTTGGGCCTGTCCCGCGGCTCGCGAGCCGGGGCCAGGGCGGCTTTCAAGCTGGAGGCTGGCACTGACCGCTGCATGCTATCGATGCGGTCATTTGATATGAAAATAAATGCACTAATGCTGCATTATTATTAGTTTGTTTCATCTATTCAGGATCTGCAGACTATTGCGGCTCCCCACGAAGGTTCGTGATTCCACGGTCTTCGGTCACGGCTGCCGCGAGGCAGGGGGAGCGCCTTGCAATCCAGAACCTAGATGGAACCAAGATGGCCACTGCAACCCCCCTCGAAGCCTCCGAGGCCTACAACTACGAGATCGTTCGCCGTTTCACCCTGACCACGCTGCTCTGGGGAATCCTCGGAATGGGCATGGGTGTGTTCATCGCCGCACAGCTGGTCTGGCCCGAGTTGGGTGCGGGCATTCCCTGGCTAAGCTTCGGGCGCATCCGCCCGGTGCATACCAACCTGGTGATCTTCGCCTTCGGCGGCGGCGCGCTGTTCGCCACATCCTTCTATGTCGTGCAGCGCACCTGCCGCGTCCGGCTGATGTCCGACCGCCTGGCCAACTTCGTGTTCTGGGGCTGGCAGGCCGCGATGATCGCCATGATCCTGAGCTACCCGCTGGGTATCACCACGGCCAAGGAATACGCCGAGATGGAATGGCCCATCGCCCTCTGGGTGGCGCTGCTGTGGGTGGTCTACGCCTACCTGTTCTTCGGCACCATCGCCCGGCGCCAGGTCCGGCACATCTACGTCGGCAACTGGTTCTACGGCGCCTTCATCATCGTCACCGGCATGGTCCACGTGATCAATCACGTGTCGATCCCGGTCAGCCTGTTCAAGTCCTACTCCGCCTATTCCGGCGCGACGGACGCGATGATCCAGTGGTGGTACGGCCACAGTGTGGTGGGCTTCATCCTCTCGGTGGGTTTCCTCGGGATGATGTACTACTTCGTGCCGAAGCAGGCCGAGCGGCCGATCTACTCCTATCGCCTGTCCATCGTGCACTTCTGGGCGATCATCAGCCTGTACATCTGGGCCGGCCCGCACCACCTGCACTACACCGCGCTGCCGGACTGGGCACAGAGCCTCGGCATGGCGATGTCGGTGATCCTGCTGGCGCCGTCCTGGGGCGGCATGATCAACGGCATGATGACCCTCTCCGGCGCCTGGCATAAGCTGCGCGACGACCCGGTCCTGCGTTTCCTGGTGGTGTCTCTGGCCTTCTACGGCATGAGCACCTTCGAAGGCCCGATGATGGCGATCAAGACGGTCAACGCGCTGTCCCACTACACCGACTGGACCATCGGCCACGTGCATTCCGGCGCCCTGGGCTGGGTGGCGATGATCTCCATCGGCGCCCTCTATCACATGGTGCCGCGCCTGTATGGCCTTGAGCGGATGCACAGCGAGCGGCTGGTCAACGCGCATTTCTGGCTGGCCACCATCGGCACCGTGCTGTACATCGCCTCCATGTGGGTCAACGGCATCACCCAGGGCCTGATGTGGCGCGCGATCAATGCCGACGGCACGCTGACGTACTCCTTCGTCGAGACGCTGGAGGCCAGCCATCCGGGCTATGTGGTGCGACTGATCGGCGGTGCCACCTTCGCCAGCGGCATGCTGCTGATGGCCTTCAACGTCTGGCTCACGGTCCGTTCCGGCGAGCGCACCGAAGGTTATCCGGCTGCGGCCTGCGCCTGAGGACTCGGGAATGCTGACCTTGTTCGCGATGATCGCCTTCTGTATCAGCGTATGCCGGCTGTTGCGACAGCCCCCTGAGGAGTTGGAGCAGGCCGCGCTGTTACCCTTCGCCGATGATCCGGAAGCAGCCGCGCGCATGACCCGCGCGACCGGCCGGCGCTGCGAGCGGGTGGTCGAACCCTTGTCGGAAACCGCCCTGGCGCCAGGCTTCGACCGCTTCACCGCCTGACTCCCGCGGCCAATGCAGGCCCCTTGCTCCCGCGAGGGGCCTGTTCCTTGCTGTTGCAGTTGGACTGGTCAGCTTCCCAGCAGGTGCACCGCCAGGCCCGTGACAGCGCAAGCCAGCAGTACCTGGATGACGCCACGCTGGAAGCGGAACAGCGCCACGGCGGCGGCCAGGGCAATCACCGCCGAGGGCCAGTCGAAGCGGCCTTCGAAGCCTTGCGGCCAGAGCACGTGGTAGCCGAAGAACAGCGCCAGATTGAGGATCACGCCGACCACGGCGGCCGTGATGCCGGTGAGTGGCGCGGTGAATTTCAGCTCGTTGTGGGTGGACTCCACCAGTGGCCCGCCTGCGAGGATGAACAGGAAGGAGGGCAGGAAGGTGAACCAGGTCACCAGGCTGGCGGCGACGGCGCCGGCGAGAAATGTCAGGTCGGCGCCGAACATCGGGTGCAGGTAGCCACCCAGGAAGCCGACGAAAGCCACCACCATGATCAGCGGCCCCGGCGTGGTTTCGCCCAGGGCCAGGCCGTCGATCATCTGCGTCGGGGTCAGCCAGCCGTAGTAGCCCACCGCGCCCTGGTAGACATAGGGCAACACAGCGTAGGCGCCGCCGAAGGTGAGCAGCGCCGCCTTGGTGAAGAACCAGCTCATCTGGGTGAGGGTGCCTTGCCAGCCGAAGACGGCGGTGAGCAGGGCCATGGGCAGCATCCAGAGCAGGGCGCCGACCGCCACCAGCAGCACCAGGCGCGACCAGCGAAAACGTGCATGTTCGGGCGTTGGCGTGTGGTCATCGATCAGCGCCGGCCCATGGCTGGCCCCGACCGCGCTGGGCCTACCGCCGACGGCGAAACTGGCCGGCGCGACGCGGCCACCGACGTAGCCGAGCAGGGCGGCGCCCAGCACGATCAGCGGGAAGGGCAGGTCGAGGGCGAAGATCGCCACGAAGGAGGCCGCGGCAATCCCCCACAGCCAGCCGTTCTTCAGCGCCCGCGAGCCGATGCGATGGGCCGCATGGACCACGATGGCGGTCACCGCCGGCTTGATGCCATAGAAGAGTCCGGCCACCACCGGCACTTCGCCAAAGGCGATGTAGACCCAGGACAGCAGGATCAGGATGAACAGCGAGGGCAGCACGAAAAGCGCCCCGGCGATGACGCCGCCCCAGGTCCGGTGCATCAGCCAGCCGATGTAGGTCGCCAGTTGCTGGGCCTCCGGACCGGGCAGCAACATGCAGTAGTTCAGGGCGTGGAGGAAGCGCCGTTCGCTGATCCAGCGGCGCCGCTCCACCAACTCCTGGTGCATGATCGCGATCTGCCCGGCCGGGCCACCAAAGCTGATGAAGCCCAGCTTGAGCCAGAACAGGAACGCCTCTAACAGACCCACGGGAGCGGCGAGGGGGCGCGACTCCCCGGTGGAACGCAGGGCGGTTTCATCCATGGTTTTTCTCTTCGCTCGCAAAGGTGGCCAGGGCTGCAACTCGATGAAGGGCGGGGCCAGCTGGAAACTGTCTTCAGGGGCTCGAAGCATCGCATTACTCTCGCATTGGCGCACGAAAAAGCACCGTTCGCCGGAGCAACGCGCGTGGTTTGTGCGGGTCGAATATCGGGAGTGCTGCGTCGTTTGCCGGAGGATTGGCCATGCCGGGACTTCATTCATGGACAAGCATCGCTGCGGTCGGGTTAAAGGCCCTTGGGCTGCTGTTCGGGGTCCTCGCCGGCAGCGCCCACGCGGCGAGCGCAGATGCGCAGTTGATAGTGGCGATCAACGCCTACCGCACCCACCCGCAGACCTGTGCCGGGCAGCCGGCGGAAGTCCTGACGCCGCTAGTGGTGGAACCACGCCTGGCGCTGCCGGTGGAAGACAGTAGCTACTGGCAGGAGCATCTGCTGCGATCCGGATATCAGGCCGCCAGCGCGAAAACCATCCACCTGACCGGCCCGGCCGATGCCCAGGCGGCCTTTGCGCTGCTGCAAACCCGGCATTGCCGTTCGCTGCTCGATCCCCAGTTCGTCGATATCGGCGTCAGCCAGGCCGGCAACAGCTGGCGCATCGTGCTGGCGCGGCCGTTGCTGGATGGCGATCTCGGCGAGTGGCAAGAGGAAGGCCAGCTGCTGCTGGTACTGGTCAATGCGCTGCGCACCCGTTCACGCAACTGTGGAGACGCCACCTTCACCCCGGCACCGCCCGTGGCCTGGAACGCCGCCCTCGGCACGGCCGCCGAGCGCTACAGCCGGGCCATGGCCAACGGCAACTTCTTCGCCCGCACGCCTGCCACCGGCCCACACCCGGCCGACCTGGCCCGGGCTGCCGGCTACCGCGGCGGGCCGCTCGGCGAGAACATCGCCGCGGGTTCCGGCCGGTCGGTGAGCGTGATCGAAGGCTGGCTGGCCACCCCGGAATATTGCGCGAAGATCATGGACCCGAGGTTCACCGAGTTGGGCGCGGGCTACGCGGTGGACCCGCAAAGCGATGCCGGAATCTACTGGACCCTGCTGCTGGGAACGCGCTGACAGCCTGCCCCGGCACGCCGCATTGCGCGGCGCGAGGGGCAGGAGGTGCTCAGTGTGGTGAACGGTGGCGGATGGTTTTCAGCAGGTCGTCCGGGGTGATCTGCCCGACCACATTGCTCGCATTGCTGCCCGGCTGCGGCAGGTCGAGGATATGACCCTTGATCTTGCCGATCACGTGCATCTCGCAGGGCTTGCAGTCGAACTTCAGGGTCAGCACTTCGTCGCCATGCACCAGCTGCATCGGCGCGACCTTGGTGCGCACGCCGGTCACGCCCTTAGCCTGTTTGGGGCAGAGGTTGAAGGAGAAGCGCAGGCAGTGCTTGGTGACCATCACCGGCACTTCGCCGGTTTCCTCGTGGGCCTCGAAGGCGGCGTCGATGAGCTGCACGCCGTGGCGGTGATAGAAGTCGCGGGCCTTCTGGTTGTACACGTTGAACAGGAACGACAGGTGCGCATCCGGGTACACCGGCGGCGGGTTGGTCTCGGCCTTGCGGCTGCCGCGCGGGTGGGCCTTCACCCGGGCCTCGGTCAGCGCGTCGATGGCTTCACGGCGCAGGGCCTTGAGTTGCGAGTTCGGGATGAAGAAGGCCTGCGGCGCGTCCAGCTCGATCGTCCGTGCGTGGTACTGGGTGGTACCCAGCTGGCCGAGCAGGTCGTGCAGTTGCTCCAGGGCCTGTTCAGGCTTGTTGGCGGCGCCGAAGGGGCCGTCCAGCCTGACGCTGGCGCTCACGCCTTCCTCGCTGGTGGCGGTCAGCTCCAGGGCTTCTTCGCGCAGGCTGGCCTTCCAGTCGAGGCCGACCCGGCGTTCGGCGGACGTCTTCAGCAGGGCCTGCTGCCAGTTGTGGTCCAGGTTGCGCGACAGCGGATGGTTCGGGCGCAGGCGGGAGAGGGCGGCGGGCATCTCGTTGGGCTCGACGCGGTAGCGCCAGCGCTTCTCGCCGTCTTCCTCGAGCTCGTCCTTCAGCTCGGCGATGTTGGCGCGGAAGCCCACCACCTCGCGCTTGACCAGCACGTTGAGGCCATCGCCGTTGGACAACGGCTCATGGGTCACGACCAGCAGGTCGCGCTTGCCGACCTTCTCCACCTGGCCTACCGGCAGGCCGGTGAAGGTCGGCGTGTCGAAGGCGCCGATGTCGATCTTGCGCTCGGTGACGAAGTAGTCGGTGCTGCCGCGGTGGAAGGTCTTGTCCGGGTCCGGCACGAAGAAATGTTCGGTGCGGCCGCTGGACGCGCGGGCCAGATCCGGGCGTCCTTCGAGGATGCCGTCCAGACGCTGGCGGTAGTAGGCGGTGATGTTCTTGACGTAGCTCGCGTCCTTGTAGCGCCCTTCGATCTTGAAGGAGCGCACGCCGGCGTCCACCAGGGCGCTGAGGTTGGCGCTCTGGTTGTTGTCCTTCATCGACAGCAGGTGCTTCTCGAAGGCCACCACGCGGCCCTGGTCGTCTTTCAGGGTGTAGGGCAGGCGGCAGGCCTGGGAGCAGTCGCCCCGATTGGCGCTGCGGCCGGTCTGGGCGTGGGAGATGTTGCACTGGCCGGAGAAGGCCACACACAGGGCGCCGTGGATGAAGAACTCGATGGCCGCGTCGGTTTCGTCGGCGATGGCGCGGATCTGCTTGAGGTTCAGTTCGCGGGCCAGCACCAGCTGGGAGAAGCCGGCCTGGTCGAGGAATTTGGCGCGCTCCAGGGTACGGATGTCGGTCTGGGTGCTGGCGTGCAGCTCGATGGGCGGGATGTCCAGGTCGAGGACCCCCATGTCCTGCACGATCAGCGCGTCGACGCCGGCGTCGTAGAGTTCGTGGATCAGCTTGCGTGCCGGCTCCAGCTCGTCGTCGTGGAGGATGGTGTTGAGGGTGACGAACACCCGCACATGGAAGCGGTGGGCGAACTCCACCAGCCTGGCGATTTCCGTCACTTCGTTGCAGGCGTTGTGGCGGGCGCCGAAGCTCGGGCCGCCGATGTACACGGCATCGGCGCCATGCAGGATGGCCTCGCGGGCGATATTGACGTCGCGGGCGGGGCTGAGCAGTTCTAGTTGGTTCTTGGGCAAAGACATGGCAATCACGATCCGGCACGTAGCAGGGGGCGCATTGTACCGGGCCTGTGGCGCCCGGGCATCCATGGGGTGCCGGATGGTGACGCGGAGCTTGCGCCTGGCCCTCTAGCGCATATGTGCCGGCGGGATCGAATAGGTGCCCACCACGTGGGCCACCGGCTCATCGAAGCCCTCCGAATAGAGCGAAACCTCGCCCACCGCGAGGGTCTTGCCGACTTTCATCAGCCGGCATTCGCCGATGACACGCTTGCTGGCCTCGGGTTTGCGCAGGAAGTTGATGGTCAGGCTGGTGGTGACCGCCAGAGGCACTATGCCGATTTCCCCGAGCAGGGCGACGTACAGCGCCACGTCGGCGAGGGCCATCAGCGTCGGCCCGGACACCGTGCCGCCGGGCCGCAGGTCGGATTCGTCCACCGCCTGGGACACCCGGGCGCTGCGTTCGCCCACGGCGTCGACCTCGACGCGGGTCTGGGGGAATTCCTGCTTGATGAATCGCGCGATCGCTTCTGTCTTGTCAGCCACACCGGTCTCCCTGGTTCGCAAGTGTCGAGCGGACGCTGCCACAGGCGCTCGTCACTGTCCATGCCGGCGCCATCAATGGACGGAGTTGGCCTGATGGGGCGTGCGGCTTTCCTCAGTGCACCCGCCGCCAGGTGCGTTGGCGTTCCTGCACCGAGCTGGCCGTCTCGCCCACCAGCTCGGCATATAGCGCCGGTGCGGTGGCGCCTTCGGTGCTGATCAGCAGCACGCGGGAACCTCCGTCCAGCCCCAGTTCGGCAGCCTTGCCGGGTGACTCCAGCAGCCGCGACAGACCTGCCAGTCCTGCCACGGCGGACTCGCCAGCCACCAGTGGCAGGTCGTTTTCGCTGCCTCTGGCCAGTCGGCGCATGGCCTCGACGGCCTCCCGATCTTCGATGGTCATGAAGACATCGATGCAGCCTTCCAGGAAATGCCACGCGAGCGGCGAGGTTTCACCGCAGGCCAGCCCGGCCATCAGCGAATCCACCGAGCCGCTGGCCTTTGCCGCGTGACCGGCCAGGGCGCTCTGGTAGAGGCAGTCGGCCTGGCGCGGCTCGACCACGATCAAGCTGGGGCGCGCTGCGCCGTAGCGCTCCCAGAGGTAGCTGGCGATCCCGGCGGCCAATCCGCCGACGCCGCCCTGGAGGAAGACGTGGCTGAAGGGGCAGGCGCCTTCACTCGGGCCAAGGGCTTCCAGCGCCTCGGCGGCGATGATTCCGTAGCCCTGCATCACATCACGGGGGATTTCCTCGTAGCCCTCATAGGAGGTGTCCGAAACCACCGTCCAACCCTGTTCCTGCGCCTGCCTGGCGGCTTCGTGGACCGAGTCGTCGTAGTTGCCCTGGATGCGGATGATCCGCGCGCCATAGGCCGCAATCGCCTGCTCGCGCTCCTCGCTGACGCGGGCATGGAGGACGATCACGCAGTTGCAGCCGATGCTCTGTGCCGCCGCCGCGAGTGCCCGGCCATGGTTGCCGTCGGTGGCGCTGATCACGGTGAATCCGGCCAGCTCCGGGGCATGCACCCCGGCGAGCAGGGCGGCGGGTTCGAATGCTCGTTCGGGGAAGCGCCTGAGGATCAGGCGCAGAAGCGCGATGGGGGCGCCCAGCACCTTGAAACTGGCCAGCGGCGAGCGCACGGACTCGTCCTTGATCAGCACCTGGCCCAGGCCCAGTTCGGCGGCCAGGCCGGGCATTTCGTACAACGGCGTGACCGGCTGCTCGAAACGCTTCCAGGTGGACAGCCAGGCACGGCTTTCGGCGGCCTGCTGCATGTTCATGACGTCGCGCAGGGCTTCGGGATAGGGGCGGCGAGCGGCCTTGGGATTGATGATCAGCATCCGGGGCTCCGAAGGGTTGCAGGTGGGCAGGGTGGTCAGGACCGGGCGAGGCGCTGGCGAACGACGTCGAGCAGCACTTCGGCACCGGCCAGCAGGAGTTCGTCGCTGGTGTGTTCGCGCGGGTTGTGGCTGACGCCGCCCTGGCTGGGCACAAAGATCATCGCCGCCGGGGCGATGCGCGCGATCATCTGCGCATCGTGGCCGGCGCCCGAGGTCATGCGCCGGTGACTGAACCTCAGGCGGCTGGCCGAGGCGGCGATGGCGCTGGCCAGGCCGCTGTCGAAGACCACGGGTTCGAAACGCACCAGTCGCTTGCTGTGGATTTCGACGCCTTCGGTTTCGGCCAGCTGCGCAAGGACGTCGGCCAGGCGTTGCTCGGCGGCGCGCAGGCGGGTTTCGTCGGGGTCGCGCAGGTCGACGGTGAACACGGCCTTGCGCGGGATCACATTGATCAGGTTCGGCTCAAGGCGCAGGCACCCGACCGTGGCCAGGGTGCCGTCCACGGCGATCTCGCGCAGGCGGGTGATGGCGGTGGCGGCCACTGAAGCCGCATCGTGGCGCAAGTGCATCGGCGTGGTGCCGGCGTGGTTGGCGTTGCCCTTGATCGTCACCTGCTGCCAGGAGATGCCCTGGAGATTTTCCACCACGCCGATCTGCACGCCTTCGGCTTCGAGAATCGGCCCCTGCTCGATATGCAGCTCCAGGTACTCATGGGGAACCAGGGCGCCGGGCTCCAGATCGCCGGCGTAACCGATGCGCGCCAGTTCATCCCCCAGGCGGGTGCCGTCGATGCCCAGGGTGTCCAGCGCCACGTCGAGGTCCAGGCCACCCGCATGCACCAGCGAACCCATCATGTCCGGCTGGTAGCGCACACCTTCTTCATTGGTAAAGGCCGCCACCGTGATCGGGCGCGACGGGAGCACGCCGGCCTGGCGAAAGGCCCGCTGCACGGCAAGCCCGGCCAGCACGCCATAGCAGCCGTCCAGCGCACCGGCGTTGGCCACACTGTCGATGTGCGAACCGATCATCAGCGGCGCCTGCTGGTCGCCGTCCGCACGCAAGGTGCCGAAAATATTGCCGATCCGGTCGATGCGTATTTCCAGGTCCAGCGCCTCCATCCAGCGCAGCAACTGGTCGCGGCCGGCCTTGTCGGCATCGGTCAGGGCGATCCGGGTGCGGCCGTCCTGTCCAGGCTCCGCGCCGATTTCGCCCAGCAGACGGATCTGCAGCAACAGGGACTGGCCATCGAGCGGCAGGGCGGGGGCAGGGGAGAGCGCTCTCATCGGAAGAACTCCAGCAGGGTGGAATGGGTGAGTGCGTAATAATATTTCTGTGCTGCAGTAAGCATTTCTCTACTTCGTGGGAGACCACGTACTTTTATTGCACTATCGCCCCTTCACGAACCATTTCATTGCGAGCCATCACCCATGAGCCTGGATGCCTTCGACCTCAAGTTGATCCACCACGTCCAGCAGGACGCCAGCCTGTCCCAGGCGGAACTGGGCAACCGGGTGAATCTGTCGTCCGCGGCGGTCAATCGTCGGCTGAAGCGGCTGAGTGACGAGGGCGTCATCCGCAAGACGGTGGCGCTGGTCGATCCGCAGCAACTGGGCCACGTGCTGACCATCATTGCCGAGGTGGAGGTGGAGAGCGAACGCCTCGACCTGCTGGACGCGATGAAGCGCAGTTTCCTGGCCTGTCCGCAGGTGCAGCAGTGTTACTACGTCGCCGGGGAGTTCGATTTCGTGCTGGTCATGGCCTGCCGGAGCATGGAGCAGTACGCCGAACTGACCCGCCAACTGTTCTTCGAAAGCAACAACGTCAAGCGCTTCCGCACCCTGGTGTCGATGAGCAACGTGAAAGTGGGGCTGGAGGTGCCGGTCGACCTTGCCGCCGACACCTGACGCCAAACGGGGCGACGAAGGTCGCGCCCGTTCCCGCAGGCGCCTCTAGCGGCGCTTCGCCCGCGCCACCAACAGACTGCCGTAGAGCAGCCCCAGCACGCCGGCGACCGCCGAGGCGACCAGCACGCCGAGTTTGGCGGCGCTCAACAGGTCCTGCTGGTCGAAGGCGAGGTTGGCGATGAAGATCGACATGGTGAAGCCGATCCCCGCCAGGCAGCCGATCAGTCCCATCCAGCCCCAGGTCATCCCCGGAGGCAGGCTGCACCAGCCCATGCGCACCATGAGCCAGCTGCTGCAGAGCACCCCCAGAGGTTTGCCCAGCACCAGGGCCAGCGCAGCGCCGGAGAACACCTGCATGGATGCGCCTTCACCGAGGTCGATGCCATCGAGGCTCACCCCGGCGTTGGCCAGGGCGAACAACGGCATCACCAGGTAGGCGACCCAGGGATGCAACGCCACCTGCACACGCATCACCGGCGGCAACAACTCGCGCTGGGCGTGGCGAAGCTGCTTGATGGGCTCCATGAGGTCGCTGGGGCCACTGCCGGCAGCCTGTTTGCGCTCGGAAAAGTCACTGATGGCTTGCGAGGCGGTCTGCAAGGGAGGCGCCATTACCTTGACCGGGCGAACCGGCGTCATCAGGCCGAGGACCACGCCCGCCAGGGTCGGGTGGGCGCCGGTCTTCAACAGGCCGAACCAGAGCAGGGCGCCGGGCAGCACGTAGGCATAGGCGGAGCCGATGCCGATGTACTGCAAGCCAAGTACCAGCAGGATGCCGGCACCGGCGATGGCGAAACCCAGCGGGTCCAGGCCGCTGGAGTAGAACAGCGCAATGATCAGCACCGCGACTATGTCGTCGATGATCGCCAGGGCCAGCAGGAAGACGCGCACCGACGCGGGCACGGAACGGCCCAGCAAGGCCAGGACGCCGACGGCGAAGGCGATGTCGGTAGCGGTCGGCACCGCCCAGCCCTGGCGCAACCCTTCGGCGTTGTTGAGGCTGAGATAGAGCAGGGCCGGCACCAGCACGCCGCCGCAGGCGGCAATCATGGGCAATGCGGCCAGCTTGAGGTTGGCCAGGGCGCCTTCGTGTATCTCCCGGCGGATTTCCATACCGACCACCAGAAAGAACACCGTCATCAGGGCATCGTTGATCCAGAAATGCAGGGAGTTCGAGATGACGAAATCACCGACACCGAACGACAGCGGCATGTGCCAGAGATGTTCGTAGCTGCTGGCGTAGGGCGAGTTGGCCCAGATCAGCGCAGCGGCGGCCGCGATCAGCAGGACAATGCCGCTGACGGCTTCGATGTGGAGGAACTTCTCGAACGTGGAGAATGCCTTGTCGGCAATACGCTGCGCAGCCGGCAGCGCCTTTGGGGAAGGGGCGTGGTCCATGGTTGCTCATACTCAGCAGCTTGTGCGGCGGCCCGACCAACACATGAAACCTGTCGAACCGGCTGAGCGGCTCGACACCCGGGGCGTAAAGTACAGTGCCTTTTTCGATTTGACCAGCCGCGTTTGCCAACCTTCCCTCTCCCCGAGGGGGCGCCGCATCCCTGACAGGTCCAAACACCGTAATCCTCCCGGATTCCGCGCGGAATCGTTGCGCCGGCGGGGCGAGCGGCATGGCTGCCGCGAGAGGCGTTGCGCTCTAAACCGTTCTCGCCAGCCGACGAACCGCAGGCTTCGCAGCGAACCGATTGCGGCAGGTCAACGCCAGGGTGGCGACCCGCGCGCAGGCTGGTGTCATCAACCTGTAGCCCGGAGGAAACAGAGCCATGGCCAGGATCAATCCCAGTCGCCGCGAATCTCCGAAACTGGCGAAACCCACCGCTCTGCGAGGCTGGATCGCACGACTGCGCGGGCTGCTCGACCAGCTGGTCTACCAGTTGATCAGGTTTCCATCCCGGCAGGCGCGTGGCCCGGTGGAACGGAAGGCTGGCAAGGCGGGTGGCAGGCGCTAGCCGCGCCTGCCCGGAGGAAAGGAGGCCGCGCCGGCGAACCGGCGCGACCTGCTGCATCAGAGGATGCTGAGGGGGTACTCGATGAAGGCGCGCACTTCGTTGAGGTCCGGGCCCACCTGGTTGTCGGCGCGGTAGATGGAGTTGCGCAGCTTGAAGGACAGGTCCTTGGCCGGGCCGTCCTGCACCACGTACTTGAACTGGTTGAAGATCTCCCGCTCGGTGCCGTCGTTCTCGCCGCCGGCGACGATGTCGGTGCCGCGCACGTAGGCGAACTTGTAGGTCAGGCCCGGTACGCCATAGGCGCCGAAGTCCAGCTCGTAGCTGGCCTGCCAGGAGCGCTCGTCTTCCAGGTTGAAGTCGGAGTAGTAGGAGTTGGCCACGTAGATGGTGCTGCCGCCGTCGCCGAAGTCATAGGCATAGCCGGCGTCGCCGGTGTTGCGCTGGTGAGCAATGATGAAGGCGTGGGCGCCGATGCTGTACTTGGCCGCCAGGCTCCACAGGGTGTTCCTGTCGTTCTGGCCATCGCCGCCAAAGGCCACTGCGGCCGCGGAGCCGTCGTCGTATTTGGTGCGGTAGATGTTGAAGTCGAAGTTCAGCGCCTGCTGCTCATTGAACGGGATGTTGTAGTTCAGGTTGGCGTAGTACTTCTTGTACATGTCCTCCACGTCGGAGTGGTACAGCGACACACTGAAATCGTCGGTAACGGCGTAGCTGCCGCCGACCACGTCGATGCTCTTCAGGTGGTTGGGGTCGCGTGCCGGGTCGCCCATGGGGCTGTCGCCGGTGAAGCGGCCGACGTTGAGTTCCAGACCCTCGATTTCCTTGCTGGTGAGCAGGGTGCCAGTGAAGGCCTGGGGCAGCAGGCGGCTGTCGTCATGGGCCAGCACGGGCAGGCTGGGGAACTGGTTGCCGTATTTGAGCACGGTGTTGGAGAAGCGCAGCTTCACCGCCGCTCCGGCTTCGGAGAGGTCATCCACCGGGTGGCCGTCGCTGTCGGTGTCGAAGAAGGCCGAGTAATTGCGGCCACGGCCGCTGTCCAGTTTCACGCCGAGCAGGCCATAGGCGTCAACGCCGAAACCGATGGTGCCTTGGGTGAAGCCCGACTCGAAGGTTCCGATGAAGCCCTGGCCCCAGGTCTTGGCGTCGGCGGCGCCGTCCTTGAAGTCACGGTTGAAGTAGGCATTGCGCAGCAGCAGGGTCGCGCTGGCATCTTCGACGAAGCCCTTGGACTCGGACTGCTCGCTGGCAAGGGCGGGCAGGCTGATGGCGGCGGAAACCGCCAGTGCCAGGGCGCTCAGAGGATTGAGTTGCATCACGGGTGCTCCTGATGGTCGTTTTGTTGGATTTTGGGAAAGGCAGGATAGGAGAGCTATCGATGGCCACGAGCGGTGCAGCTCGATGGAACGATAGTCAATTCCATTCATTGTCGTTGTGTTTGCCGGCCGTACCGGCGCGATGCGCGCAAACAGTTACCACGACAGATTTCGTTTGAAAAAGCGTAATTATCAATTTTAACTATCAATACAGTCAATATTTACGCTGTCCACCTGTCGCTACTCTGTGCTGGATGAAACATGGGCTCGCCAACCAGTTCGGCCGGATGGCAGGTGCTTCATCGAGTTACTCTCTGGCTTGGGCCGCTTCTTCGGAGGCGGCCTTTTTTTTGTTGTTGTGACTTGCATGACCGCAAATACCCGCGAATCCCGGTTGCGGCCTTAAATGGCTTGGAAGGCAATGTCAAGTGAGTTGGCAGGCCGGGTAAGGTATTGATCTTAAAGGGCGTTACATGGCTTCCTGGAATACCGGCAGGAGTTGTCAAGAATACTTTTGGATGATCTTTCGGATGGGTTTACAGATAAAAAAGAAAAATCCGATGTATTGATGTGATAGTTGCTATCACTCTGATTGATTTGGGTGGCAGGGTGAACCCCGTATACTTCTCCCCCGATGAAGACTTTTGCCGAGCGCACTTTCGGCTTCCCCCGGGAGTTGCATTCGGCGCCTCCACTTCATCGTTCCTTTGGTTCTTATTCATGGCCGCCTTGCCCAAGGCGGCCTTTTTTTGCGTGCGCCAAAGGTCGGGGGATTCGCAGCCAATCGTGGCTCGGACGAAATCCGGGAACGGTGGAAGGGCTTATCGCGGATTTCATCGGGCTACGGAATTCAACCTGCGGCTTTGTCTCACGCCACCGCTCGCGCAGCCCGGCGTTTCGCGTGTTTCGAGAGCAGGATCTTGGTGCCGACCAGCAGCGGGGCGGCGAACACGAAAAGCAGGGCGACTGCGTTGAACGCGGTGTCGAAGGCAATCACGGTGGACTGCCCCGTCACCACCCGGCCCAGGAGGCTCGTCGCTGCGCGGCCGGCGGCTACCGCATCCATCCCTTTGGCCGCGAGCAGGGCTGTGGTGGTCGTCAGTCGTTCGATGACTGCCGTTCCTCCTGCGCCGAGGTTGGCGCCGAGTACCACGTCATTGGCGACGACCTGATGCTCGATCAGCGTCTGCAGTGCCGCGACGCCGATAAGACCGCCCAATTGGCGGCCCGTATTGAACAGGCCGATACCGGCGGCAAGGTTTCGGCTGTTGAGCTTGCTGAAGGCAATCAGCGTGATCGACAGGAAGAGAAAGCCAAGCCCCAGGCCGCGCAACAGGATGGCCGACATCATATCGGCCGTGTCGCTTTCGTCGGTGGAGCCGGAAAGCATCCACATCGCCGTCATGATCATCAGGATGCCAAAGGGCACGGTGGCGACCGGGGGCACGCGGCGGGCCTGCATGAGATAGGCGGCCAAAAGGAGTGCAGCGATGAACAGCGCGCCGCTGGGCAACAGCAACAGGCCGGCATCGGTCGGGGTGAACGCAAGTACGGACAGGGCGAACGCGGGAATCAGGAACGCACTACCGAACAATGCGGCACCGGCCACGAAACTGACGATGAAGGCGAAGCTGAAGTCTTCCGATTCGAACAGGCTGAAATCGAGCAGGCCGCGGCCATTGGCGAGCACCTGCTGGCCGAGGAAGGCCAGCAGCGCGGCCAGGCCGGTCAATGTCAGCCAGAAGATGCGCGGCTCTTCGAACCAGTCCCAGCGGCTGCCCTGGCTCAGGACGTAGGTGAAACAGAAAATCACACTGGCGAGCAGGGCGACGCCGAGCCAATCGAAGCGGCGCTGCTGCGTCCTGGCGAGTTCCGAGGCGTCTGCGACAAGCAGAAGGCCGACGGATGCCAGGGCTAGCGGAACGGCGCAGAGGAAGATCCAGGTCCAGGACTGGCTGTCGATCAACCACCCTTGCAGGGCCGGCGCGAACGTGGCGGAGGCAACCACCGCGCCCATGGCGAACAAGGCCTGCAGGAGTGGCTGCTGACGCTGGGGGTAGGCGAGGAAGACGAGCGCTTGCCCCGCGACCAGCAAGGTACCGCCGGCAAAGCCCTGAATGATGCGAAGTGCGATCAGTAGGTCCAACCGGGCGGTCACGGCGGCCAATCCGCACGCCAGTCCCATGACCAGGGTTGCGCCAATCACCAGATTGCGTGGCTGGAAGCGGCTCAACAGCCAGGGCGCGAGCATGAAGCCCAGGAGCTTCAGCGCGGTGTATCCGACGTCCGGCCAGGCGAACTCATCCGGCGTTGCGTAGGTGTCGCCGATGATGTCGCTGCGGCTCATGGCGAGAACGGTACTCGCCATGGCCTCCGTCAGCGTGGCAAGCACTACGCCTGCCAGCAGCAGGCTGCTGGTCCGGGCGCCTACGCGGCTCGAAAGGCTGGCGGCCATGTTCATGAGCCTGTTCCGCCTTCGATTTCCACCCGTGCGGAGAGGCCAGGCACGATGCGACCCGGTAGTGGATTGTCGACCAGGCGGATCTTCACCGGGACGCGCTGCACGACGCGGACGAAGTTGCCGGTGGCGTTGTCACTGGGAAGCAGGGTGAAGGCCGACCCGCTGCCGGGTGCGAAGCTGTCGACCACCCCTTCGAGCGTTCCGTCCGGGTAGCCGTCGATGGTGATGCGCGCTCTCTGGCCGGGCTGAATGTGTTCAAGCTGGGTTTCCTTGAAGTTCGCCACCACCCACACGTCCTGGACCGGGACGATATCGAGCAGGGAAACACCCGGCGTGACGAAGCGGCCAACGCGAACCTGGCGGTTGCCGACGACGCCATCGACAGGGGCGCGCACGACAGTGCTGTCGAGATCGATCCGGGCGACTTCCAACGCAGCTTCAGCCTGCGCCACCGCAGCCACGGCGGCTTCGCGCTGCGCCACGAGAACAGCGATGCGCTGATGCTGGGCCTCTACAGTCGCTGAAGCGGCCGATACCTTCGCCTCGGACTTGAAGCGCGCCGAGTCGCTCTCGTCGACCAGAGCCCGGCTGACCGCATTGCTGCGGATGAGCCTGTGGCGGCGACCGTGGGTCTTGATCGCCAGGTTCATCTCGGCCACGGCCGCGCGTTTCCCGGCTTCGGCCTGCCTGATCAGCGCGTGCTGAAGCCCGGTTTCTGCATCCACATTGCTCAGGCGCGCCTCAGCCGCCCTGACGTTGGCCACGGCTTGCGCAAGCCGTGCCCGGTAGTCCCGGTCGTCGATGCGGAACAGCACATCTCCGGCCTTGACGGCCTGGTTGTCCTTGACTTCGACCTCGGTGACATAGCCGCTGACCTTGGCGGCGAGGGAGGTAACGTCGCCACGGACGTAAGCGTTGTCGGTCGACCTCGCGCCACTGGTCAGCGCCATGATCGATCCGCCGGCCACGACCAGGATGGCGCTTGCAAGCAGCAACAGGCCGACCACCTTTTTCTTGCCCGGTCGCGTCGATGCGTCACCGGCCCCGGAGCTTTCGCCGGATGTGCGGGCGACCTTTTGCTCAAGCGCTTTCATGTCTTCTTACCTGTCGAATGCCGATGAACCCGGCAGCCCCGGGCGCAATCAGCCTCGGGCTGCCGTGAATCGCTCAGCGCGTTGATGGGTTATTTCCTGGCCGGTGTGACGAGCTCCGTCTCGTCACTGTCGAGGACGAACACGGCCAGCAGGCGGGCAGGCTCCGTGTCGCTGGCGTTGGCGCTGGTGCCGTGGAAGGAGCCAGGCTCTTCGACAAAGTGTTCGCCGGCCTTGTAGACCTTTTCCGGGGCGCCGTTGACGCTGCTGAGGATCGCGCCTTCGAGGACCGTTGCATAAATGAACGCCGACTTCGGATGGGTATGGGACGGTGACCCGGCGCCGGGGCCGTACTCGACCAGGACGCCCCTCATGCTCTTGCCGGGAACGTTGGGGATGGGGCGATCGAATACCACTGTGACCTTGCCCGGAGGCCGGTCGCCGGCTGCCGCCGAGGTGATCGAGAGCGCTGCAAAGGCAGCGGCCAGGAAGGTTTTCGTGAGCATGGCAATTCTCCTGCGCGTGCATGAGTCGGAAGGCGCGACCAGTAGGCGGGCAACGCCTGGGGGAGCAGACTCTGGGGGCTTGCGAGCCTCAGGCCGCCGACTTGGCGAGCCAGTCCTCGAAATGGATCGAACCGAGGCGCGGGTTCTTGCCCGGGGTCAGCGATTGATCGTCGAGCCGGGCGCCGAAATAGCGGGCATGCACGTCCGGCACGACCTTGCGCGTGTCCTGGGTTGCGCGCAGGAAGCGCCGGATCAGTTCGTCGATGGGCAGGGCCTCAGGGCCGGCGACTTCCAGCGTGCCATTGAGCGGTGCTTCGAGGCTGACGTCGGCGAGGATGGCCGCCACGTCATCGGATGCCATCGGCTGGATCAGTGCGGGCGAAACATGCAGCTCCGAGCCGACTTCGAAGGACTGGGCAATGCCGCTGACGAATTCGAAGAACTGCGTGGCGCGCAGGATGGTGTAAGGGATGCCGGAGGCCTTGATGAGGTTTTCCTGGGCAACCTTGGCCCGGAAGTAACCGCTGTCGGGAAGCCGTTCGCTGCCGACGATGGAAAGTGCGACGTGATGGCGGACGCCGGCGGCGGCTTCGGCTGCCAGCAGGTTGCGGCTGGAGGTTTCGAAGAAGTCGAGAACAGCCTGGTCCTCCCACACCGGGGCATTGGCCACGTCGACGACGACCTGTGCGCCGTCCATGGCCTGGGCCAGCCCCTCGCGGGTGATGCTGTTCACGCCCGTACTGGGGGAGGCCGCGAGCACGTCATGACCACGCTCGCGGAGGTGTTTCGCAAGTTTCGAACCGATGAGGCCGGTGCCTCCGATGACGACGATCTTCATGGTTTCTCTCCGCTGCTATCGACGGCAACCATTGCTGTCGGTGTAGGGGGAGAGTGCTCCTGTGCCCGGGGCAAGTCCTTGCGCTGGCCTTTAATTGTCCTTCGGGGAGGCTTGGTATTTCGTCCAGGGAAGCGCTAGTCACTCGCTGCCGTGTTATCAATATCGCTACCAATCGCCAGCCGCTTCGGACATGGAACCGAAGTCACTCATCCAGGGGACCCTGAGCGTGCAATTCATCTTTGGAGACTACGTGCTCGATCAGGGGCGCCGGGAACTGACCTTGCGCGGGCAAGTCGTGGCCGTCGGGCCGCAAGTCTTCGATCTGTTATTGCATCTGGTCAGCAACAGCGATCGAGTCGTCAGCAAGGATGACCTGCTCCAGACAGTGTGGAGCGGCCGGATCGTCTCGGAATCGACCATCACCAGCCATATCAACGCGGTTCGCAAGGCGATCGGCGATAGCGGAGAGGAGCAGCGCCTCGTTCGCACGGTCGCCCGCAAGGGTTACCGCTTCATTGGCGAAGTCAGGGCCGGCGGGCCGGGGGAGGCGCGCCAGCCCGATGGACCAGGCATCGACGAACCCGCCTCCGTCGATCCGAAGGAAACGCCACCAGTCGTGCTTGTCCTCCCGGAAAAGCCGTCCATTACCGTGCTGCCGTTCCACAACCTGAGCGGGGACCCGGAACAGGACTATTTCGCCGATGGCGTGGTGGAGGACATCATCGCCGCGCTGTCGCGCATCCGCTGGCTGTTCGTCATCGCGCACAATTCCAGCTTCACCTACAAGGGGAGGGCGGTGGACATCAAGGATGTCGGCCACGAACTCGGTGTGCGCTACGTGCTGGAAGGCAGCGTGCGCAAGTCCGGGAACAAGGTGCGAATCACCGGACAGCTGATTGACGCGACGAACGGAATGCACATCTGGGCAGAACGCTTCGAAGGTGCGCTCGACAACCTCTTCGACCTGCAGGATCAGATCGCCGAAAGCGTCGTTGGCGCCATCGCGCCGCAGCTCGAGCGGGCGGAGATCGAGCGGGCCAAGCGCAAACCCACGGAAAGCCTGGACGCCTACGACTATTACCTGCGGGGAATGGCAAAACTGCACAACGGCACCCAGGAAGCCATCGAGGAAGCCTTGTCGCTGTTCTACAAGGCCATCGAACTCGATCCGGAGTTCGCCTCGGCCTATGGCATGGCCGCCTGGTGCCACTTCTGGCGCAAATTGAATGGCTGGATGAGCGACAGGGCAGGAGAAATCGCCGAAGGTGTCCGTCTTGCACGCCTGGCGGTGGAACTTGGCCGCGATGATGCGGTGGCGCTGACCCGTGGCGGACACGCGCTGGCCCATCTCGCCGGCGATCTCGATGGCGGTATCGCGCTCATCGACAGGGCGCGTCTGCTCAATCCCAACCTGGCTCCCGCCTGGTTCCTGGGCGGTATCCTGCGGGCGCTTCGCGGGGAATCAGACGCCGCCATCGATAACCTGACCCATGCCACGCGCTTGAGTCCGCTGGACCCGGAGATGTTCAGGATGCAGGTGGGGATGACGCTGGCGCATTTCTTCGCCAGGCGCTTTGATACCGCTACGGAGTGGGCGGAGAAGGCATTGGGCAACCTGCCCAGCCTGCTGGCCCCGGCTGCGCTGCTGGCGGCCAGCCATGCCTATAGCGGGCGAATGGACAAGGCCAAGCTGACGATGCAGCGGCTGCAGGCGCTGGATCCCTCGTTGCGTATCTCGCGGCTGAGGGACTGGTTGCCGATTCAACGGGCGGAGGACCTTGCGCTGCTGGCCGAAGGCCTGCGGCTGGCCGGGTTACCCGAGTGACACTGTCCCGAGACGTCAGCCGCACAAGCCCCCAGGCAGGGCAGGGGGCTGTCCCGAGCAGCGTGGCATGCTCCGCAAGGCCGCCGGGCCAGGCCTGACAGGGGCCGGTGGCGGCGGGTACAATCCGCGCCTTACCTCCTCCCTCTGCTTCCTTTGCCGGATTCACCGGCCAGGATTACCGCCATGATTCGCATCACCGAACTGTCTCTGCCCCTCGATCACGCCGCAGATGAACTGCGCAAGGCCATCGTCAAACGCCTGGATATCAAAGACGCCGACCTGCTGAACTTCACCGTGTTCAAGCGCAGCTACGATGCCCGCAAGAAAAACAGCGTCATCCTGTTCATCTACATCATCGATCTGGAGGTGCGGGACGAGGCGGCGGTTCTTGCGCGCTTTGCCGATGACCACAATGTCCGTCCAGCCCCGGACACCCGCTACTATCCGGTCGGGCAGGCACCGGCCGACCTGAACGAGCGGCCGCTGGTGGTAGGCTTCGGTCCCTGCGGGTTATTCGCGGCGCTGCTGCTCGCACAGATGGGCTTCAAACCCATAGTGCTGGAGCGCGGCAAGGATGTGCGCCGGCGCACCAAGGACACCTGGGCGCTGTGGCGCAAGAAGATCCTGACACCGGAATCCAACGTGCAGTTCGGCGAGGGCGGTGCCGGCCTGTTCTCCGACGGCAAGCTCTACAGCCAGATCAAGGACCCGAAGTTCTACGCCCGCAAGGTCATGCACGAATTCGTCCGGGCTGGCGCGCCGGAAGAGATCATGTACGTGAGCAAGCCGCACATCGGCACCTTCCGCCTTACCGGCGTGGTCTCGGCCATGCGCAAGGAGATCATCGCCCTCGGCGGTGAAGTGCGATTTGAATCCAAAGTCACCGATCTGCTGATCGACGACGGCCAGCTCGAAGGTGTGGTGCTGGCCAGCGGCGAAACCATCCGTAGCCGCCATGTCGTCCTGGCGCTGGGACACAGTTCACGCGATACCTTCCGCATGTTGCACCGCCGGGGTGTGTTCATCGAGGCCAAGCCCTTTGCCGTGGGTTTCCGCATCGAACACCCGCAAGGCATGATCGACCAGGCTCGCCTGGGCAAATACGCCGGCCATCCGGAACTCGGCGCCGCCGACTACAAGCTGGTGTACCACGCCAGGAATGGCCGCGCCGTCTACAGCTTCTGCATGTGCCCCGGCGGCACTGTGGTGGCGGCTACCTCCGAGCCGGAGCGCGTCGTTACCAACGGCATGAGCCAGTACTCGCGCAACGAACGCAATGCCAACGCCGGCATTGTCGTGGGTATCAGCCCGGAGCAGGATTTCCCGGGCGGCCCGCTGGCCGGCGTGGAGTTGCAGGAACGCCTGGAGTCCCGTGCCTATGAACTGGGTGGCAGCGACTACTGTGCGCCTGCGCAGCTGGTGGGCGACTTCATTCGCGGAGTGCCGTCGAATGAATTTGGCCAGGTGATTCCTTCCTACAAACCCGGCGTACGCCTGGGCGATCTTGCGCCTTCGCTGCCGGAGTATGCGATCGAGGCCATCCGCGAGGCGCTGCCGGCATTCGGCAAGCAGATTCGTGGTTTCGATCGCGATGACGCGGTGCTCACCGGTATCGAAACCCGCACATCCTCGCCGGTCCGCATCACGCGCGACCACGAGACATTGCAAAGCCTCAACCTGCGCGGCCTGTATCCGGCCGGCGAGGGCGCCGGTTATGCAGGAGGCATTCTGTCGGCGGGCGTGGACGGCATCAAAGTTGCCGAAGCGGTGGTCAAATCGATCCTCTCCGAGCAGAGCCACTGAGCGACGCATCGATGAAACTCGACGACATCAAGAAGCTCCAGCAGAAGAAATACCGGGCGCAGTTCGGCTATTTCCTGGTGGAGGGCGAACATCTTCTGCTGGAGCTGCAAAAGGCGGCCTTGCAGAATCCGTTGCTGCGACATAGCCAGCTGTACGTAAGCGGAGCCTACGAGCACTGGCAAAGCCCCTTCGAAACCCATGTGATCAGCGACCGCCAGATGGCGCATATCGCCGACACCAAGACACCGCAGGGCATCATCGCGCTGGTGCCCATGTCGGCGATCACCGCATTGTCTGCTGCCCCCACCAGGAATGAGCGCGCGATCTACCTTCACGAAATCCAGGACCCGGGCAATCTCGGCACCATCCTGCGCACCCTGGCGTGGTTCGGTAATTTTCGCTGCCTGCTCAGTCCCGGCAGCGTCGATCCGTATAACCCCAAGGTGGTGCGGTCCAGCATGGGCGCGATCTTTCACGCACCCATGGAACTGGATGTGGAGCTGAATTCCCTGGGCTCGCGCTTCAAGCGCATTGCCTGCCTGGATATGAATGGCGACCGCCTGCAATCGGCCAGCTTCAAGACCTTCGATTGCTATCTGTTCGGCAACGAAGCCCGCGGCGTACCCCGCGAGCAGCTGGTCGCGCTCAAGGCCCAGCCGTTCACGATTCACGGTTGTGGCGCCATCGAATCGCTGAACCTGGCGTCGACTGTCAATATGTGCGCGTACGAACTGAACAGGTAGTAGCGCTTGCACGACGCGGCCCTCTCCCTTGCAGGAGAGGGCCGCGTCCATTCTCAGGCTGAGGTGTTCGCCGTATACCAGGGCCGCTGCATGCGCAGTGCCAGCCGGTCGATCTGCGGCACCAGCAGGTTGGCAGCCAGCACGGCGAAGCAGAGGCCATCGGCATACAGCCCGAACTCGCGAATGAATTCAGTCAGGGCGCCGATGGCCAGGCCGAAGAGGATGCGACCACCGCGGGTATCCGGACTGGTGACCGGATCGGTGGCGATGAAGAAGGCGGCGAACAGGTAGCCACCGAGAGTCAGGCCATAAACGGCTTCCAGCAGGCTATGGCCGGCCGCCATGCACAGCAATACCGTGCTGGCGATCATCGCCAGCGGAATCTCGATGCGGATCACTCGCAGCGCAGCCAGAATCAGACCACCGGCGATATAGCCGTACACCGACAGATTGGGGGTGATCAGGGTGAACTGGTCCTTGGCCAACTGCGTGGCCCCGGCGTACGCGTCGAGGTCAAGGCGTGGCGCCAGCTGCAACTGTTGCAGGAGAACCGCCTTGGCATCCAGGGTGAGGGTCCAGGGCGCATAGTTCGACGGCGCCGGGTACAGCTGCTGGTAGAAGCAGATGGCGATGATCCCCAGGCCAACCATCGCGGGGTTGAGACGATTGCGACCCAGTCCTCCGCTGCCGTGCTTGCACAGTGCCAGAGCGGCAAAACTGGCCAGGGCCATCATCCACAGCGGCACCATCAGGGGTAATGCGCGTGCCAGTATCAGGCCCAGCACCAGCCAGCTCAGGTCACTCAAACCCTTGCGGACATCAAGTCCGCGCAGGCGCAGCAGGCCGGCTTCGAAGCCCAGGGCGAGCAGCACGCACCAGAAGGTCTGCAACCAGACCACGACGCCGAATTGCCAGGCGTACAGGACGGTGGCCGGCATGAGGCACAGGCTGACCAGCAGCATTACCGTGCGCAGTGGCCGGTGTGCGTTGGGGCGGAGTATCAGGCTCATGCGCGCAGCTCCGTCTTGGCCTGGCGGAAGCGATCGCGCAGCGGAAGATTGCTCGGGCAGGTGCTGCTGCAGCTACCGCATTCGATGCAGGCATCCAGTCGCAGTTCCTGCAGGCTGGCCTTGTCCTGGCGTTCGGCGGCAGCGTAGAGGTCCAGCGGCCTGAGGGACATCGGGCAGACATCCACGCAACTCGTGCAGCGAATGCAGCTGCCTGCGGGCTCGCGTGCCGGCAGGAAGCGCTCGGCGCCGAAGATCAGGCAGCTACTGGTCTTGCTGATCACGGCAGTCGGGTCCGGCAGCGGCTGGCCCATCATCGGGCCGCCAACCTGGGTCAGCTGGCCTTCCGGGGCCGCGCCAGCGATCTCGCGCAGTGCGCTGACCGGGTAACCCACCGGCACCAGGACATTCCCGGGGCGTTCGCAGTCCCCGGTCAGCGTCAGCACGCGCCTGATCAGCGGTTCGCCGTGGAAGACGGCCCGGCCCAGTGCGTAGAGCGTCGCGACATTCAGCGCCAGGACGCCGATATCGGCGGGCAGGGTGCCCGGCGCGAGGTTGCGTCCACTCAGGCTCTTGATCATCAACGGCTGCCCCCCGGCCGGATAACGCGCCGGCAGCGCGCAGATCTCGACCTGGGTGCGCGCCTGGCGAGACGCGGCACGCAGGGTGGCCATCGCCTCGGGCTTGTTGGTTTCGATACCGAAGCGGGTCAGCGTGATGCCCATCAGATCGGCGAGATAGTCGGCGACCTCGATCAGCGCATCGGCGCGCTCGCGCATGAGACGGTCATCGCAGGTAAGGAAGGGTTCGCATTCGGCACCGTTGATCAGCAGCAGATCGGGTTGCCGGGCGCCGGCCAGCTTGAGGGCCGTGGGGAAGCCCGCTCCACCAAGGCCGACGATGCCCATCTGCCTTGCGCGCTCGACCAGTTCCTCGGGGGTTTGCGGCAGTTCCTGCACCGGGCGTTCGATCCATTCATCCAGCCCATCCGCGTTCAGAATGACGGCCATGACCGGCTGGGCGGAGTCGGCCGCGTAGACCTGGTCGATCCGCTCCACGATGCCGGACGTACTGGCATGCACCCAGGGGGTGTTGTCGTCACCGACACCGATCACCTCGCCTTTGCGCACGCGCTGGCCCGGCTGCACGCACGGCTCGACGGAGCGGCGACCACGTTCGAGCGGAATGGCCAGCTGTGTGGTTCCGACTTCGATCAGGGCAACCGGCGTGGCGTTGGACAACTCCTTGTAGCCCCTGAGCTCGAGCCCTCCATGCCAACTGCGCTGCGGGGAGGAGGCGAAGGCCAGCATCTGGTGCCAAAGAGGCTTCTGTTGCGGCTTTCGGCGGGTACGGGCGAGGTTCTGCGTACGCTCGTTGTTCTGCAGTGAATGGCTAGACATGTTCTGTCCTCCAACTTTTCTTTGGGCAAAAAACTCTCCTGCGCGCTAATGCACGTGAAGGTTTTCTGCTTCCAGGAATTTGAGCGAATAGCGAGGGCTAAGCTTGATAACTCACGGGACTAAGATGGCCGAATGCCGGTTTTGTTCAGTTTTTGACCATTTTGCTGATGAACGGTAGGCCAATTGCCACCTCATACAGGGCATCGGAACGACGTCAGACCACGACTGGTGCGGACTGCAGCAGGGTTTCGAGTCGTTGTTTCCCGGGGCGGACAAGAAAAGGCAGCGGGGCAGGGCAGAGCAGCTTCGGCTCTCCTTTGGCGGCTATGCACCCGATCAACCGAGTTGCGTAACCGATGTGGACCGCAGTAGTTCCATCAGTGCCAGGACGACAAGGGTGGCGACGACGAACCTGGAAATGGCAATGAAGGTGGCCGGCAACAGGGGCAGGTCAAGGAAGCGGCGCAACAGGACAATCTGCGAGAAGAGGTACCAGATGCAGGCGAGGATGGTGACAAGCATCGCCAGCGCTACCTGGACGCCCGCCAGCAGGTTGGCCGCGATCAGCCCGATGGAAAGAGGCGCGGCCAGGTAGCACTGGATGTAGAAGGGCTCGCGCAGGGTAGTACGACTCACCCGGACGCGCCGCACCCGCAGCATGGCCATGGCCGGCACCAGTGCGTACAGGCCGTAGCCGAAGCCAGGCACCAGCAGCGTCAGCAACTCGCCGGGCGCCCACGGCGAAGGTCGGCCCGGTATCGCGAAGCCGGGGAGATGGGCAAGGACGATGGACAGGACCAGCATCAACGGTGGACTGAGCATGCCGATGAAGCGCCGGTCAGGCGGCAATTCGAGTTGTCGTCGGGTATGGAGCGCAACGTCGATGGGGTTGCGAAGCACTCGCCAGAGCGTTCGCGGAAAGGAAACGGGCCAGGTCAACACCTTCCGCAGGAAGGCTTCGAGCCATTGCAGGTTGCGCAATACGACCACCATCCGACAGGCATCTGGAATGGTTGGAAGTTGCCACGCGCCCGTTCCACGGGCATCACGGGCAGCCCACGCCTGATCTGCACGATGCGATCGCAGCAGATCCGGTTCATTTGAGCTTAGCTGAGCCACCCCCGATATCCCTTTCCGGCTGCCTGTCGCCACATGACAGCTGGCCGGTTCCTCATATGATCCCCATGGTCAGCGCCTTCAAAGTCGCTGCTGCGCGGGTGGTGCACTGCAATTTACGGAACACGCTCTCGACGTGGGTGCGTACGGTGCTTGGGCTGATGCCAAGCTGGCGTGCGACCTCTTTGTTGCTCTGGCCGATGCTTATGCATTGCAGTATTTGTGTCTCACGCTCGCTCAATGGGCTGTTGCCGGCCTTGCCAGGTGCCACCGCGCTTTCGCCGCGAGCCGCAGCGACGACCGTTTTGCAGGCCTGTGGGTCGAAGCGTCCGCGCTGGGCTTCGCTCAGCAAGAGCTGCTCGGCTTCACGCTCAGTGAAGGCGGCTCGCCACGGCCTCTCGGAACGCAGCGCCTGCCAGGCCAGGGCTGCTGCCAGCAGGCGATGCTCGGGTTGCAGCGCAGCGCTGTCGAGCTCCCGGAAGTAGCCGCTGCCATCCAGCCGTTCGTAGGCACTGGCCGCCAGTCGACCGGTTACTGCCAGTTCGGGTATTCGGCTGCACGCACGCGACGTCCAGTAGGGCACCAGGCGTATCTGTTCGAAGTCCCCATCCAGGAGTGTGCCTGCCGTGTTCCAGATCCGGTTGGGAACCGCTGCTCGACCGATGCCATGAATCAATGCGGCGTTCCCGAGCTGCCCGGCTGATAGTTCCGAGAGCCCCCAGAGCTTGGCAGCCTGGCGCACGAGCTCGGCCGAGCGGCGCGAGTATCCCGCCAGCCAGGGCAGTTTCAGGTCGATTACGTCCCCTATCAGGGTGAGCGGTACTTTCGCCCCATCCTTACCGGGCTCTGGGGCCGAGGCTTCCGGTGCATGCAGTGCTTCGAGCCAGGCTCTGGCCTGTCGTGACAATTCGGCGGCCAGGGATGCCGGATAGCGTCGATCGCCCTGGCTCGCGATCCATGCAAGCGCAGCATCCAGACCGTGAACCCGGGAGAGGATCTCCAGGTCACCGGCGAGCACTACCTGATACACCACCTCGGGAACCTCGGGATGCCGCAAGCCAAAGGGTCTGCCGCCACCGTCGTATTGCTCGAACACATTGCGCAGCCCCTGCTCGACCGCTGCGCCCAGGCCAAGTGTGCGGGCGATGTCACCGGAAACCTCGCAATGCACTACAGCCAATGGCGTGGACTTGCGCATGGCGCGCAGGCCCGCCGTCCCAAGCGTCTGGCTGAGCATGGCATTGCGCCCCTCGACGTCATTGCCGAGCAGTCGGGCGAAGCCCTCGGCATTGGCTGTGCAGCCTGACCAACGCAGCAATGCCACTTGCCGCACGACTTCAATGTGGTCGCCCTCGCCACTGCAGGAGCGTGCGAGTAACTGCGCCAGGCGGGCAGTACGGTGGGACTGCGCGAGGGGCTGCCCCATGCTCAGGTCCCCCACCATGGACAACGCCAGGATCGCCGCCTCCAACCCGATGCCGTCGCTCTCCGCCATTTAGCTCTCCACTTGTCCGCCTGCTTGCTCCCGGCCTCGGATAAACGACCGATACCTGCGCAGTCGAGTATTGCTGAAACTGCACCCCACCCAACAAAGGAGATTTCAGCATGTTCAAACCCAAGGCTCTTGCCCTCGCATTTGCCATGACAGCGTCCCTCTTTGCCGTTGGCAGCCAGGCTGCTGCTCCACAACCGTCGGTTGTGATTGTCCACGGCGCCTTTGCCGATGGCTCCGACTGGGCCAAGGTAGTTCCGCTGCTGCAGGCCGAAGGGATCAAAGTCACGGTGGTGCAAAATCCGCTAACTTCGCTGGCCGACGACGTGGCGGCAACTCAACGCGTGTTGAACAACCAGGAGAGTGATGTGGTGCTGGTGGGGCACTCCTGGGGGGGTACCGTGATCAGCCAGGCCGGTACCGACAAGAAGGTCCGTGGCCTGGTGTATGTCGCCGCCTTCGCACCTGATGCGGGTCAGGCCAGTAAGGAACTGGGCAAGGATTACCCGGCCCCATCGGGCGTGAGTGAAATCGCACCCGACAAGAACGGCTTCCTGTATATGACCGCCAAAGGTATGGCCAGCGGTTTTGCCCAGGACCTTCCCCCGGAGCAAACCGCTGTCATGGCGGCCACTCAAGGACCGATTCGCGCAGCGGCATTCGATGACAGAACCACCGCGGCAGCCTGGAAGAGCAAGCCGTCCTGGTTCATCGTCGCCCGCGAAGATCGCATGATCCAGCCCGATCTGCAGCGCGCCCTTGCGAAGAAGATCGGTGCCCAGGTGACCGAGGTCGAAGCCAGCCACGTGCCGCAGCAGTCTGTCCCCGCGGAGGTGGCAAAGGTCATCATCCAGGCGGTGCAGGATACTCAGCACTAACGCCAGACCTGGTTTGACGCGGCGTCACTGCCAAGTGGCCCGCGCCTTCTTGACATGGCCGATGTAGTAGAGGAGGGCGGCAAGCCATTCCCGATCCCGGCTGGCTGTTTCGGACATCCCAGGCGCGTTATGGGGTAAAGTGCCCGGTCGCCGAAAGAACCGTCATGGCCACGCCATGAAGGGCTTTCATCCTTTACATATGAGTGTGGTGAAGATGAACAAGCCTTTCATTTCGCTGTGCCCTGAGATCACTCGGGCACACGCGCTGACGCTGGTGGATTGGTTGGAGGATGAGCGCGTCATCCGCTATCTGAGCGATTCGCGTCATGTTTCCCGTACCATCGAGCAAGCCATCGATCGGAGCCCGCTGCCGATCCTGACCCATCTATTCAACCAGGGCGGCCGATTCTTCATGGCCTATGACCGACATGACGCCCCGGTGGGCTTTGTCCGTCTGATCAAGACCGGCTCGAATTGCGAGATAGTTCTGGTCATCGGAGACCGTAACAAATGGGGCCGAAACCTTGGCGCCTGCACGATCCGCGAAGGCATGAAACTGGCTTTCCTCGACATGCGTGCCAAGAAGCTCATTGCCAAGATCCATCCGGACAACACGCGCTCGCTGAACGCCTTTCTGCGCAGCGGCTTTCTGCTTGAGAGCGAAACACCGACATTGAAGTCATTCTCCATGACGCTGGGACGCTATCTGCAGCGTTTGCGCGAAGGTGCTATGGACGACTCCGCGGAGATCTACATCACTGAAATCGACAAAGCCCGACTTGAATGCCTGATCGCACTCGAGCAAGGCCCGGCGATTGTCGAGCTCGAACATGAGCTTGAACGAGCCATTGTCGTCAAACCGCAGCAGGTGGCGCGCAATGTCGTCACGATGAATTCCAGGGCCTTGTTGCAGCTGGATGACGAAGAGATGGAAGTGGCCCTGGTTTATCCTGAAGACGCGGACAGCAGCGCCGGCAAGCATTCCGTGTGTTCCGACATTGGCGCCGCCATCCTGGGTTATCAGGAGGGCGACGCCATCGATTGGCGAATTTCCGACCGGACACGCCGGATCGAGATCAGGAAAGTGCTTTACCAGCCGGAGGCAGCAGGCGATTTCCACCTGTAATCACGCTGGCTCGATGCTCTCAGAAGGGGCATCCCGTCGAACTTGCACGAGAGCGGGGCAGATCGTCAAAGATGCCCGAGCATCTATGTAATTTAACATAATATAGATTATGCGAAGCCCCTTATAAATCAAAGACTTGCGTTACCTGCAGGTTGATTGCCAGCAGGAACGGCGGTCAGGGTTCGCGGGGTGCGGCTAGTATCCTCGACTACGGTAACGCGAACCGGTTGACG
>NZ_JBHZGM010000037.1:0-48203 GCF_043392685.1 Metapseudomonas phytobenefica | reverse complement strand
GGATCAGTTCCGCGCCTGACGCCCCTCTTCCGATTGCGGCCCGCCCCGGCCCCTCTCCCGCACGCGGGAGAGGGGCCGCTTTATTTGTGGGGGCGATTTCAATCGCTAGGCAGGACGCAGTCCTGCCCTGAGCCCCCCGCAACAGCCGTCCCTGTGGGAGCGAATTTATTCGCGATTCCGGACTCCCCCAACATTCGCCCCCCGGCGCCATCCGTGTCTCACCCTGGCGCGCATCCGCTTGCCTGCTCGCCATCTCCCGGCTAGCCTGCCCCACCTCTGAACAAGGAACCCCTAGATGCTGAACATCGTCCTGATCGCCGGCTCCAGCCGCGCCAACAGCCAATCGGGCAAGGTTGCCCGCTTCATCCGCCAGCGCCTGATCGACCTCGACAAGGCCAGCCCCAGCTCCTGCAGCATCATCGACCTCGGCCAGGGTCCGCTGCCCTTGTGGCCGGCCGAAGACAACGGACCCTGGAGCGGATACCAGCAGCAACTGCGCGACGCCGATGCAGTGGTGGTAATCGCCCCCGAGTGGAACGGCATGGCCTGCCCGGCCATCAAGAACTTCTTCATCTACGCCAGCAAGGCCGAGCTGGCGCACAAACCGGGTCTGCTGGTGGGGGTGTCCTCCGGCATCGGCGGCGGCTATCCCATCAGCGAACTGCGTGCCTCCAGCTACAAGAACTGCCGCCTCTGCTACCTGCCGGAGCACCTGATCATCCGCGGTGTCGAGAAAGTGCTGAACGACGTCGAGCCGGTCAGCGAAGACGACCAGCGCATCCGCGCCCGCATGGACTACGACCTGGACATCCTGGCGCGTTACGCCCAGGCCCTGAAGCCGGTTCGCGAAGCCATCGACATGAGCAACCCGGCCTTCACCAACGGCATGTAAGCGACCGTTGCAGGGGCGACGACAAATCGCCCCTACAGCAACTGGTGCTTGTGCAGCAGACGATAGAAGGTCGGCCGCGACACCCCCAGCACCTTGGCCGCCAGGCTGAGGTTGCTGCTGTAATGGGCCAGGGCGTCGCATAACGCCTGATACTCCGCCCGCCGCTTGTAATCCTCCAGCGTACCCAGCAGGCTCCCGTTCACCGGGGCACTCTGCAGTCCCAGGTCATCGGCCTCGATGGGGCCATTCTCCGCCAGGGCATAACCGCGCCTTACCCGGCTGGCCAGCTCGCGCACATTGCCGGGCCAGCGGTGACGGACCATGGCCGCCAGCGCCTCCTCGCTGAAATGGCTGGGCCGGCGCCCCGCCTCCAGGCTGTAGAGATCGACGAAATACCCCGCCAACAGGGCGATATCGCCCTGCCGTTTGCGCAACGGGGTGATCTGCAGGCGGTTCTGTTCCAGCCACTGGCGCAGCCCGGGATGGAAATCTCCGCGCTCCACCAGGTTGCCCAGTTCCTCGCGGGTCGACGCCAGCACGCGCACGTTCAGGCTCAGCACCTCGCCATCGGCATGGAGCAGGGTTTTGGAGCGCAAACAGGACAACAGCCGTTCCTGCTGACCCAGCGGCAACTCATGGATGGCATCGAGGAACAGGGTGCCACCATTGGCCGACGCCAGCTTGCCCTGGTGGCCGAACAGCAGGTTGGCGGTTTCCACTTCGGGCAGCACGCCGCAGTTGAAACTGACGAACGGCCCCGCCACCCGTCGCGACATCCGGTGCAGGGTTCGCGCCACCAGTTCCTTGCCGCTGCCGCTCTCCCCCAGGATCAGCACGGGCTTCTCGCTCGGCCCCAGGCGCGCCAGTTGCTTGCGCAGTTCCCGCAATGGCCGGCTCTGGCCCAGCAATTCGTTCTGGTCGCCGCGGCGATTGCCGATGCCGCGCAGTCGCGCGATGCCGAAAGCGCGTCCCAGCAGGCCCTGCAGGCGCGGCAGGTCCACCGGCAGGGGCACGGCGTCGAAGAACCACTCACCGATGAACTCCTCTACGCCCGTTCCCGTCTCCGTCAGCGGATCGATCAAGGCTATCCATTCGGTGCCACTGCGGCTGATCAGGTGCTTGATCCCCTCCGCGCGTTCCAGGTGATCGCGGCGCAATCGCAACAGACCGATGTCGTAACTGGCCGCCATGGCCTGGTCCAGGTTCTGGCTGAACACCGTCCAACCCGCCTGTTCCAGATGGGGGAGGATTCGCCGGCAGAGATCGCAGGGTTCGACCAGCAAGAGACGTCGCGGTGCAGCGGAGATGGCTTCCAAAATGTACCTTCCTTGACGCCAAAAAATTGTATTACCAATAAAAACAATAACTTGGAGATACCATCTGTAACGCTAGCAAGAACTTTGGCGGGCTATGGAATGTTTCTCTATAAACGCAATTCCCCTTCGGACTTTGACCGCCAGTGCCCGCTGCAAGCGTCTCGACAGCGTTCCATTCCGGGCCAATACTCGTGCGATTCCCCCCCTGCCTCGCGGGGCCAGCCATGAATCTGCTTCTGCGTCCGGCCACGCTCGACGACCTGTCGGCGCTGGTAGAGCTTGAGAATCGCTGCTTCGAAGTTGCCCGCCTCGGCCGGCAACAGTTCCGCTGGATGATGCTGCAGGCCAATGCCAGCCTGATGGTGGCCGAGGGCGATGGCCACGCGCTGCTCGGCTACGCGCTGGTGCTGTTTCGCCAGGGCAGCCCCCTCGCCCGCCTCCATTCCATCGCCACCGACCCGCGCGCCCGCGGCAACGGAATCGGCCAACGCTTGCTGGAGCTGTCCGAAGCCAGCGCCCGCGAGCATGACTGCGCCTACCTGCGGCTGGAGGTGTGCCCCGACAATCGTGACGCCGTGGCCCTGTTCGAGCGCAACGGCTACGACCACCTGGGGCTGCTGAGTGACTTCTTCCCCGACCACCGTGACGCGCTGCGCATGGAGAAACGCGTGGTCCGGCATCCGCAGGCGCTGCAGCGCCCGGTGCCCTATTACCACCAGACCACCGAATTCACCTGCGGCCCGGCGTGCCTGCTGATGGCCATGGGCGCCCTGGACGGCGTCGTGCCCGGCGATCACCAGGACGAGCTGCGCCTCTGGCGCGAAGCCAGCAGCGTGCACATGCCTGGCGGCCACGGCGGCTGCAGTCCACACGGCCTGGCACTGGCCGCCTGGCGCCGCGGCTACCGGGTCAGGCTGCACCTGAGCGACAAGGGCCCGCTGTTCCTCGATGAAGTGCGCAACGCCGGCAAGCGCGAGGTGATCCGCCAGGCCCACGAGGACTTCTGCTCCGCCCTGGAGAACACCGACATCGAACAGCACCTTGGCGACGAACTGGACCTGCGTCCCCTGCTCGAAGAGGGTGGCCAACCCCTGGTGCTGGTGGACGGCCATCGACGCAGCCGCAGCCGGGCTCCCCATTGGGTGCTGGTCACCGACTGCGACCACAACTTCATCTATCTGCACGACCCCAACGCCGAGCGCAGCCTGCACAGGCGCGCGCAGGACTGTCAGCACATACCGGTCACCCTTCGGGAGTTCGATCGAATCAGCCGTTTCGGCCTGGGGAAACAACGTGCAGCGGTGGTGCTCTATCCGCGAAGGACTTAGCACAATTGCTTAGTGGCACCTTGCCAATACCCCTGGCGATTGGCATAAGCTAGGAAATTTTCAGCAAGCTACAAGGAAGTATCTGATGCGCCTGCTTCGCCGTGTCCTTTTGCTGGTGCTTCTCCTGCTGCTCGCAGGCCTTGCGGTCGTCCTCTATTACATCGCCAACCCCAACCTCCCGATCTACCAGGCGCCCAGCCGGCTGCACTATCTGGACCAGTGGAGCGACCAGGCGCGCCAGACCTACTACTACACACCGCAAGGCACCACGGTTAAGGGCCTGCGCTACGAGTGGTTCACCGCCCTGGAACTGCCCTTCTCCCGCGACCGCTTCGCCCGCCCGGAATACCTGGCGCGCTTCGGTTTCCTGGTAGATCCGAAACAGATCGCCACAGCGCAGAACCCCGGCAACCTGCCGGTGGGCATGGCGCGCCACAAGGACGAGAAAACCGGCGTCCACTACCTCGACATCAGCTGCGCCGCCTGCCACACCGGCGAGCTGCGCTACAAGGGCCAGGCCGTGCGCATCGACGGCGGTGCCGCGCTGCATTCCCTGGCCTCCACCGTGCCCACCCTGCGCGGCGGCGGCTTTGGTCAGGCGCTGGGCATGAGCATGGCCTTCACCTACTACAACCCGCTGAAGTTCAGCCGCTTCGCCGAACAGGTGCTGGGCGATCGCTATCCCGAGGGCAAGGAACAGCTGCGCCGCGACTTCAAGCAAGTCCTCGACCGCCTGCTCGGCACCGCCTGGAACGATACCCATCGCGGGCTCTACCCCACCGAGGAAGGCTTCGGCCGTACCGACGCCTTCGGCCGCATCGCCAACAGCGTCTATGGCGACGCCATCAGCCCCGACAACTACCGGGTAGCCGACGCCCCGGTGAGCTACCCGCACCTCTGGGACATCTGGAAATTCGACTGGGTGCAGTGGAACGCCTCGGCCATGCAGCCCATGGCACGCAACGTCGGCGAAGCACTGGGTGTCGGCGCCACCCTGCATCTGTTCCAGCCCGACGGCAGCGCCGTTGCGGAAGCCGAACGCTACGCCTCCAGCGTGCGCGTGCGCGATCTCCACACCCTGGAAGAAACCCTGAAACAGCTCGCCCCGCCGCGCTGGCCGGAAGAAATCTTCGGCAAGGTCGACATGGCCCGCGCCAGCCAGGGCCGAGCCCTGTTCGCCGAGAACTGCGCCTACTGCCACGCCCCCCGCGTGGTACCGGCGGACAAGCGCATGGCCCCCGAGCGCGACCCCGAGTGGCACATGCGCGTCGTGCCCATCGAAGAAATCGGCACCGACTCCACCACCGCCGACAACATCGCCGACCACCGCTTCGATATCAGCAAGCTGGGCTGGACCCGCGAACAACTGAGCGGGCTGGATGTGAAACTGTTCGACGGCAGCCTGGAGCAGATCGACTTCAAGCGCATTTCCAGCGCCCAGGGCCTGGCCTACATCACCGCCTTCGTCGAGAACCAGGCCTACAGGCAAGCCGGGATTTCCGGCGAGGAGCGCGGCCGCATGGACGGCTTCGGCCTGCCCATCGGCGTGCAGGAAAAGCGCGGCTACAAGCCCCGCCCACTGGACGGCATCTGGGCCACCCCGCCCTTCCTGCACAACGGCTCGGTGCCCAACCTGTTCCAGCTGCTTTCGCCGGTCAGCGAACGGGCCAGCCAGTTCCATGTCGGCAGCTTCGAATACGACCCGCAATTCGTCGGCTTCCAGACCACCGCCTTCCCCGGCAGCTTCCTGCTGGACACCCGCATCAAGGGCAACGGCAACGGTGGCCACGAGTTCCGCGACGGTTGCCGCAAGGACGGCGTGATCGGCCGCGCCCTCTCCCCGGACGAGCGCCTGGCACTGATCGAGTACCTCAAGGTGCTCGGCAACCCCGACCTGGAAGGCCAGCTCAGCCCCGTGGAGCCCCGCCCCTGGACGCCCGGACCGTCCTGCGAGGGCTGAGCCCTCGCCGACCCTGAAACAGACAAAGGACACACGCACTCATGCTCAAGCGTTTCTGGCTCTGGCTCGGCCGCCTCCTCGGCAAGCTCGTTCTCTTCGTGCTGGTGGTCGGCGTGATCGGCTGGCTGGCGGGCGAGGCCTACTACGGCTGGAAGTTCTCCGGCCCGGTGCCCAGCGAAGAAGTCATCCCCGCCGATGAAGCGGCACAGACCCGCGCCATCATCGACGACGCCATCCGCATCGTCGAACAGCACCGCGACAATACCCGCGTGCTGCGCGATGCCCATGCCAAGGCCCATGGTTGCGTAAAGGCCGAAGTCAGCGTCCTCCCGGACCTGGACAGCAGCCTGCGTGCCGGCGTTTTCGCCGAGCCGGGCAAAACCTGGCAGGCAGTGATGCGCCTGTCCAACGGCAACGCCTTCCCGCAGTTCGACAGCGCGCGCGACGCCCGTGGCCTGGCCATCAAGCTGCTCGACGTGCCCGGCAAAAAACTGATGAAGAGCCCGGTGCATGCCAGCGAACAGGACTTCGTGATGTTCAACCACCCGGTGTTCTTCGTGCGTGACGTGGCCGAGTACCGGCAGAACTTCAACGCCCAGGCCAACGGCCAGAAGATCGGCGCCTTCTTCCCCAGCCTCGACCCGCGCAGCTGGGAAATCCGTCACCTGATCATCGCCCTGAAGACCCTCGCCCCGGCCCCGGACAGCCCGGTGAACGCCACCTACAGCTCCATTTCGCCGTACAAGCTGGGCGAGGCGAACATCAAGTACCGGGTCATTCCCGACCCGCAGAGCTGCCCGCCCTACGAACTTCCGGAGCAGAACACCGCCCTGCCCAACTTCCTGCGCAACGCCCTGTACCAGCAACTGTCCCTCGACCGCATGCCGGCCTGCTTCGCCTTCCAGGTACAGAAGCAGAACGCCCAGCACTACATGCCGATCGAAGACACCAGCGTCGAGTGGGACGAAGCCGTATCCCCCTTCGTGACCGTCGCCACCATCAAGGTTCCGGCCCAGGACTTCGATAGCCGCGAACAGAACCTCGCCTGCGACAACCTCTCCTTCAACCCCTGGCACAGCCTGCCCGAGCATCGCCCCATCGGCGGCATCAACCGGCTGCGCAAGGCGGTGTACGAGACGGTGAGCGCCTACCGCCACGAGCGCAACGGAGCGAGCGACGCAACCACCCCTTGAAGATGTTCCTGTGGGGGCGAATTCATTCGCGAATGAATTCGCCCCCACAGGCAGTGGTTGCCTGTTGCGCCAGCCCCACCCATCAGTCCGCAAGGGGCTTGCCCCATGCTGGTGCTAGCCTTTCCTGATATCCGCCGGGCGCCCAGAGCCCACCCGGCGCAGCGCCTACGGGCCACCCCATCGACCGCGGAACCAGCCCGAGGCCAGTCCGGCTGCGCGCCCCGCCTTCGCCACGAAGCCCGCTCCGGACAGCGAACGTCTACAGGTCACGGAGTAACGCCATGGCCCAATATCGCGGTGCCCTGCCACAACTGGAGGGCGAACTGTTCCTCACCGACGGTGGCATCGAGACCACCCTGGTCTTCCATGAGGGGATTGCCCTTCCTGATTTCGCGGCTTTCGTGCTGCTCAACTACCGATACGGCCAGGAAGCCCTGCGCAAGTACTTCCGCACCTACTGCGCCCTGGCCAGCCATTACGGCACCGGGCTGATCCTGGAAAGTCCGACCTGGCGCGCCAATCCCGACTGGGCCAGCCACCTCGGCTTCACCCCCCAGGGCCTGGCCGAGGCCAATCGAAATGCCATCGCCCTGTTGCAGGAACTGCGCAGTGAAGTGGAAAGCGGCCGTACCCCGGTGGTGATCAGCGGCTGCATCGGCCCGCGCGGCGATGGTTATGTCGCTGACGAGGCCATGGACGAGTTCCAGGCGCAGCGTTACCACAGCGAGCAGATCGGCATATTCGCCGAGACCGCCGTCGACATGGTCACCGCCCTGACCGTGAACTACGTGGACGAAGCCCTGGGCGTCGTCCTCGCCGCGCGCGAGGCGCGACTGCCCGTGGTCATCTCCTTCACCGTGGAAACCGACGGCAGGCTGCCCACCGGCCAGCCCCTGAATGAAGCCATCGAACAGGTCGACAACGCCACTGCCGCCTACCCGGCCTACTACATGATCAATTGCGCCCACCCCGACCATTTCGAAGATGTGCTGGTACCGGGCAGCCGTTGGGTGCAGCGCATTCGCGGGTTGCGCGCCAACGCCTCGCGGCGCAGCCACGCCGAGCTGAACGAGGCGGTCGCCCTGGACAGCGGCAACCCGGAAGAGCTGGGCGCCCAATACGCGCGGCTGCGCCAGCGCCTGCCGCACATCAACGTGATGGGGGGCTGCTGCGGCACCGACCACCGCCATATCGAGCAGATCGCCAAGGCGTGCAAGCCGTTGTTCCGTGCGGCCCTTTGACTCGGCCTCTGTGGGGGCGACTTCAGTCGCTAAGCAGGACACAGTCCTGCCCTTCGTTTCCGGGGGCTGCTGCGCAGCCCTCAGCGATTGAAATCGCCCCCACAAATAATCGGAGCGGGCGCTCGCCAATATCCCGTCGCATCCCCCCTCGGCTCGCCCCAAATACCCCAATAGAGGCCTCAACTATGCTGTAAGTGAACACGGCATGGCTGGAGGCCCCCATGATTCGCTGGCTGCTTGGCAGGCTGTTGTGCCTGGCCCTGCTTCTGCCCGGCACGCTGCTGGCCGCCGGGAGCGTCACCGTGCTGACTGTGGACGGTCCCATCGGCCCGGCCACCGCCGACTACCTCACCCGTGGCATCGAGCGCGCCGAGGCCGACGAGTCGCAGCTGGTGGTGATCCAGATCGACACCCCAGGCGGCCTCGACACCTCGATGCGCAGCATCATCAAGGCGATCCTCGCCAGCCCGGTGCCCATCGCCAGCTTCGTCGGCCCCAGCGGCGCCAGGGCCGCCAGCGCCGGTACCTACATCCTCTACGCCAGCCACATCGCCGCCATGGCGCCGGGCACCAACCTCGGCGCGGCGACTCCGGTACAGATCGGCGGCATGCCGGGGCAGCCGGAGGGCGACAAGCCCACCGACGACAAGGACAAGAAGGACGACAAGGGCGGCGCCAGCGGCAATGCGGAAACCCTGGCCCGCAAGCAGATCAACGATGCCGCTGCCTATATCCGCGGACTGGCGCAGATGCGCGGACGCAATGCCGAATGGGCCGAACAGGCGGTGCGCGAATCTGTCAGCCTCTCCGCCATCGACGCCAAGCGCCTGAAAGTGGTCGACCTACTCGCCAATGACGTCAACGACCTGATCGCCAAGGTGAATGGACGGACCCTGGAAATCGCCGGACAGAAGGTCACCCTGGCAACCGCCGGCGCGCCACTGATCCAGCATGAACCGGACTGGCGGGCACAGCTCCTCGCAGTGATCACCAACCCCAGCGTCGCGCTGATCCTGATGATGATCGGGGTCTACGGCCTGATCTTCGAATTCTCCAACCCCGGCAGCGGCATCGGCGGCGTGATCGGCGGCATCTGCCTGATCCTCGCCCTGTACGCCCTGCAGCTATTGCCGGTGAACTTCGCCGGCATCGCCCTGATCCTGCTTGGCATCCTGTTCATGGCGGCGGAAGCCTTCATGCCCAGCTTCGGCATCATCGGCTTCGGCGGTATCGCCGCCTTCGTGGTCGGTGCCGTGATCCTGATCGATACCGAAGTACCGGGCTTCGGCATTCCCCTGTCGCTGATCGTCACCGTGGGGCTGGCCAGCGGGCTGGTGATCTTCGCCATCATCGCCATGGCGGTGCGCGCGCGTCAGCGTGTGCTGGTCAGCGGCGATGCCGGACTGGTGGGCAGCCAGGCCGTCCTGCTCGACCTGATGGAGAACGACCCGTACGGCGGCTGGGTGCAGTTGCAGGGCGAGCGCTGGCGGGTACGCAGCGATGCCCCACTGAAAAGCGGCCAGCTCGTACGGGTGCTGGCGCGCAACGGACTGTTGCTGGATGTGAAGGCGGATGACGGTCCGCCCCAAGGAGACTGAACATGGCCTTTCCCCTGAGTTTTGCCACCCTCCTGTTCCTGCTGATCGTGCTGGCGGTGTCGGCCATCCGCATCTTCCGAGAATACGAACGCGGCGTGGTGTTCCAGCTCGGGCGCTTCTGGAAGGTCAAGGGGCCCGGTCTGGTGCTGATCATCCCGGCCATCCAGCAGGTGGTGCGGGTTGACCTGCGTACCGTGGTGCTGGACGTGCCGCCCCAGGACGTGATCTCCCGCGACAACGTCTCGGTGAAGGTCAACGCGGTGGTCTATTTCCGTGTACTGGACCCGCAACGCGCCATCATCCAGGTGGAGAACTTCCTCATGGCCACCAGCCAGCTGGCCCAGACCACCCTGCGCGCGGTGCTCGGCAAGCACGAGTTGGACGAAATGCTCGCCGAGCGCGAACGCCTCAACGTCGATATCCAGCAGGCCCTGGACGCCCAGACCGATGCCTGGGGCATCAAGGTTTCCAACGTCGAGATCAAGCACGTCGACATCAACGAATCCATGGTCCGTGCCATCGCCCGCCAGGCCGAGGCCGAGCGCGAACGCCGGGCCAAGGTGATCCATGCCGAAGGTGAGCTGCAGGCCTCGGAGAAACTGATGAAGGCGGCGGAAATGCTCAGCCGCCAGTCCGGCGCCATGCAACTGCGCTACATGCAGACACTGGGCTCCATCGCCACCGACAAGACCACCACCATCGTCTTCCCCCTGCCAGTGGACTTGCTCGGCGGTATCGCCAAGGGCGGGCGAAAGGACCAGGAAAACTGACGGCATTCCCGAGACCGCCTGTTTTCCCCGCAAACTTCAGGGAGATTCCCTGAAAACCCGCCACTATTCGGCGGGAGCGCATTGGCCGGCTTTCTACACTTGTTCAAAGGGCAACAAGAACCCTGGAGGTCGCCATGCGTATCGGAGTACCGAAGGAGATCAAGAACCACGAATACCGGGTCGGCCTGACCCCGCAATCCGTAGCCGAATTGGCCCGCCAGGGGCACGAAGTCTGGGTCGAGTCCAAGGCTGGCGCCGCCATCGGATTCTCCGACGAGGACTACCAGGTCGCGGGGGCGAAGGTTGCCAGCGGCGCCGGGGAGGTCTTCGATCAGGCCGAACTCATCGTCAAGGTCAAGGAACCGCTGACCCAGGAACGCGCGCGCCTGCGTCCGGATCAGACCCTGTTTACCTACCTGCACCTGGCCCCCGACCGCCCGCAGACCGAAGAACTGATCGCCTCCGGCGCCACCTGCATCGCCTACGAGACCGTCACCGACAGCCACGGCCGCCTGCCCCTGCTGGCGCCCATGTCGGAGGTGGCCGGACGCATGTCCATCCAGGCCGGCGCCAGTTGCCTGGAAAAAGCCAAGGGCGGCCGCGGCGTGCTGCTGGGAGGCGTGCCCGGCGTGGCACCGGCCAAGGTCGTAGTGCTGGGCGGCGGCGTGGTCGGCACCCATGCCCTGGCTATGGCCGTTGGCCTGGGCGCCGATGTCACCGTGCTGGACAAGAACGTCGATGCCCTGCGCCGGCTCGACGCCCTCTACGGCAATCGCATCGCCACCCTCTATTCCACCCACGGCACCGTGCGCGAACAGGTACTGGCGGCTGACCTCGTGATTGGCGGCGTGCTGATTCCCGGCGCGGCGGCACCCAAGCTGGTCACCGCCGAGATGGTGGCGCGCATGCAGGATGGCGCAGTGCTGGTGGATGTGGCCATCGACCAGGGCGGCTGCGCGGAAACCTCCCATGCCACCACCCACGCCGAGCCCACCTACCTGGTAGATGGCGTGGTGCACTACTGCGTGGCCAACATGCCCGGCGCCGTGGCCCGCACCTCGACCCTGGCGCTGAACAACGCCACCCTGCCCTTCGTCATCGCCCTGGCGCAGAAGGGCACGCGCAAGGCCCTGGAAGACGACCTGCACCTGCGCCATGGGCTGAACGTGGCCATGGGGCGGCTCACCAACGCCAGCGTCGCCGCCGCCCACCACATGGACTACGTGCACCTGGAGGAGATGCTCAAGCAGCTCTGACATACCCGTGGGGGCGAATTCATTCGCGAAAGGCCGCGCAGTGGCCCCGTAGGTTGGCGCCGAGGAACGGGGCCCAACGTGCCCGGCATCAACCGCGAAATGTTGGGTTTCGTTCCTCGCGGAGCTCCGCCCGACCCAACCTACAAAAGAAGGCGCCCAAGGGCGCCTTCTTCATCCATCCATCCAGCCAGCCTCAGCCGCAGCTGAACTGCTTCACCACTCCGGCCTCATCGACGTCGATATTCAGGCGGCGGGAGTTGTATTCCATGGTCACCGGCTGATGGGGACGCAGCACGCGCGCGGTTTCGGCACCGGACTTGCGCTGCGCCTGCTCGACCAGCGCGGTATCCGCGTTCTTGCCTACCAGGGAGTCCAGGCCGGAGCTGTCGCAGCTGCCGGAGAACGAAGGCGCGGCTGCGCTGGAGGACGCTTCTGCGGTCGGTGCGGCAGCGGCGGGCGTCTCGGTCTTGTCGGTCGAGCTGCAACCGGCCAGGAGCAGGCCGGCAAGGGCGAGACTGAGGGAAATCGGCTTGAAGTACATACGGGGTCCTCTACTGAACGAACATCCTGGCGTGCGCCTGCAATGGCCTTGGCCATCACGGCGGGGCTCCTGCCCGCGAGCGCGCGGCGGTGCATTCTATCCTCTGCCTTTGACTCCAGTCAGTCAGCTGCGGCCTAATGCCTCGCCCCTGAAACCTGCCGAAACACTCCATGCCCCACACTCCGAGCATCCGCCCCAGCACCCTCCACCTGCCCCAGGGCGACTGGCGCACGGTGCTCGACTGCCTCTGCGACCGTTTCCCCGCCATCCCCCGCGAAACCTGGCTGGAGCGCATGGAGAACGGCAAGGTGACCGATAGCCAGGGGCAACCGCTCGGCCCGGCGCATCCCTATCAGGTGGCGCTGCGGGTGCATTACTTCCGCGAGGTGAAGGGCGAGAAGGCCATTCCCTTCGAGGAAACCGTGCTGCACGTCGATGAACACCTGGTGGTGGCCGACAAGCCGCACTTCCTGCCGGTGATGCCGGCTGGCGAGTACGTCGAGGAAACCCTCCAGGCGCGCCTCACCCGGCGCCTGGGCAACCCGCACCTGGTGCCGTTGCACCGCATCGACCGCCACACCGCCGGCCTGGTGCTGTTCTCCGCCAATCCGGCCAGCCGCAACATCTACCACGCGCTGTTCCGCGACCGCGAGATCCACAAGCGCTACGAAGCCATCGCCCCCGCCCTGCCCCATCTGGTCTTTCCGCTGCTGCGGGAAACCCGTCTCGGCAAGGGCGAGCCGTTCTTCCGCATGCAGGAAGTCGAGGGCGAGCCCAACAGCCGCACCCGCATGGATGTGCTGGAGAAGAACGGCGACCTCTGGCGCTACGACCTTGAACCCATCACCGGCAAGCAGCACCAGTTGCGGGTGCACCTGGCCGCCCTCGGCGCGGCCATCTGCAACGACGGGTTCTACCCGGAGCTGACCGACAAGGGCGGGCCCGACGACTACAGCCGCCCGCTGAAGCTGCTGGCCCGCAGCCTCGCATTCGATGACCCCGTCAGCGGCGAACCACGCCGCTTCGACAGCCGCCTGCGCCTGGACTGGTAGCCCCACGCCCCGACGGGAAATATCACGACCATGATTCCCGCCCGGCTGGAAGGCTCGCGGTTGTCCACTAGGCTTCTGCTTTCCCCTTACGAATTTTGCATCGAGGTGAACCCATGAGCGCATACGACGTGGTGGTGATCGGCGGTGGTCCGGGCGGCTACAACGCGGCGATCAAGGCTGGCCAGCTGGGCATGAAGGTGGCGTGCGTCGAAGGCCGGGAAACCCTGGGCGGCACCTGCCTGAACGTCGGCTGCATGCCCTCGAAGGCCCTGCTGCATGCCTCGGAACTCTACGAAGCGGCCTCCGGCAAGGAGTTCGCCACCCTGGGCATCCAGGTCAAACCCAGGCTCGACCTGGCGCAGATGATGGCGCAGAAGGCCGAAAGCGTAGCCACCCTGACCAAGGGCATCGAGTTTCTCTTCCGCAAGAACAAGGTGGAATGGGTCAAGGGCTGGGGCCGTATCGACGGTGCCGGCAAGGTGGTGGTAACCGCCGCCGACGGCCAGCAGCAGGTGCTGGAAACCCACCACATCGTCATCGCCACCGGCTCCGAACCCACGCCGTTGCCGGGGGTGACCATCGACAACAAACGCATCCTCGACTCCACCGGTGCCCTGTCGCTGCCGGAGGTGCCCAAGCATCTGGTGGTGATCGGCGCCGGGGTGATCGGCCTGGAGCTGGGCTCGGTCTGGCGCCGCCTGGGAGCCCAGGTGACGGTGGTGGAATACCTCGGCCGCATCTGCCCCGGCCTGGATGATGAAACCGCCAAGACCCTGCAACGCGCCCTGACCAAACAGGGCATGACCTTCAAGCTCGGTTCCAAGGTCACCAGCGCCAAGTCCGGCAAGACTGGCGTGGAGCTGTCCATCGAGCCCGCTGCCGGCGGCCTGGCGGAAACCCTCAAGGCCGATTACGTGCTGGTAGCCATCGGCCGCCGCCCCTACACCGAAGGCCTCGGCCTGGAAAGCGTCGGCCTGACCACCGACGCCCGCGGCATGCTCGCCAACGAACGCCACCAGACGCCGGCTCCCAATGTCTGGGTCATCGGCGACGTCACCTCCGGCCCGATGCTCGCCCACAAGGCCGAGGACGAAGCCATCGTCTGCATCGAACGCATTGCCGGCCAGGCGGCCGAGGTGAACTACAACGTCATCCCCAACGTGATCTACACCCGCCCCGAAGTGGCCAGCGTGGGCAAGAGCGAGGAACAGCTGAAAGCCGAAGGGCGTCCCTACCGCGTCGGCAAGTTCCCCTTCACCGCCAACAGCCGGGCCAGGATCAACCACGAAACCGAAGGCTTCGTGAAAATCCTGGCGGACGAGCACACCGACGAAGTGCTGGGCGTACACATGGTGGGTCCGAGCGTCAGCGAGATGATCAGCGAGTACTGCGTGGCCATGGAATTCTCCGCCTCGGCCGAAGACATCGCCCTGATCTGCCACCCGCACCCGACCCGTTCCGAAGCCCTGCGCCAGGCGGCGATGGACGTGCATGGAGCGGCGATGCAGGCCTGATCCATGTATGGCCGGATTTGTGGCGGACCAGAAGCTGTGCGCGGTCTGGCCCGCCTCATTGGCCGCTGATAATCCGCGCGGCGGGCAACCGCCCTCTTCCCCGGCCCCGCAGGGTGCGCTGCGCGCACCAGCGGTTTCATGGAGGGGCCGAAGCCCCCTGCTCACATCGCTTTCATTTCGGCAATATCACGCGCCACCTGATCGGCAGAGCGGTCGAACATCGCCTGCTCCTGCTCATCCAGAGGCAACTCGATCACCCGCGCAATCCCTTCCGCGCTCAGCACGCAGGGGACCCCCATGGCGATATCCGTTCGCCCGTATTCGCCCTCGAGAATCGCCACCGTCGGCAGAATGAGGTTTCTCTCATTGGCGATGGCATCCACCATCTGTGCGATTGCCACGCCCGGCGCATCGCAGGCGCTCCCCACCTTCTTCAGGCCCAGGATCTCGCCGCCGCCCTTGCGTGTGCGCTCGACAATCCGCTCTATCTGCTCACTGGACAGGAAGTGAGACAGCGGCACCGCACCGACCGTGCAGTAGCGCATCAGTGGCACCATGCTGTCGCCATGCCCGCCCAGCACCAGGGCCGTGATATCCCGGGCAGAAAACCCTGTCTCCTCGGCAATGAAACACTTCATGCGTGCGGTATCCAGCACCCCGGCCTGGCCGAACACTCTTTTGCGTCCCAGCTTACTGAGACTCCAGGCCCGATAGGTCAGCACGTCGACCGGGTTCGACACCACCAGCACCGTCGCCGCCGGAGCATGCTGATTGATGTCCCGCATGATGCCGTCGAGAATCGGCAGGTTGATGCTCAATACATCCTGGCGCGACTGACCCGGCTTGCGGGGCACGCCCGCCGTGATCACCACCAGCTCGGAATCCTCCAGCAATTTCGCATCGGAGCCGCCATGAACCCGCGTATCGGAACCTGACTCGACTGCCGCCTGCCAGACGTCCAGCGCCTTGCCCTTTGCCAGCTCACCCTGCACATCGATCAGCGCCAACTCACGGCAGAACTCTTCCCGGGCGATGATCTGAGCCGCCGCCTCACCCACCATGCCGGCACCCACAATGGATAGCTTTTTCACCTGACACCTCCCCGTGGCGCGCGCCATCAGCAGTACGCCCACGTTTGCAGAGAAGTATTGCCCGCTAACGCAAAAAGGCCACCCGAAGGACGAGCGGTATGGGTGCCTCGATAGGCGTTGGGGCCCTCCGGAAGCCGCGCAGTGGTCATGCAAGGTGGGTGAAAGAGGCATCCCCCCACGGCCGCTCCCTCAGAACGCCAGCGCCCGTCCCAGTACCTCGCTGCGCGGGTCCCCTTCCCGGCTCACCAGCGCGTAGTTGTAGCCATCCTTCGACCAGTACCGGGCCTCCAGATCGCCGTCGCGGCGCTGGCCCTGCTTCATCCTCGGGTAGAGCGAACCGGGCGCGCGCAGGTACAGGCTGACCCGTTGTCCCTGGCTGTCTTCGAACAGCAGCAACGCCGCCGCACCCTGTTCGGTCACCAGCCAGCGGCCACCTACCGGGGTAAAACCGTAGGGACTGAGGTCGGGGATCCGCGCAGCATGGCTGAAGCGCTGATCCAGCCATGCCTGAAGCTCTCCCGGGTGCCTGGCGCGGATGTCGACCACCGGGCTGGCGGCGAACAGGCGGTGGGCCTGGAGGGCATCCTGCATCGGCGGATTGGCCGCCAGCAGGCTCATGTCCCGCGCTTGCCAGCCACCCAGGCCGCCCGCGCCCAGGGCCAGGATGAAGGAAGCCGCCAGGGCCAGGCGGCGTTGCTTGCGCGCACGCAGTGAGGCCCGGATGGCCACCGGGTCGAGGCGCGGATTGGGCGCCAGGCCCGGATTGGCCAGGGCTACGCGGAGCATCTGGGCGTCCCGTCGCCAGGCCTCCACCCGGGCGGCCGCTCCCGGGTTGGTAGCGAGATAGGCTTCCACCGCCTTGCTCTGCTCGGCGTCGAGCTCGCCGTCGAGGTAAGCGTGCAGGTCGTCTTCGCTGGGATGGAATGCGTTCATTTGAGTACCCGCAGATGAGGGTTGGACATCTCGCCCTCGGCCAGCTCGCGCAGCGCCTTGCGTGCGCGCGACAGCCTGGACATCACGGTGCCGATGGGAATGCCGAGGGTATCGGCGGTCTCCTTGTAGCTGAGCCCTTCCACGCTCACCAGGAGCAGCAGCGCGCGCTGCTCCGCCGGCAGCCGGCCGAAGGCTTCGAGCGTGGCCTGGTTGACCACCAGGTCCTCGGCGGAAGGCGCTTCCTCGTTGCGGCCGCCGAATAATTCCAGCAGCCGCGCGTGGCGACGAGCCCGTCGCTGACCGTCGAGGAACTGCCGGTAGAGGATGGCGAACAACCAGGCGCGCAGGTTGCCATCACCCTTGCTGTTCCAGCGCGACAGCGCCCGTTCCAGGGTCGACTGGACCAGGTCGTCGGCGCTGCTCGCGTTGCGCGTCAGCCACAGTGCGAAACGTCGCAGCCGCTGTAATAACTCCCGCAGTTCCGCGTCTTCGATCATGTTCATAGCCAGGTGTCGTGCCGTTCTTGCCAAGGGTGCGACAAAAAGACGTGCGAGGCGGGATTTTATTCCCGGCCGGGAATAAAGCCCCGCTGCCTGCGTCTTACCGGCTCATGGACAAGGGCATTTCGCCCGGGAGCATCGCATGAGCAAGGCACCACCCAAGGGGATCGATCTGGCGGCACGACTGGCCGTGATCGGCCTCGCCACCGGCGCACTGGCAGCCGCTTTCGCCTACGCCGGCGGCTGGATCGGCGGCGAGCACCTGACACCGCAGCGGATCATCGACGCCTTCGAGGCCAACGCCGGCAAATTTCCCGGCTACCGCAAGAACCACGCGAAGGGCATCTGCATTGCCGGCCACTTCGAGAGCAACGGCCAGGCCGCAGAGCTGTCCCGCGCCAGCGTCTTCGCCCACGGCAAGGTGCCGGTGATCGGCCGCCTGGCCATCGGCGGCAGCAATCCCCACGCGCCGGATGCCGGCGTACCCACCCGCAGCATGGCGCTGCTGTTCCAGTTGCCCGGCGGCGAGCAGTGGCGCACCGGCATGAACACGCCGCCGGTGTTGCCGGTGGCCACCCCGGAAGCCTTTTACGAGCAGGTGCTGGCCGCCCGCCCCGATCCTGCCACCGGCAAGCCGGACCCGGCGAAGATGCAGGCCTTCTTCGCCGCCCACCCGGAAAGCGCCGCCTTCCGCCAGTGGGCGCAGAGCGCCAAGCCCAGCAACAGCTTCGCCAACGTGGCCTACAACGGCATCAACGCCTTCCGCCTGGTGGACGCCGCCGACAATGGCCGGTTCGTGCGCTGGTCGGTGCAGCCGGAGACGCCGTTCGAGCCCCTGGGAGCTGCCGGAACCGACCCGGACTTCCTCAGCCACGACCTGCAGCAACGCCTCGCGCAAGGCCCATTGCGCTGGCACCTGATGCTGACCCTGGCCGAGCCCGGCGACCCCACCCACGACGCCACCCGCCAGTGGCCGACAGATCGCCGCCAGGTGGATGCCGGCACCCTGGTGGTGGAAAGCGCCGAACCGCAGGACAGCGGCGCCTGCCGCGACATCAACTACGACCCGACAGTGCTGCCCGACGGCATCCAGGTCTCCGACGACCCGATCCTCGCCGCACGCTCGGCCGCCTATGCCGTGTCCTACAACCGCCGCACCCGGGAAGGCGCGCCCGGCGCCGGGCAAGGAGTCCAGCCATGAACACGCCGACCCATTTCAGCCCGCTGCTGCGGGTCCTCCACTGGCTGATGGCGATCCTGTTGCTGGCCATGCTCTTCATCGGCGTCAGCATGGTGGGCGACCTGTCGCCGCGCCACGATACCCTGGTGGCGCTGCACAAGCCGCTGGGCGTGACGCTGCTGGTCCTGGTGCTGATTCGCCTGGCCGTGCGCCTGGCCGGTCCGCTACCGCCCCTGCCCGGCGACATGCCCGGCTGGCAGCAACGCATCGCCAGGCTGTCCCACCTGCTGCTCTACGCCCTGATGATCGCCCTGCCCCTGGTGGGTTGGGCCATGCAGTCCGCCGGCGACTACCCGGTGGTGCTCCACGAGTCCCTGCTGCTGCCGTCTATCGTCCCACCGGACGCGCGGCTCTATGCCTCGCTGCGCCTGGCCCACACTGTACTGGCGTACCTGCTGTTCATCAGCATCCTGGTGCATCTGGCGGCGGCCCTCTACCACGCGCTCATCCGCAGGGATGGCGTGCTTTCGAGCATGACTACCGGCAGTGGCATCCAATCGATGCCTGACGGTCAGCAGGCGCGGGCATTCCCCGCAAACCACCTCTCCAGCAGGAGAACCCCACCATGAAAACCCTAGTCGTCGCCTTGAGTCTCAGCCTTGCCTCCACCGTCGCCCTGGCCGCCGCGGACCAGACCACGCCGCCGGTCACCCAGTACGAGTACGGCGTGCACCTGGATATCGCGCGGGTGGTCCAGATGACCGACCTCACCACCTTCTGCGGAATCGGGCCGGCACGCATGACCTACGAGGACAGCCAGATGCAGACGAAGACCATCGAGTACCTGGTCTGGGGCACCGGCTGCAAGAACGACTACTGAGCAGCCACAGGCCGAGCCTGCGAAGCCCGACAGCATTCGCAGGCTCGGCGCCAGCTGGCGCGCTCATCCTGGTTGCGCCTTCGGCATCCGGAAATCGGCAAAGTGCCGTTCATTCCCTGCGAAGACACGTCTGGCAGGGCGTGAGGCATGCGTCCGGCAATTGGACTAGGTTTTCGTCAGAAGAACGGAGACCACCATGACCCAGCGCAATTCCCCCGTGCCCCCGGGCGAAGCGGTACCCTGGTTCACCAGCAGCACCCCCAGCCGCGAACGCTTCGCCTTCGATACCACCGCCGGGCGCTACATCGTCCTGTGCTTCCTCGGCTCCGCCGCGGACCCGACAGCGGCGCGGGTGCTGGCCGACCTGCTGGCCCACCGCAAATACTTCGACGACGACCAGGCTGCCTTCTTCGGGGTGACCGCCGACCCGCGCGACCGGGAACAGCAGCGCGTGCGCGACCTGTTGCCGGGCATCCGCTTCTTCTGGGACATGGACCGCAGCATCTGCAACCTCTTTGGCGTGCAGCGCGAGAACGGCGCCATCCGCCAGCTGACCTACCTGCTCGACACTCGCCTGCGGGTGATCGCCGTGCTGCCGATCCAGGCCGGCGGCGAAGGCCACATCGACACCCTCATCAGCCTGCTCAAGGCCCAGGACCCCATTCCCTCCGATACACCCGCCCTGCCCCAGGCGCCGGTGCTGGTAGTGCCACGCATCTTCGAGCCCGAACTGTGCAAGGCGCTGATCGACTACTACGACCAGCGCGGCGGCGCCGAGTCGGGCCACATGATCGAGCGCGACGGCAAGACGGTCCAGGTGATCGAATACGATCACAAGCGCCGCCGCGACTGTTCCGTCGAAGACCAGTGGCTGCGCCAGTCCTGCATGCAACGCATCACCATGCGGCTGGTTCCGGAGATCCGGAAAGCATTCCAGTTCCAGGCCACACGTATGGAGCGCTACCTGGTGGCCTGCTACGACGCCACCGAAGGCGGCCACTTCCGCCCCCACCGCGACAACACCACCAAGGGCACCGCGCACCGCCGCTTCGCCGTTTCCCTGTTCCTCAACAGCGGTGAGTACGAAGGCGGCCAGCTGCGTTTCCCGGAGTTCGGCCGCAGCCTCTACAGCGCGCCCACCGGGGGCGCCGTGGTGTTCTCCTGTTCGCTGCTGCACGAAGCCACGCCCGTCACCGCTGGCCGCCGTTACATGTTCCTGCCCTTCCTCTATGACGAGGAGGCCCGGCGCATCCGCGAGGAAAACCAGCAGTATCTGGAAAGCTCGACCGAGCAATGAGTAGCGGCCTGGCTTATCATCCGCGCCCCGCGACTGACTGATGGATACCCCGATGAGCCACGAAAACCTGCTGGACGCCCTGCTCGACGCCGACATGCTGGAAATCGACGACCTGCACGCCTGGGAATTCGACCTGGACGAAGCGCTGGTGGAGGCGCTGGACGCCGGCCAGGCGGGAGACCCCGAGGCCCAGCTACTGCGCATCGAATGCATGGACGGCCGCTCCCGCCGCGAATGGCGCTTCACCCAGGCCGCCGTGCAAGCCGCGCGCTTCGACGCCGAAAGCGGCTGCTGGAAACTGGCCGGTGCCGATGGCGAACACGCCTTGCGCTGCCTGGATGCCTTCGGCGGCGATGCCGAGGATGAAGACGAGCAGGAATGAGCTGCCTGCGCGGCTGCTGTAGGGTGGCCTTCTCCTGTGGGGGCGAATTCATTCGCCAAGGATGGCGTAGCCGTCCCCTACTGATCACCGGGCGAACCTGCGGTCCGCTTAGCGATTGAAATCGCCCCCACAATGCCAAACCCACCCCCGCTGCAGGGGGCATCTCCTGTGGGGGCGAATTCATTCGCCAAGGATGGCGTAGTCGTCCCCCTGAAGCCGCTTCAGGTCAGGACATTGCGCACGAAGCACACCAGTCGTTCGCCTTCGTTGGCATAGATGTAGGGCTGGTCGCTACCGAACACCAGGAAATCCCCGGCCGCTACCTGATGCGTCTCGCCGCTGTGCAGCACGGTCAGCTCGCCTTCGATCACATAGACCATCTCCCGCCAGCCTTCGGCATCCGGTTCGGCCTTGTAGCGCTCGCCCGGCGCGAGGGACCAGCGCCAGAGTTCCACTTCATGCCGCGTCTTTGAACTCGCCAGCAAGGTGGCCTGGCTGCCAGGCTTGCTGCCCACCCAGGCCACGGCGTTGATGCGGGACCGATCGGGGCGATCCGGTTGCTGCACCAGATCGGGGAAGAGCACGCCAAGGGCGGCGGCAATGCGGTCCAGCGTAGCCAGGCTGACATTCACATCGCCGCCTTCGATGCCCACCAGCATGCGCCGGCTGACGCCAGCGGCTGTGGCCAGGGCTTCCTGGCTGAGGCCAGCGGCGCGGCGCAGGCGGCGGACGTTCTCGGAGACGTGTTCGAGAACGTTGGGACGTTCATCGGAATTGGGCAACATATTGCTCACACCCTGGCTTTTGCGCATTATGTTGCACATTAGCACTCGAATACGCCAGCCTCCTACCGTTCTGCCGGATCAGCCACCATGACCTCGCTGTCGCGCCGCCTCGCCTCCACCCTGCTGCCCGTTTCCCTCCTCCTGGTGGCGATGGCCTCCGTCCAGGGCGGCGCTTCACTCGCCAAAAGCCTGTTCCCGGTGATCGGCGCCCAAGGCACCACCACCCTGCGCCTGGTGTTCGCGGCCATCATCCTCGCGCTGCTCCTGCGGCCCTGGCAGGCACGCATCAGCAGGGCATCTCTCAAACCGCTGATCCTCTACGGCCTGGCCCTGGGCGGCATGAACCTGATGTTCTACATGTCCCTGCGCACCATCCCGCTGGGCATCGCCGTAGCCCTCGAATTCACCGGCCCCCTGGCGGTCGCGCTGTTCGCCTCGCGCCGCGCCATCGACTTCATCTGGATCGGCCTGGCAGCGCTGGGCCTCTGGCTCCTGCTGCCACTGGGCAAGAACGAAGCCCACCTGGACCTGACCGGCATCGCCTACGCCCTCGGCGCGGGTGTCTGCTGGGCGCTGTACATCCTCTACGGCGCCAGGGCCGGCAGCGACCACGGCATGCAGGGGGCGGCCCTCGGCGTGCTGGTGGCGGCCATGGTCACGGCGCCGATCGGCATCGTCCATGCCGGAGCCGACCTGCTGCGTCCGGAACTGTTGCCCATCGCACTGGGCGTCGCCCTGCTCTCCACGGCCATCCCCTACAGCCTGGAAATGGTCGCCCTGACGCGCCTGCCGACACAGACCTTCGGCACCCTGATGAGTATCGAGCCCGCATTCGGCGCCCTTTCCGGGCTGATCTTCCTCGGCGAGCACCTGTCGCCGCTGCAGTGGCTGGCAATCTTCTGCATCATCCTCGCCTCCGTCGGCTGCACCGTCACCGCGTCTTCCCGCCAGTCGTCCCAGCCCCTGGTGCCCGCCGACTGATCCGGGCATTCCCGCTGAATTTTCTCTTGCGGAGAACGGGTGATTCTCCGCAGGCTATAGCGATCCGGACCGCGTCTTACAGGTACCCCAATGAACAGACTTCCCTATGTCGCCACCGGCTGCCAGCCGGTGAACTGGCAACTGGACCAGATCGTCAGCGACCTGCGCGACGCCCGCGCCCAGTGGCGCAGCCAGCACGGTCGCCTGCAGGACCGTGGCGGCCGCGAACTGCCCGCGCGCGTCACCGTCGGGCACATCATCGAGGCGCTGTCCGGCGCCCTCTTCCCCATGCGCCTGGGCCCGGCCGACCTGCGCGAAGAGAGCGAGGACTTCTATGTCGGCCATACCCTGGACGTGGCACTCAACGCCCTGGCCGGCGAGGTGCGCCGCGAGCTTTCCTACGCCGCGCGCCACAATGGCGCCAGCGGCGACGACATCGCCTGCCAGGCCATCGAGATCGTCAAGGGCTTCGCCGCCACCCTGCCCAAGCTGCGGGTGCTGCTGGATACCGACGTGCTGGCCGCCTTCCAGGGCGACCCGGCGGCGCGCAGCGTGGATGAAGTACTGATCTGCTATCCGGGCGTACACGCGGTGATCCACCACCGCCTGGCCCACTACTTCTACCAGGCCGGCCTGCCGCTGCTGGCGCGGATGATCGCCGAAATCGCCCACTCCGCCACCGGCATCGACATCCACCCCGGCGCGCAGATCGGCAAGAGCTTCTTCATCGACCACGGCACCGGCGTGGTGATCGGCGAGACCGCGATCATCGGCGAGCGGGTGCGCATCTACCAGGCCGTGACCCTGGGCGCCAAGCGCTTCCCGGCGGACGAGGAAGGGAACCTGCAGAAGGGCCAGCCGCGCCACCCGATAGTCGAAGACGACGTAGTGATCTACGCCGGCGCGACCATCCTCGGCCGCATCACCATCGGCAAGGGCTCGACCATCGGCGGTAACGTCTGGCTGACCCGCAGCGTGCCGGAAGGCAGCAACATCACCCAGGCCAACCTGCAGAACGAAAGCGGGGTTTGACGTTGTGGAGCGAATTCATTCGCAAATGAATTCGCTCCCACCGGCAAATCGTAGCGAGTAGGGTGGAAGTCGCTTTTCACTTCCAGCAACAAAAACGGCCCCATCAGGGGCCGTTTTTCATTGCGCGATCAGCTCAACGCAGCTTGTCCACCATGGCCGCGATCACCGACAGCACATCCTTGCCCAGGCGCTTGGAACGTTCGCCGTTCCAGGCGGTACGCGGATGCGGGTTGTCGTCGTGGTCCTTGAACGGCATCTCGATGGTGAAGGACAGGCAGTCGAAGGCCATGCCCACGGCGTTGCACGCCAGGGTGGTGTTGGCCTTGCCCGGCTCGTCGCGGGGATAGCCGAATGCCGTCTGGAACTCCGCGCCGATGTCCACCAGGCGCTGGCGGAATTCGTTCTCCAGGGCTTCCAGGCGCGGCGTGTAGCCGGGGTTGCCTTCGCAGCCGGCGGTGAACACGTGGGGGATTTCCTCGTCGCCGTGGATGTCGAGGAACAGGTCTACGCCCACCTTGCGCATCTGCTGCTGGACGAAGAACACCTCCGGGGTTTCGGTGTCGTCGGCCGACTGCCAGGCGCGGTTGAGGTCCTTGCCGGCGGCGTTGGTGCGCAGGTGGCCGCGGAAGGCGCCGTCCGGGTTCATGTTCGGCACCAGATAGAGGTCGGCCTTGGCCAGCAGCGCGTCGATCTCGCGATCGCCCTCCTTCGACAGACGCTCGATCACCCCTTCCATGTACCACTCGGCCATGTGCTCGCCGGGGTGCTGCTGGGCGATGATCCAGACCTTGCGCTGGGCGTTCGGGTTGCGGCTGACGCGCAGCAGCGGAATCTCGCGGCCTTCGATGCTCTTGCCCACCGCCAGCACTTCGGCGCCGGCATTGTCCAGGGCTTCGCTGATCAGCCAGTCGTGGCGGGCGCGGCTGTAGGGTTCGAAATAGGCGAACCAGATCTGCTCGTGGGTGGGCTCGAGGGCGAAGTGCAGGCCCTTGTCGTCGAAACTGCTGGGGACGCGGAACCAGTTGACCTGGTCGTAGGAGGCGGCGGCGTTGTAGCCGGTCCAGGCGTGGCTGTAGGCGGACTGCCCGGCGTTGGTCAGGCTGAAGCCATGACGCTGGCCGGGGGTCATGCCCTCGACCTTGAAGTGGAACCACTGGAAGTGGTGGCTCTTCGAATCCGGGCGAATCGCCAGCAGCACCTGTTGCGGGTCGCTGGCGTCAATCACTTCGATATTGCCGCTGTCGAAGTCAGAGCTGATCTTCATGGATACCTCAGTGGGCGGTGTTCACGGTTAGCGACAGGATCGCAGGTCGGACCGCGTCAGGAAATCGTCGGGGCGACATCGACGGACAGCCGGCGCCCCGTGTGGGGTCATTCGCCGCGGTCTTCCAGGCGGGCCAGGCGGGCTTCCAGATCGGCGACCCGGGCTTCCAGCTCTTCGATGCGGGCGTCGGCTGCGGCGCGCGCCTCGCCACCCCGTTCCGGCTGGCTGGCGCGGGCTTCGAGCAGAGCCTCGAGATCGGCCGGCTCGCCCATCAGGTGCATGTAGCGGTCTTCACGCTGGCCGCCCTGGCGCGGCATCAGCATCGCGAGGCCGCGGGCGATCAGACGTTCGAGCTGGTGGCGGACATGCTCGGTGTCGTCGAAGTCGGCCATGCGGTTGCTGCGGGTCAACAACTCGCCAAGGGTCTGCGGGCCGCGCAGGAGCAGCAGACCGATGAGGATCAGCTGCGGCTGCACCAGTTCCAGGGCCTTGTCCGCGCGCTGTTCCCAACGGTCGGCGCGGCTGCCCATCACCAGTTTCACCAGGCCACGCGATTCGAGATTGCGCAGCGACTGGCCGGCCTGGCCGGGAGTGACGTTCATCACCGGCTCGCGGCTGGTCTTCTGGTTGCAAGCCAGCACCAGGGCGTTGAGGGTCAGCGGGTAGGACTCGGGGGTGGTGGCCTGTTTCTCGATCAGGCTGCCGAGGAGCCGGACCTCGATGGCGTTGAGCGGCGCGTCGGCGAACTGGGCATGGATCTCGGTGGACATAGCACTATCCGTCTACTGAAAAGTGCCACTAGCCTAGTCTCCGCCGGCTAGCGAGAAAAGCGCTGCACCAGGAAGTCGATGAAGGCCCTCACCTTGGCGGGCAGTCGGCGCCCCGGCGGGCACACCGCGTAGATCTGCGAAGCGGGCAGCGGATAGTCCTGCAGCACCTCCACCAACCGGCCACTGGCGAGATGTTCCTCCAGCAGGAAGCGCGGCAGCGACACCAGCCCGAGGCCGTCCATCGCCGCCTGCGCCAGCACCTCGCCGTTGTTGGCGATCAGCCTGGGCCGCACCGTCACCGAACGCCATTCCTGCCCCATGAGGAATTGCCACTGGCTGCTGTTGGCGCGGTTCTTGTAGCCCAGGCACCGGTGCTCGCGCAGGTCGTCGGGCACGTGCGGGGTGCCGTGTTCGGCGAGGTAGCCGGGGCTGGCGCAGATGGCGTGGGGGCACGGTCCCAGCTCGCGGGCCACCAGGGTCGAGTCCGGCAGGCGGCCGATGCGCAGGGTGAGGTCGTAGCCTTCGTTGACCAGGTCCACGTAGCGGTCGTTCAGGTCCAGCTCCACCTCCAGGCCAGGGTGGGCCTGCATGAACTCGTTGAGGGCCGGCGACAGGTACTTGAGCCCGAACGACATCGGCGCCGCCAGCCGCAGCCGTCCGCGCAGCTCGTTCTGCAGGCTGCGAGTGGCCTCCTCGGCCTCGGCCAGATCACGAAGAATGCGCTGGGTGCGCTCGAAATAGTCCAGGCCCGTCTCGGTCAGGCTGAGGCGCCGGGTGGTGCGATTGAACAACCGGCATTCCAGGTGCCGTTCCAGCGCACTCATGCGCCGGCTGACCACCGACTTGGCGATGTTCAGGCGCTGCGCCGCCGCCGAGAAGCCGCCGGCCTCGACCACGACCACGAATACCCGCATATCTTCGAAGAGGTTCATATCTGGCTGCCTGTGGGGAGCGATGAGCATTTATCGCAGGGCCGACAGGATTGGGCATTGGCATTTGCTAAGGAATAGTCGATGCAGGCCAATCTGTTGTGGGGGCGAATTCATTCGCGAAGGGCAGCGCAGCTACCCCTTGGGACCACAGGGCGTATCTTCGGTCCGCACAGCGATTGAAATCGCCCCCCACAAAAAGAGCGGCCCTAAGCATCAGCGCAGAAGCACCACCCGCCCCTCGACCACGCCCACCGCCACCGCCTCCAGCCGGTTGCCTTCGCAGGGGCCTTCGATGCACTGGCCGTCCTCGAAGCGGAACAGGGCGCTGTGGTGGGCGCACATCAGTACCCGGCTGCGATAGGTGCAGAACTCGCCGGGGCGGAAGTCCAGCGGCACCGAGAAATGCGGGCAGCGGTTGCGGTAACCCCAGACGTACCCGCCACGGCGCACCAGCACCAGTGGCAAAGCCTGGCCCTCCAACTCGGCCTCCAGGGCCAGGGCGCCGCCGTCGGCAATGTCCTCCAGCGCACAGAGCGGGTTCATCCGCGCAGCTCCGGGTTGCCCAGGCCCCAGTTCCAGGGACGGATCTCGATGTGCTCGAACAGCCCGGCGCGCACATAGGGGTCGTCGCCGAGAAAGGCCTGCACCTCAGCCAGGCTCATCGCCTCCACCACCAGCAAAGTGCCGTTCATGCGGCCATTGCCGTGATCCAGCGTGGGGCCACCGAGGCGCACCACGACCCGGTGCGGATAGGGATTGCGCAGGTGCTCGCGATGGGCCGGACGCACCAGGTTGCGCAGGCCGATCTGATTGGGCTTGTCGGTGGCGAAGACGGCGAAGTACTGGCTCATCGGATTCCGCGCTCCAGCACGAAGTCGTAGCTGGCCAGGCGGAACACTCCGTCGAAACCGTATTGCTCCGCAAGGGGATGGTTCGCCTGGCACGGCTGGTAGATCACCTTGAGGGAATCCTTGACGCCGAACACCACGTCCGACTCCAGGTAGGGGTCGTCATGGTTGAACAGGTGGGTGACCAGGGTGCGATGCCCCGGCGCCATCACCATGAAATGCAGGTGCGCCGGCCGCCACGGGTGGCGGTCGCAGGCTTGCAGCAGGCGTCCCACCGGGCCGTCGGTGGGAATGGGATAGCTCACCGGCAAGGTGGTGCGAATGGCGAAACGCCCTTGCGCGTCGGTGCGATAACGCCCGCGCAGGTTGGTCAGGGGCTGTTCCGGGTCCTGCCCGGAGTACATGCCGTTCTCCGCGGTCTGCCAGACATCCAGCAGCGCGTCGGCAATGGGCTCGCCTGCCGCATCCAGCACCCGGCCCAGCACCAGGGCCGGTTCGCCCCGGGTGAAAGCCATGTTCTCGCCGTAGTCTCGCTCGGGCATGCCGGCAATGTAGAACGGCCCGAACACCGTGGTTTCGGTAGCCGATTCGCAGGCACGGTGGTTGATGGCGTCCACCAGCATGGACAGGCCGATCACATCCGAGAGCAGGATGAATTCCTGGCGCACGGTGCCGTCGCACTTCTTGCCGGTATCGGTGAGGAAGCGGATGCCTTCCAGCCATTCCTCTTCGCTCAGTTCCACTTCGCTGGCGAAGGCGTGGAGGTGCCGCACCAGGCTCTGCACCACCTGGCGCAGACGCGGGTTGGGCGTGTTGGCGAAGGCGGCAACCGCCTGGGCGGAAATCTTCGCTTCGTTGCTCGGGATGTTGTTCATCTTGTGTTCCCGTGGGTCCAGGTTTGCTTAGCCGTAGGGTGCGCCGTGCGCACCGAAACCTCCGTGCAGGCGATCTGGTGCGCGCGGCGCACCCTACGAGCGACGTCAGGCCGGCGGCAGGCCCTGCCAGGCGCGCACGAGCATGGCTTCGATAGCGTCCTGCTCGAACGGGCGCGGGTTGTAGTAGGGGCTGGAACAGGCGATCAGCGCCGTCTCCGCCGGTCCTTCCTCGGGCAGGCCGATTTCGGCCAGGGAGGCCGGAATGCCCAGTTTCTGGTTGAGGGCGAAGATCAGAGGCCCCACCTCCTCCGCTTCCTGCCCGCCCAGGGCACGCGCGGCGCGGCGCAGCGGCTCGGCGGCAGCGTCGTGGTTGTAGTGGGCGGCATGGGGCAGCACCACCGCATGGGCCTGGGCATGGGGCAGGTTGAAGGTGCCGCCCAGGGTGTGGCAGAGCTTGTGGTGGACGGCCATGCCTACCGAACCCAGGCAGATACCGGCCAGCCACGCGCCGTAAAGCGCGCGGCTGCGGGATTCGGCGTCCTGCGGATCGGCCACCACGCCCGGCAGCGCCTCGGCCAGGGCGCGGATGGACTCTTCCGCCATCAGCGTAATGATCGGATTGGCGTCCTGGGCGTAGAGCGCCTCCACTGCGTGAGCCATGGCGTTCATACCGGAGCAGGCGGAAATCGCCGGCGGCAGGCTCAGGGTCAGCTGCGGGTCGTAGACCACGGTTTTCGGCAGCACGCGGACGTCGCGACCGGTCTTCTTCAGGCGGTTCTCGGTCAGGCCGTAGATGGGCGTCATTTCCGAACCGGCATAGGTGGTCGGCACCGCGAGAATCGGCAGGCCGGACTCCAGGGCGATGGCCTTGCCCAGGCCGATGGTGGAACCACCGCCGATGGCCACGCAGCAATCGGCATCCAGTCGGGCCGCTTCGGCGCGGGCCGCGCGGGCCACTTCCACCGGCACATGCATCACCGCCTCGGGGTAAACGCCGGCAGCGCGCTCACCGAGGATCGCCGCCACCCGTTCGCCGAGGTGCCGTTGTTCCGGGGTGGTGAGGATCAGCGCGCGGCGGGCACCGAGTGCGTCCAGTTCCTCGGCCAGCGAGTCCAGCTTGCCCCAGCCGAATACCACGCGGGATGCCAGGCCTTGGTAGATGAATGGATTCATGGTCAACCTCAGCGCTTGAAATGGGGCGGAATCTTCGCGTCCACGTTGACCCACACGGAGCGGGCCTCGGTGTAGTCGTGGATGGCTTCAAATCCCATCTCGCGGCCATAGCCGGACTGGCCGACGCCACCGAAAGGGCTGCCGGGGCTGACGCGTTTGTAGCAGTTGATCCAGCACATGCCGGCGTGAATGTTCGCCGCCATGCGGTGGGCGCGCTGCAGGTCGCGGGTCCACAGGCCGCTGCCAAGCCCGTACTGGGTGCCGTTGGCGATTGCCAGGGCTTCTTCGTCCGTGGAGAAGCGCAACACGGTGACGAAGGGTCCGAATACTTCTTCCTGGGCCACACGGTGGTCCGGCTGGGCTTCCACCACCGTCGGCTCGACGTAATAACCGCCGGCTAGCGCCGGGTCGCTGGGCGCCTTGCCGCCAGCGAGGACGCGCCCGCCCTGCTCACGGGCGATGTCGACATAGGCCAGCACGCGATCGCGGTGCTGCGCGGAGGTCAGCGGCCCCATCTCGGTTTCCGGGTCCAGCGGGCTGCCCAGGCGGATGGAGCGCGCCAGCGCGATGAAACGTTCGAGGAACTCGTCGGCGATGCGCTCGTGCAGGATCAGCCGCGAACCGGCGATGCAGGCCTGCCCCTGGTTATGGAAGATCGCCCAGGCGGCGCCATTCACCGCGGCCTCCAGGTTGGCGTCCTCGAAGACGATATTGGCGCCCTTCCCGCCCAGCTCCAGTTGCACGCGCTTGAGGTTGCCCTGTGAGGCCTCGACTATGCGCCGGCCGGTGGCGGTGGAGCCGGTAAAGGCGATCTTGCCCACGTCCTCGTGCTCGGCCAGGCGCTGGCCGGCGGTATGTCCGTAACCCGGCACCACGTTGACCACGCCATCGGGGAAGCCCACTTCCTTCATCAGTTCGGCGATGCGCAAGGTGGACAGCGGCGTGATCTCCGACGGTTTGATCACCACCGTGTTGCCGGCGGCCAGCGCCGGGCCCATCTTCCAACTGGTGAACATCAGCGGGAAGTTCCACGGCACGATCTGGCCGACCACGCCGATGGGCTTGCGCTGCACGTAATTGAGGAAACCGGCTTCCACCGGGATCACCGCGCCTTCGATCTTGTCGGCCATGCCGCCGAAGTAGCGGAAGCAGGCAGCGGTGCGCGGCACGTCCAGGCTGCGGGAGTCGCGAATCGGGTGGCCGGTGTCCAGGGATTCCAGCTGGGCCAGCTCTTCGAGGTGTTCCTCGATCTTGTCCGCCAGCTTCAGCAGCAGGCGCCCACGCTCGGCGCCAGACAGTGCGGCCCAGGCCGGGAATGCCCGCTTGGCGGCGGCCACCGCCAGGTCGACGTCCTCGGCTTCGGCGGCAGCGATATGGGTAATCAGCGAGCCGTCGTTAGGCGACAGGACTTCGATGGTCCCGCCCTTCAGGGCCGGTACGAAGCGGCCGTCGATGAAGAGTTGGTTCTGCATGGGAAAAGCTCTCCGGGCGCCGCTGGTGAACCGCGACACCTATGTGTGACGTGAAGTGGCTCCCTCTCCCCTTCGGGCAGAGGGTTGGGGAGAGGGGCAATCAAGCACCGGAGCTGGCCGGCCTACCCTCTTCCCCGCCCCCTCTCCCGCACGCGGGAGAGGGGTGTCATGGCCTCAGAACTCCACCGGATACGGCGCAAGTTCGCCGCTCTCGTAGCGCTGCGGCAGGTCAGGCGTGGCGTTTTCCCACACCAGCAGCATGGAGCGCTTGGTGGAATAACCCTGGTGACGGATGTCCGCCGGCATGGCGCAGATATCGCCGGGACGCATGGTGATGCGGGCACGCGGCGCGCCGTCGTCCTTGTCGGCCACATCCCAGATGATTTCGTCGGACAGCTGCAGGAACCACTCCACGCGGTCGTTGCCGTGGAACACCGGGAGGATGAACTCCTCGGTGGTCGGGCAGAACAGGCTGGCCTTGCACACCGAGCTCACCGAGGGGTTCCAGGTCACGTCGGAGCGGGACAGGTACTTGTACAGGTTGAAGGCATGCAGCTCGCCCTCGAAGCCTTCTGCGGCGTGGATTTCCGGCTCGTCCTGGGGCACATCGGCGAACTGGCGGTTCACCGGCAGGTCATTGCGCAGCGGCGAGTCGTCCGGCAGGCCGGGCATGCGCCGGGTGGCCACGCGGAAGCGCTCGATGGCCTCGATGTTGTCGCCGTTCTTGCGGCCGAAGGCGCTGCCGGTTTCTTCCGGCGCGGCGAAGGGGTCGAAACCGGCGTTGGTCCAGTCCCGCAGGATGGCCTTGAAGGTAGCCATGATCTTCGGCGTTTCGAACTGCTCGGTGTAGTCGACGCCCGCCTCGCGCAGCACGCCGTTGAAGGTGCCGGCGTAGAGGTCGACCTTGCCGTAGTGGTTGCGGGTACCTATCACTTCGTCGAAGTTCACCCAGCCATAGAAGAAGCCCCAGGCCACGTCGCGCATGGTGGCACGCAGGAAGGCATCAACGGGGATCAGGTGGGAGCGCGTCTGGCCCTTGGCCGGCCACTGGATGCGCACGAAGTATTCATCGCGGGACAGGGTGAAGGCGCCCAGCTTGAAGCTGCGGTAGCCGGTGACTGGGTCAGGCTGGCTGGCTTCGACTTCATCGGCGGCGAAGCTGGCGGAGGTGTCGAGGGTTTCGAGCATGGCCATGGTGGATGTCCTCTTGTTCTGGTGGTGGGTCGGGGCGGTCACTTCAGGCAGATGTCTGCCCACTTCTCCACCGACAGCGGTCCCTTGATGGTCTGCAGCAGGAGCACCGAAGGCCGGGCGCTTTCGAAGCGGTAGGCGCAACCGGCCGGCAACAGGGCCTGGTGACCGCGCTTGAGCAGGACGTAACCCATGGGGCGGCCCTTGGGCTGCTCGCCAGCCAGGCGAGTGCCTTCGCCGTCGGCCAGCGATTCGTCCAGCTTGAGGAAATCCACCCGCACCTCGCCGTCCACCGAGATGGCGAATTCGTCGTGGGCGGCGGTGTACCAGGGCGAGGTGCCTTCGGCACGCAGGGTCTCGATGACGTAGCCAAGGTTCAGGCCGACCACCACCTTTTCATAAGGGGCGGAGCGGCTGGCAACGTCAAAGATGTTGGAGAAGGCATAGTGGCGGGCTTCGCCCTGGATGATCTCGATCGATCCCATGCGATGGTCGTCGAGCGAGCCGAAGACAGTTCGGTACGCGGCAGTGCTCATCTCATTCACCGTTTGTTGTTGTAGTGGGTGGGTGAACGTTACGAGCGTCCCCGGCAAGCAACAATTCCAGCACAGGCGACAACAGTGTTTGCAAAACGCGAACAGTGCCGCAGCGCCTCTGGAACGGTACTTTCAGGCAGGACAGCGAGCCTGGCCGCGCAAGAAAAGATGTATCAGGGGAGACGATGGAAGACGTCTATCACCCAAATTAATCGAACTAATCGATTATTCAAATTCATGAAAAAAGCCCTTCCATTCGGCGTAACAACGCTCAAGATAAACGCCTAACTATTTGTTTTTATTAGCACTCACACAATTATCATCGGCGTCGATGGTAACCATCACGCAGCTTCACTTCTTCATCGAAATCACATCGGTAACATGGGCCCCGTAGACGAATTCCAACCCTTACCGAGGTGCCCGAAAATGAAAAAGCAAATCCTTGCCAGCCTGTTCATCGCCAGCCTGTCCGCCACCGCCTTTGCCCTGCCCCAGGGTGCCGTTGTCGCTGAAGGCGGCTCCGATCGCACCAGCATCCACCGCGTAGCCGAAGGCGGCGCCGACCGTACCGGTGCCAACCGTATCGCTGAAGGTGGTTCTGACCGTACCAATGGTTTCCGCGTAGCCGAAGATGGTTCCGAGCGCTCCCAGTCCCTGCGCGTCGCTGAAGGCGGTTCTGATCGCACCAAGGCCTTCGACGTGGCCGAAGGTGGTTCCGAGCGTTCCCAATCCCTGCGCGTCGCTGAAGGTGGTTCTGATCGCACCAAGGCGTTCGACGTAGCTGAAGGTGGTTCCGACCGCACCAAGGCGTTCGATGTAGCTGAAGGTGGTTCCGAGCGCTCCCAGTCCCTGCGAGTTGCCGAAGGCGGTGCCGACCGCACTGGCGCCAACCGCATCGGCTGATCCCGGAGCAGCGTTCAGAGGCAGGCAATCACGATGTATGCATTCCCTCGAAAGGCAGAAGGCGCCACTTGTGGCGCCTTCAGTCTTTTTGGGAAGCGGAAAACCCGGGCTGTCGGATGTGGGGGCGATTTCAATCGCTATGCGCACCGCAGGTTCGCCACACAGCCTCGACGGGGCAGCTTCGCCGACCTTGGCGAATGAATTCGCCCCCACAATCGACAGTCAGCCCTGGGCGAGCCGCGCTTTCCACCGGCCGCACTGAAGACATCGCCCTTACTTCACCATGCTCAGGCGCTTGTCGGTGAACACGCAGATCACCCCCGCCTCGTTGTACATGACCTGGTGATTGAAGTCGCAATAGGCCGCCGCCACGCTCAGCGGCAGGGCCTGGTTGACCGCCTTGCCCGCCTTGAACCAGGACATCTGCCCGGGCTTGCACAACTTGGCCTCGGCATCGGTGCTGTAGGTGCAGAGCACCGCCTGGTCGATGGGTTCCTCTTTCATGCAACCAGCCAGTGGCAAGGCCGCCAGGCCAATGAGCGCGAGTTTCTTCAAAGGGGTCATGGATAGCTCCGTAGTGGGACGATCCGCCGAATCTGCGGACCCGGGACCTTTGATCCGTGGCCACGCACCGGGTTCCGCGACGGGATCAGCTATAGCCGGTGTACAGCAGCAATCCCCAGGACATCAGGAAGATCGCCGCCACTCCAACCAGATAATAGACACCTGCCAGCAGCAGTCTGGCGGACAGCGGGCGAGGTGAATCGTGGATCAGCGGCAGCGCCGAAATAGCCGGCACCAGGAACATGCCGAAGGTGCTCAGGCTGGAGTTGAACAACCAGTTGATCTGGAAGAATTCATGGAGCAGCTGGGCGAGAAAGATGAACAGCACGGGCGACCAGATCGGAGCGACCAGCAGCAGCGCTTCTACCGGATCCCGAAATGAATGTTTCTGCTCGCTCTGAACGCCCATTTCGCCCCCTGCTTCAGGTGGCCCAAGGTTCTTGTCTGCGTTTTTGTGTGAGGCTAGCCAAGCCTGCATCCAGTGCAAGCCCGTGCCGACCTTAGCCGACATGCTGCTACCCGGCGGTCATGGCCGGCACAGGGTCTATAGTCGTTGGAGGCCTTTTTCCCGTTCAACGCCCCACCGGAGACCCATCATGGATACCAGCCGCCATTCCCTCAGCGCCCTTTTCGACCAGCTCGGCCTGCCCTCCGGCAAGAGCGACATCGAGCGCTTCGTCACCAACAACCGACTGGCGGTGGGCCAGCCCCTGCCGGACGCGCCGTTCTGGAACCAGGCCCAGTCCGCCTTCCTGCGCGATGCCCTTCTGGAAGATTCCGACTGGGCCGAGGAAGCCGACGAACTGGCGGTGCTCCTGAGCAAATGAGCGGAGCGCAAAAAGACGTTCGCCCAGATTCACCCCTACAAAAGTCGTGCACCCCTACAGGCAGAGCAAATGACATGGCCCCCGATAAAACCATCGATGGGAATGATGTTCATCATCACCCCCTTTCAATTCCGCGCTGGCTGCCCCGGCGGCACTATCGCTCCATCGGCCCTGCGGCCAATCGGAACGAGACCAACGCCATGCCTGCCGACCCTCGAATCAGCGACGGCCTGTACCAGGTCACCCACGTCACCCTCGACGAACTCCGCCTGCACTTCGAAACCGAAGTGGTGATCGGCCTGGAAGATGGCCGCCTGGCCGTGCGCCAGGCCCCGACTCCAGTGGCCGAGCGCAAGGCCCTGCGCGAGCTGATCTGCGCCGCCCAGGCAGCCTGAATCAGGCCTGCTGCACCTGCCGAGGCAACGGCAGCCTGTAGATGCGCTGCCCCACCGCCGCGTAGAGGGCATTGGCCACCGCCGGCGCGATAGGCGGCACACCCGGCTCCCCTACCCCGGTCGGCGCTTGCGTCGATGGCACGATGTGCACCTCCACCACCGGCATCTCGTTGATCCGCAACACCTGGAAGTCGTGGAAGTTGGATTGCTCGACCACGCCTTCCTTCAGGGTGATGGCGCCGTGCAGCGCGGCCGCCAGGCCGTAGCCGATACCGCCCTCCATCTGCGCGCGGATCACATCCGGATTGATCGCCAGGCCGCAGTCCACCGCGCAGACCACCCGATCCACCTTGAAGCTGCCATCGGCCCTGACCGTCACCTCCGCAACCTGGGCGACGAAGGAGCCGAAGGACTCGTGCACCGCGATGCCCCGGCCACGCTTCTCGCCTTCGCCCCCCGGTTTCAGCGGCTGGTCCCAGCCGGCCTTCCGCGCGGCCAGTTCCAGCACACCGAGATGGCGCGGCTTCTTGCCCAGCAGCGCGTGACGGTAGGTGTAGGGGTCCTTGCCTGCGGTGGTGGCTGCCTGGTCGATCAGGGTTTCCACCGCATAGGCGGTATGGGTGTGGCCCACCGAGCGCCACCATTGCACCGGGACGCTGATGTCATCCGGCGTATGCAGCTCCACCTGCAGGTTGGGCACCGCATAGGACAGGTTGGCCGCGCCCTCCACCGAGGTGCGGTCGATGCCGTCCTTCACCATCGCGGCCTCGAAGGCCGTGCCCTTGAGGATGGACTGCCCCACCACGCGCTGATGCCAGCCCTGCAGCCGGCCTTCGGCGTCCAGCGCCAGGCGCGCACGGTGCAGGTAGGCCGGGCGGAAGAAGCCGCCGTGGGTGTCATCCTCGCGGGTCCAGACCAGTTTCACCGGCACGTCGTGCCCCTTGGCACGGGCCGCCCTGGCGATGGCCACCGCCTCCAGCAGGTAATCCGACTGCGGATTGGCGCGACGGCCGAAACTGCCGCCGGCGTAGAGCTGGGTGATGCTGACCTTCTCTGCCGGAATGCCCAGGTACTTGGCAATCGCCAACTGGTCCGCCGTCTGGAACTGCTCGCCGTTCCACACATCGCACTGGCCGGCGGACATCTTCACCAGGCAGTTCATCGGTTCCATGGCGGCGTGGGCCAGATAGGGGAACTCGTAGTCAGCCTCGATCAGCCTGGCCGGTTGCGCCAGGGCCGCCGCGATGTCGCCCTGCCTGCTGGCGATCCGTCCTTCCGTGCTCGCCGCCTCGCGGTAGCGGGCGAAGATCTCGTCGCTGCCCAGTCTGAAAGCCTTGCTTTCATCCCATTCCACCACCAGGGCGTCACGCCCCTGGCGCGCGGCCCAGGTGTTCGTCGCCAGCACCGCCACGCCGGCCCGGCCATGGGGCGTGTCCTTGAACTCCACCACTTCGACCACGCCGGGCACGGCCTTGGCCTTGCTCGCATCGACAGTCTTCGGCACGCCACCGAAACGCGGCGGATAGGCGACCACTGCCACCAGCATGCCGGGCAGCTTGAAATCCTGGGTGAAGGTGGCGCTGCCGTCGGTCTTGTCGGCGCTGTCCTTGCGGGACAGGCGCTCCTGGCCGATCAGCGTGAAGTCCTCGGGCGACTTGAGCCTCACCTCGTTCGGCAGCGGCTGGCGCGCCGCGGCCTCGGCCAACTCGCCAAAGCCGGCCTGCCTGCCGGACGCGGCATGGCTGACCACGCCCTTGCTCACGCTGATCTCCGCGGCCGGCACCTGCCATTGTTCGGCGGCGGCCGCCACCAGCATGGCGCGGGCGCTGGCACCCGCCTTGCGCATCTGCTCGAAGGAATTGGCGATGGCCGAGCTGCCGCCGGTGCCCTGCATCGGGCCGAAGGCGAGGTTGTTGTAGAGCGCGGCGTTGGCCGGCGCGCCCTCGACGCGCACCTGGCTCCAGTCGGCATCCAGTTCCTCGGCCAGCAGGGTGGCCAGGCCGGTGTAGGCCCCCTGCCCCATCTCCACATGCTTGGCGAGGATGGTCACGCTGCCATCGCCGGCGATACGGACGAAGGCGTTGGGTGTGAAGGGTTCGGCAGTAGCAGCCAGCGCTTCGCCACCCCGCAGCAGGGGAGCGAAGGCAATGCCGAGGGCAAGGCCGCCGCTGCCCTTGAGGAAGGTGCGCCGGCTGAGGTTGAGAATGCCGCTGGCCGCCCGGGTTCCGGTTTCGAAGGTGCCCATGTCGATTCTCCTCAAGCCAGGCTGCCGGCAGCTTCGTGGATGGCCGCGCGAATCCGCACGTAGGTGGCGCAGCGGCAGATGTTGCCGCTCATGGCCGCGTCGATATCGGCATCGCTCGGCTTCGGCTTGCCCCGCAGCAGCGCGGTGGCGGACATGATCTGCCCGGACTGGCAATAACCGCACTGCACCACGTCGAGCTTGCGCCAGGCAGCCTGCACGGCCTTGCCCACCGGGTCTTCGGCCACCGCCTCGACCGTGGTGATCTTCTTGCCCACCACCGCCGAAACCGGCGTGACGCAGGAGCGCGTCGCCTGTCCGTCGATATGCACCGTGCAGGCGCCGCACAGGGCCATGCCACAGCCGTACTTGGTGCCGGTCAGGTTGGCGACGTCGCGCAGGGCCCACAGCAGGGGCATGTCAGCGAGCACGTCGAGTTCGTGGTCGTTGCCGTTCAGGTTGAGCGTAATCATCAGGTTCACCACCTCTGTCTGGATGGTTCAGGAAAAGCCGCCCGGCGTCGCCGGGCAGGAATTCAGGGTAAGGCTGGTACGGGTCGCCCCTGCCGGGGCGATTTCACGCCGACTGGCGCAGGCGCGCGATGTCCCGCACGGGCGGCGCGCCGAACAGCCGGCTGTATTCGCGGCTGAACTGCGAAGGGCTTTCGTAGCCCACCCGGCCACCGGCGCTGGCGGCGTCCAGGGCTTCCACCAGCATCAGCCGGCGTGCCTCCTGCAGACGCAACTGCTTCTGGAACTGCAGCGGGCTCATGGCCGTCATCGCCTTGAAATGGTGATGCAGCGCCGAGGTGCTCATGTTCACCTCGCTGGCCAGGCGCTCGATCTGCAGCGGCTGATGGAAGTTCTTGCGCAACCAGTTCACCGCCCGGCTGATGCGATGCCCCTGGGTGCCGCTGCTGGCGATCTGGCGCAGCTGCGCGCACTGCTCGCCGCGCAACAGGCGATAGAGAATCTCGCGGCGCACCAGCGGCGCCAGCGCAGAGATGTCTTCGGGGGTATCCAGCAGCCGCACCAGGCGCAGCACGGCGTCCTGCAGCGAATCGCCCAATCCGCTGACCGACAGGCAGCGCGGACAGGACTGCGGCGCGGGTATGGGAATCGGCAGTTCCATCAGCAGACTGCTGATTTCCTTGGGGTCGAGGTCCAGGCGCAGGCTGAGATACGGCACCTCGGGGCTAGCCTCGATGACCTGGCCGATCACCGGCAGGTCAACGGACACCACCAGGTATTGCGACGGCCCGTAGTAGTAGGTCTCCTCGCCCAGCAGCACTTTCTTGCGCCCCTGCACCACCAGGCCCAGGGCCGGCTCGTAAAGGCAGTGCAGCGGCTCGCTGGGCTGGGTCGCGCGATACAGGATGAGCCCCGGAATGGCCGTTTCCAGCAGGCTGCCCTGGCGGGTGAATCGTTCAATGATCCGCACCAGCTCCTGCTGCTGGCGCGCGGCGGAATCGGATTCCTGAGTGGCGAGGAATGCTTGTGCATTCATGGCTTTGACCCTCCGGGAAGATGGGCCAACTCTACCCACGGCTTGCAGACTCGTCTCGCGTCTGGAAGCGGTTCTGGAGGATCAGGCAATAATCCAGCAGGATTTGGCTATCGACCCGACCGCCTCGCGCGGCACACTGCCCAACATTCCACAACAAGAAAGATTCGGGGCGGACCCAAGGGCCCGCCCCGCCTTCCTCAGTCGGCAACCTTCATCACCACACGCCCACCTGCCGGGCAGGTTTCCATGTGACGGTTGGCCTCGACGAAGTCCTCGAACGCGAATACGCGATCAATCGGAGGCTTCAACAGATGATCGCGGGTCATCTGGTTGATATGGTCCAGCGCCCGCTTGACCGAAGCCTCGTTGGCCTCGATGCCCAGCTCCGGAGAACCGGTGAAGTCGAGTACGCAATGACGATAGAACTGCAGATGCTTCTTGAACGCGGCGCAGGCCGGGAACGCGGTGTCGTTGCCGCCGTTGCAGCCGTAGATCACCAGCTTGCCGCGCTGTGCGGCGACATCGCCCAAAAGCTTCATCTGCTGGCCGGCGCACTGGTCGAGAACGATTTCCACGCCCTTGCCCTGGGTGAAGCGCTCGACCTCCAGAACCAGGTCCTGCTCTTCAGTGATGATGATCTTGTCGGCACCCAGTTGCTTGAGGAAGGCACGGCTTTCCGGGCGGCTGCTAGAGGCGATGACCTTGGCACCCAGCGCCTTCGCCAGCTGGACGGTCTGCGGCGCCAGGCACTGCCCGGCTTCGGTGACCAGGACATTCTGGCCTGGCTTCACACCGCCCAGGTCGACCAGGGCGAAATAGGCCATCAGCAGAGCCGTGTAGTGCACGCAGGCTTGCTCCGGCGTCAGGACGTCGGGGTAGGCGACCAGACCGTTGTGCGGCATCAGCACCAAGTCGCCCCAGGCCGGATGCCGGCTCGGCGTGCTGGCCGGGAAGCTGGCAACGGGAGTGCCGACAGCGAGGTCGTCAACGCCCTCGCCAACGGCTTCCACGATGCCGGCCATCTCCGAGCCAAGGCCGGAAGGTAGTTGAGCCACTTGTTCGGCCGCCAGGTTCTGCCGCCAGAGCACGTCCCTCCAACCCACACCCAGGGCCTGGGTACGCACCAGCACTTCGCCCGGCCCCGGAACTGGGGTCGGCAGCTCGTCCAGCTGGAGGACTTCGGGGCCTCCGAACTGATGGAAACGGATCATGCGGGACATCACATACCTCGCCTGTGATTCTTCATAACCACGGACTCTATCCGGGCTTTATTCACAAAACCACCCGCAGCCATTGATAGTCGTCATAAACGGCGATGATGCGAGCCTTGACGACAGGACCGGGGAATTGCACCTTTCACACATCAATTACGGATAATTCCATGAACCGGAACGATCTGCGAAGAGTTGATCTCAACCTTCTTATAGTGTTCGAGACGCTCATGCACGAGCGCAGCGTGACCCGCGCAGCCGAAAAGCTCTTCCTCGGCCAGCCGGCGATCAGCGCAGCGCTGGCGCGGCTGCGCACCCTGTTCGACGATCCGCTGTTCGTCCGTACCGGACGCAGCATGGAGCCCTCGGCGCGGGCCATGGAGATCTTCGCCCTGCTCTCCCCGGCCCTGGATTCCATCTCCACCGCCGTCAGCCGGGCCGCCGATTTCGATCCGGCCACCAGCAATGCGGTGTTCCGCATCGGCCTGTCGGACGACGTGGAGTTCGCCCTGCTCCCCGCCCTGCTCCGCCGCCTGCGCGCCGAAGCGCCCGGCGTGGTGCTGGTGGTGCGGCGCACCAACTATCTGCTGATGCCCAACCTGCTGGCCTCCGGCGAGATTTCCGTGGGCGTCGCCTATACCGAAGAGCTGCCGGCCAACGCCAAGCGCAAGACCTTGCGCCGCTCCAGGCCCAAGGTGCTGCGCGCCGATTCGGTGCCCGGCACGCTGAGCCTGGACGACTACTGCGCACGGCCCCACGCCCTGGTGTCCTTCGCCGGCGACCTGGGCGGCTTCGTCGATGAAGAACTCGCCAAGCTGGGCAAGTCCCGCAAGGTGGTACTCGCGGTGCCGCAGTTCAACGGCCTCGGCACCCTGCTTGCCGGCACCGACCTGGTGGCCATGGTGCCGGACTACACCGCCGCCGCCCTGACCGCCGCCGGCGGCCTGCGTGCCGAAGACCCGCCCATGCCGACCCAGTCCTTCGAGCTGTCCATGGCCTGGCGCGGCGCCCAGGACAACGACCCCGCCGAGCGCTGGCTGCGTTCGCGCATCCAGATGTATTGCGGCGATCCGGATAGCCTGGAATAACCCCCGCCTGCACTTCTGTTGCTTTTCCTGTGGGGGCGAATTCATTCGCTAAGGGTTGCGCAGCAGCCCCTCAGGCAAGGCAGTCCTGCGGACTGCATAGCGAATGAATTCGCCCCCACAATGTTCCCACCTCTACTTTCCCGCTGATCAACAAATCCATAACCCCACCCTGATCAATCACTTCCAGTGATATTCATCTTCAGGGCATTCGATTCGTCTGGTCGAATCCCAGCTTGCAGACTCCGCCCATTCAAAAAAAACCAATTGGCGGAGCTGTCCCATGGAAGCATTTCACAAGAATCTCTGGCGTTATCCCCTTACCCTTGCTGCAGCAGTGGTACTGGTCGCCTGTGGCAAGGCACCGGAAGCCAACCTCAACCGCGCAGCCCCGAAAGTCACCGTCGCCGCGGTGATCGAGCAGCCCCTCAACGAGTGGGATGAGTTCACCGGCCGCCTGGAAGCCCCCGAATCCGTCGAAATCCGCCCGCGCGTTTCCGGTTACATCGACCGCGTGGCCTTCGACGAAGGCAGCCTGGTGAAGAAAGGCGACCTGCTGTTCCAGATCGACCCGCGTCCCTTCGAGGCTGAGGTCAAGCGCCTGGAAGCCCAGCTGCAGCAGGCCCGCGCCAACCAGACCCGCGCTGCCAACGAGGCCCGCCGCGGTGAGCGCCTGCGTCAGAGCAACGCCATCTCCGCCGAACTGGCCGATGCCCGCACCAGCGCTGCCACCGAAGCACAGGCCGCCGTCGCCGCCACCCAGGCGGAATTGGACAACGCCAGGCTCAACCTCAGCTTCACCCGCATCACCGCCCCCATCGATGGCCGCGTCAGCCGCGCCGAGATCACCGAGGGCAACCTGGTCAACGCCGGCCAGTCGCTGCTGACCTCGGTGGTGTCCACCGACAAGGTCTACGCCTACTTCGACGCCGACGAGCGCGCCTTCCTCAAATATGTGGAGCTGGCCCGCAAGACCGGCTCCGACACCCGCGCCGCCAGCCCCGTCTACATGGGCTTGTCCAATGAAACCGGCAACCCGCACCTGGGCCAGCTGGACTTCCTCGACAACCAGGTCAACCCGCGCACCGGCACCATCCGCGGCCGCGCCGTGTTCGACAACAAGGACGGCCGCTTCACCCCCGGCCTCTACGCCCGCATCAAGCTGGTGGGCAGCGAAACCTACCCGGCCGCACTGATCAAGGACGAAGCCATCGGCACCGACCTGGGCAAGAAGTTCGTCCTGGTGCTGGGTGAGGACAACAAGGTGGCCTACCGCGCCATCGAGCTGGGGCCGAAGCTGGAAGGCCTGCGCATCGTCCGCCATGGCCTGGCCAAGGGCGAGAAGATCGTCATCAACGGCCTGCAGCGCGCCATGCCGGGAGCCCCAGTGGAACCGGAAGCCGTGCCCATGGCCGACGAAGCCACCCTCGACCAGCTGGCACGCCTGCGTCAGTCCGTAGAAGAGCGTGACGCCCCGCGCCTTGCCGAGCAGAACACCAGCAAACCTTCCGCCGGTCCGCGCGGCTGAGGTAGCACACCATGAATTTTTCCCAGTTCTTCATTCAGCGGCCGATCTTCGCCGCCGTGCTGTCGCTGCTGATCCTGATCGGCGGCGCCATCTCGCTGTTCCAGCTGCCCATCAGTGAATACCCGGAAGTGGTGCCGCCGACCGTGGTGGTGCGCGCCACCTTCCCCGGCGCCAACCCCAAGGTGATCGGTGAAACCGTCGCCTCGCCGCTGGAACAGGCCATCGTCGGCGTGGAAGGCATGCTCTACATGTCGTCCCAGGCCACTAACGACGGCAAGCTGAGCCTGACCGTCACCTTCGCCCTGGGTACTGACCTGGACAACGCCCAGGTGCAGGTGCAGAACCGCGTCACCCGCACCATGCCCACTCTACCCACCGAGGTGCAGCGCCTGGGCGTGACCGTCGACAAGTCCTCCCCGGACCTGACCATGGTGGTCCACCTGACCTCGCCGGATGACCGCTACGACATGCTCTATCTGTCGAACTACGCGGCGCTCAACATCAAGGACGAGCTGGCACGCCTGGAGGGCGTGGGCGACGTGCAACTGTTCGGCATGGGCAACTACTCCCTGCGCGTCTGGCTCGACCCGAACAAGGTGGCCTCGCGCAACCTCACCGCCACCGACGTGATCAACGCCATCCGCGAACAGAACCGCCAGGTGGCCGCCGGTGCGCTCGGCGCTCCGCCGGTGGACGGTGGCAACAGCTTCCAGCTCTCCATCAACACCCAGGGCCGCCTCGTTACTGAGGAAGAGTTCGAGAACATCATCATCCGGGCCGGCGACGACGGAGAAATCACGCGTCTGAAGGACATCGCCCGCGTCGAGCTGGGGTCCAACCAGTACGCCCTGCGTTCGCTGCTGAACAACAAGCCGGCGGTCGCGATTCCGGTCTTCCAGCGCCCCGGCTCCAACGCCATCGACATCTCCGATGCGGTGCGCGCCCGCATGGCCGAGCTGAAGCAGAAGTTCCCCCAGGGCATGGACTACGAAATCGTCTATGACCCGACAATCTTCGTGCGCGGCTCCATCGAGGCGGTGGTCCACACCCTGCTCGAAGCCATCGTGCTGGTGGTGCTGGTGGTGATCCTGTTCCTGCAGACCTGGCGTGCCTCGATCATCCCGCTGGCGGCCGTGCCGGTATCGCTGATCGGCACCTTCGCAGTGATGCACCTGTTCGGCTTCTCCCTCAACGCCTTGTCGCTGTTCGGCCTGGTGCTGGCCATCGGCATCGTGGTGGACGACGCCATCGTGGTGGTCGAAAACGTCGAACGGAACATCGGCCTCGGCAGATCGCCCATCGAGGCCACCCGCCAGGCCATGAAGGAAGTGACCGGCCCGATCATCGCCACCGCCCTGGTGCTGTGCGCCGTGTTCGTGCCGACCGCCTTCATCTCCGGCCTCACCGGTCAGTTCTTCCAACAGTTCGCCCTGACCATCGCCATCTCCACGGTGATTTCGGCCTTCAACTCCCTGACCCTGTCGCCGGCCCTGGCCGCCGTGCTGCTGAAGGATCACCACGCGCCCAAGGACCGCTTCTCGCGCATCCTCGACAAACTGCTGGGCCGCTGGCTGTTCAACCCGTTCAACCGCGTCTTCGATCGTGCCGGTTTCGGCTACGTCGGGACCGTACGTCGCGTACTGCGCAGCAGCAGCATCGCCATGCTGGTCTATGGCGGCCTGCTGGTGCTCGGCTACCTGGGCTTCTCCAGCACCCCGACCGGCTTCGTGCCGCCCCAGGACAAGCAGTACCTGGTGGCCTTTGCCCAACTGCCGGACGCCGCCACCCTGGACCGCACCGAAGCGGTGATCAAACGCATGTCGGAGATCGCCGCCAAGCACCCGGGCGTGGAGAACTCGGTGGCCTTCCCGGGCCTGTCCATCAACGGCTTCACCAACAGCCCGAACAGCGGCATCGTGTTCACCCCGCTCAAGCCTTTCGATGAGCGCAAGGCCCCGTCCATGTCCGCCGGTGCCATCGCCGCCGAGCTGAACAAGCAGTTCGCGGACATCCAGGATGCCTATATCGCCATCTTCCCACCGCCGCCCGTGCGGGGCCTGGGCACCATCGGCGGCTTCCGCCTGCAGGTGGAGGATCGCGGCAACCTGGGCTACGAGGAGCTGTACAAGCAGACCCAGAACGTCATCGCCAAGGCGCGCCAGTTGCCGGAGCTGAACCCCATGTCGCTGTTCACCAGCTACCAGGTCAACGTGCCCCAGGTGGATGCCGCCATCGACCGCGAAAAGGCCAAGACCCACGGCGTGGCCATCAGCGACATCTTCGACACCATGCAGGTGTACCTGGGCTCGCTGTACGCCAACGACTTCAACCGTTTCGGTCGCACCTACCAGGTCAACGTCCAGGCCGACCAGCAATTCCGCATGGAGCCGGAGCAGATCGGCCAGCTGAAGGTCCGCAACAACCGTGGCGAGATGGTCCCGCTGTCCACCTTCGTCAAGATCGACAGCACCTCGGGCCCTGACCGCGTAATGCACTACAACGGCTTCATCACTGCCGAGATCAACGGCGCGGCCGCCCCAGGCTACAGCTCCGGCCAGGCTGAGGCGGCGATCGAGAATCTGCTGAAGGAAGAACTGCCCAACGGCATGACCTATGAGTGGACGGACCTGACCTACCAGCAGATCCTCGCCGGCAATACCGCGGTGTTCATCTTCCCGCTCTGCGTGCTGCTGGCCTTCCTGGTGCTGGCCGCCCAGTACGAGAGCTGGAGCCTGCCGCTGGCGGTGATTCTGATCGTGCCAACCGTGCTGGTGTCCGCCATTGCCGGGGTGATCATGGCCGGCAGCGACAACAACATCTTCACCCAGATCGGCCTGATCGTACTGGTGGGCCTGGCGTGCAAGAACGCCATCCTCATCGTCGAGTTCGCCAAGGAGAAACAGGAAGAAGGCCTGGACCGCGTCGCCGCCGTCCTGGAAGCCTGCCGCCTGCGTCTGCGCCCGATCCTGATGACCTCCATCGCCTTCATCATGGGCGTGGTGCCCCTGGTGCTGTCGTCCGGTGCCGGCGCGGAAATGCGCCATGCCATGGGCGTGGCGGTGTTCAGCGGCATGATCGGCGTGACCTTCTTCGGCTTGCTGCTGACCCCGGTGTTCTACGTCCTGATCCGTGGCTTCGTGGAAAAACGCGAAGCCCGCAAGGCCTCCCGCGCCCAGAAACTGAAGGAAGCCCACGCATGATGTACAAGGCTTTTGCCCCTGCCCTGCTGGCCCTGGCGCTCTCCGCCTGTGCCGTAGGCCCGGACTACAAGGCCCCGGAAAGCGAGCCCGCGCGGCTCGCCGCGGCGGATGCCGTGAAAGTCGACCGTTCGCGCTTCGAGAGCCTCTGGTGGCAACAGTTCGACGACCCGACCCTGAACCAGCTGGTGCAGCAGTCGCTCCAGGAAAACCGCGAGCTGCGCGTGGCCTTCGCCCGCCTCAAGGCAGCCCGCGCCATCCGCGATGACGTCGGCAACGACCAGTTCCCGGTGGTCACCGCCGGCGCCAGTGCTGTGATCGGCAAGGGCCAGCAGCCGGGCCAGACCGAAGAGCGGGTCAATGCCGAGCGTTACGACCTGGGCCTGGACATGGCCTGGGAACTGGACCTGTTCGGCCGCATCCAGCGCCAGATCGAAGCCAGCGAAGCGGAAACCGACGCGGCCCAGGCCGACCTGCAACAGCTGCAGGTGAGCCTGATCGCCGAGTTGGTGGACGCCTACGGCAACCTGCGCGGCGCCCAGCTGCGCGAGCGCATCGCCCGCGAAAACCTGGAGAACCAGCGCGAGTCCCGCAGCCTGACCGAGCAACTGCGCGATGCCGGCGTCGGCAGCGAACTGGACGTGCTGCGCGCCGATGGCCGCCTCGCCGCCACCGAAGCCAGCCTTCCGCAATTGCAGGCCGAGGAAGCTCGCGCCCGCAATCGCATCGCCACCCTGCTCGGCCAGCGTCCGGAACAACTGACCGTGGACCTCTCGCCCAAGCCGCTGCCGGTGATCGCCAAGGCGCTGCCCATCGGCGATCCCGCCGAGCTGCTGCGCCGCCGTCCCGACGTGCGCTCCGCCGAGCGCCAGCTGGCCGCCGCCACTGCCGGTGTGGGCGTGGCCACCGCCGACCTGTTCCCCCGCGTGAGCCTGTCGGGCTTTCTCGGCTTCACCGCCGGACGTGGCTCGCAGATCGGTTCCTCCGCCGCCCGCGCCTGGGCCGTGGCGCCGACCATCTCCTGGGCCGCCTTCGACCTCGGCAGCGTGCGGGCGCGGATCCGCGCCTCGGAAGCCGACGCCGAGGGCGCACTGGCCAACTACGAACAGCAGGTGCTGCTGGCCCTGGAGGAATCGGAAAACGCCTTCAGCGACTACAGCAAGCGCCAGGAGCGCCTGGTGTCCCTGGTGCGCCAGTCGGAAGCCACCCGCGCCGCCGCCGAACAGGCTGCCGTGCGCTACCGCGAAGGCACAGTGGACTTCCTCGTGCTGCTGGACGCCGAACGCGAACGCCTGGCCGCCGAAGACGCCCAGGCCCAGGCCGAAACCGATGTCTATCGCGGCATCGTCGCTATCTACAAGGCCCTCGGCGGCGGTTGGCAGCCGCAGGCCTGATCCCTTCCTCCCTTGCCCGGCCCGGCCGGCAACTTCGCCTCGCGGAGTGGTGCTCCTCGCCGCGGGGCTTTTTATTCAGGTTCGCGTGGGCATCCGCGGGTGACCGGCAACGCCGGCCGCCCGGGGCCCACGGACCACGTCAAGGACGGCCGTAACGAATTCGGAGATTGCTCTGGATACCCCAACCCTTGATCTCGATAGGAGACCCACCATGAAAACCCTGATCACTTCCGCCACCCTGCTTGCCGTAACCCTTTGCGCCGGTAGCGCCCTGGCTTCGGGCGGCGGCGACCGCACCGTCGCCCGCTACGAGAAGCGCCTTGCGCAGATCGAACAGCAGCGCAAGGTGCAGGAAGAAGTCGCGCAGCAGAAAGAGCTCACTGAAAAAGCCAAACGTGGCTGAAGCAACCGAGAAGGGACGGGTTCGCCTGTCCCTTCTTATTGGGTGCGCCAGGCATGGCGCGTAGCGCCGTGACTGGCGCTGTTCGGTTCACTGTGGTGGTGAACTGGACGACTTGGAGGTGGAAGTCCTCTGCACGCCCGGCAAGGGGAAGTGCTAGCGGAAGGC
>NZ_JBHZGM010000036.1:0-50840 GCF_043392685.1 Metapseudomonas phytobenefica | reverse complement strand
GAGCAAGATCAATAGGATGCACGGCGGCAGCAGGGAGTGGGGGTTGGTTCGTTTGGCGACTGCCAATTTACCCACTTCCCTGACTGTCAACTCGCTCTTCCCCCAGACTCCGCGAAGAACCTTTTTTCTTGCTGGGTTCATCGCCGGAAACGCGAAACTTCCGGTTTTGCGGAGTTCTCGGTCACTCCTGGCCGCGTAGCCCCTGTGACAGTCCGAACATGAACAGCAGCAGGTTCCGGTCCGGTTGTACATCGGCCTTCACCCGGGCGTTGGGTGGTAGCGGGCAATAACCCAGGCCATTGACGCTGACTACGGCGGGTGAAGGCTCATGCCAGGCAGCCACTGCCAGGGAGGCCAGTCCCAAGGCGCCGACGAGGAACAAAGCTCGCGTGACTTCTAACTTCATGATCGCAACCCCTTGATAGCGCTGCCAAACGCTGCTTCATAACCCTAGATCAGCAACACCCAGTGTGCCCAACCCAGCGACGAATGGTGCCTTTGTCTCCCCTGACCCTGCGCAGGCGCGATGCCCACTGCCAGGCCTCTCCGGCGCCATTTGGCCAGCCGAAAGGTGCCGCCCTGGTGAGGCGGTCGAGGTTAGCAGCCGATTGTTACAGTTCGGGTGAACGGGTGCTTTCGGGCGGGCCGGGGAGTGCTGGCTTGCCACTCTAGCCAGCAACTGGTGAAAAAATCGTCAAGAAGCGGAGTGGGGGTTTCCCTTGAGGTCTACCTCGAATCGGCAACCCGTGGGTTGGGAGGCACTCAGGCTGACGGTCCAGCCCTGGTTGTCGCAGATCCGCTGCACCAGCGAAAGGCCCAGCCCAAGGCCGTCGCCGCGTCTGGCAGGCCCCCGGACGAAGGGGCGGAACATCGCCTCGCGATCCTCCTCGGGAATGCCCACGCCGCTGTCCTCCACCACGAATCCGTCGCCCTTCAGGATCAGGCGGATGCTGCCGCTGTCGGTGTAATGCAGGGCGTTGCGCAGCAGGTTGCCTAGCACCGAGCGCAGGAAGGAAGCGTTGTAGCGCCGCTCCTGGGGTTGCCCCGGCTGGTATTCGAAGCTCAGCCCCTTGTGCTCGATAGCCGCGCGCCATTGGCTGGCGAGATCATCGGCCACGCTGCTCAGGCTCGCCTGGGGCGCCACGCTGGCCTCATCGCTCTGGGAGCGCGCCAGCATCAGGAAGGTCTGCACCAGGTCGCGCATTTCCTCGGTGGCACGAGCGATGCGCCGCACCTGGGCGCGGCCCCGGGCATCGAGGCCGGGGTTCTCCGCCAGCAGTTCACAGGAAGTGGCCAGCACCATCAGCGGTGTACGCAGCTCGTGGCTGACGTCACTGGTGAACAGACGCTCGCGGTGCAGTACCTCATGCAGCCGGCCCAGGGTGTCGTCGAAGGCCTGAGCCAGTTGCCCCACCTCGTCGGAGGCATAATCCGGCGCCAGTGGCGGCGCCATGCCCAGCAACTGGTCACGATGGCGGACCTGGCCGGCCAGGCGCACCACGGGCTCGATGACCTTGCGCGCCAGCAGCCAGCCCAGCAGCAGGGCCAGCACCACGCTGATGCCGAAGCCGACCATCACCACGCGATAGAGCACCTGCTCGCGGGCCTCGAAATCGCTCTGGTCCTGCAGCATCACATAGCGCCGGCCATCGATCTCGCGCACCAGCGCGTGGTAGGAATGCTCCCCCTCGAAGACTTCGTGGAAGCCCAGCTGCAGAGCGGCGAGTTCTTCCGGCAGGGCGTAGGGGCCACGCCCATCGCTGCTGTAGAAACGGGTATCGCTGTCCAGGCTGGGCGTCCGGCCCTGGGCGATGTTCTGGGTCAGGACCCGCGTGAGTTCGTTGTCCAGATCGCGGGAGATCAACTGCTCCTCGATCAGGTGCACCACTTCGATGATCCCCACCGCGAAGGTGCCGCCCACGAGTGCGGTCATCAGTACGAAGGCGATGAGAATCCGTCGAGCGAGGCTCTGCCTAAACTCCATCGTCAGACTCCGCCAGGCGGTAACCCAGGCCATGCATGGTGTGCAGCAGCGGCTTGTCGAAGGGCTTGTCGATCACCTGGCGCAGTTGGTGGATGTGGCTGCGCAGGCTGTCGCTGTCGGGGCAGTCATCCCCCCACAACGCCTCTTCCAGTGCTTCGCGGCGCACCAGGTGCGGGCTCTTCTGCATCAGCACGGCGAGCAGCTTGAGACCGATGGGATTGAGCTTGAGCGCCTTGCCTGCACGGGTGACCTCCAGCGTGTCCAGGTCGTAGCTGAGATCGGCCACCTTCAGGCTGCGTTTGCCGCCGCCCTGGGAACGGCGCAGTACCGCTTCGATACGGGCGGCCAGTTCGGACAAGGCGAAAGGTTTGAGCAGGTAGTCGTCAGCGCCGGACTGGAAGCCCTGGAGCCGGTCGTCCAGGCTGTCACGGGCGGTGAGCATGATCACCGGCGTATCACGTCGGGCATCTTCGCGCAGGCGCCGACAGAGGTTGTAGCCGTCCAGCCCCGGCAACATGATGTCGAGCACGATCAGGTCGTAGTGCTCGCTGCTGGCCAGGTGCAGGCCGGAAAGCCCGTCTCGCGCGCAGTCGACGCTGTAGCCCTTGAGCTCTAGGAAGTCGACCATGTTGGCGAGAATGTCGTGGTTGTCTTCGACCAGCAGGATGCGCATCGGCTCAACTCCATTTAACAGCCCGGTGATGGCCACTTACCGACCAACGCAACTTCGACCGGGAATCGCGTGGGAGTTCCCTGCGGCGCCCGGTCACCGATCATAACCACGCTGCGTGCTCCCGTGCATTTGCGTACACAAGAAAAAGCCCCGCACGAGGCGGGGCTTCTTCGGACCAGGTGGCCGGGTGGCTTACATCATGCCGCCCATGCCGCCCATGCCGCCCATGTCAGGCATGGCCGGGGCCGGCTTGTCGTCGGCCGCTTCGGCAACCATGGCCTCGGTGGTGATCATCAGACCGCCGATGGAGGCCGCAGCCTGCAGGGCGGAACGGGTGACCTTGGCCGGGTCCAGGATGCCCATCTCGATCATGTCGCCGTACACGCCGGTAGCAGCGTTGAAGCCGAAGTTGCCGGAACCCTGCTTCACCTTGTCGACCACGACGCTCGGCTCGTCACCGGCGTTGGCCACGATCTGGCGCAGCGGAGCTTCGACAGCGCGACGCAGCAGGGCGATACCGACGTTCTGGTCATCGTTGTCGCCTTTCAGGCCTTCGATGGCCTGCAGGGCGCGAACCAGGGCTACGCCACCGCCAGGAACCACGCCTTCTTCGACGGCAGCACGGGTAGCGTGCAGGGCGTCTTCAACGCGGGCCTTCTTCTCTTTCATCTCGACTTCGGTAGCCGCACCGACCTTGATCACGGCAACACCGCCGGCCAGTTTGGCCAGACGCTCTTGCAGCTTCTCGCGGTCGTAGTCGGAGGTGGTCTCTTCGACTTGCTTGCGGATCTGGGCAACGCGGGCTTCGATGTCGGACTGGGCGCCGGCGCCGTCGATGATGGTGGTGTTTTCCTTGCTCAGGACAACGCGCTTGGCGTTACCCAGGTGCTCCAGAGTGGCGCTTTCCAGGGACAGGCCGACTTCTTCGGAGATCACGGTGCCGCCGGTCAGGATGGCGATGTCCTGCAGCATGGCCTTGCGACGGTCGCCGAAGCCCGGAGCCTTGACGGCTGCGACTTTGACGATGCCGCGCATGTTGTTCACAACCAGGGTGGCCAGGGCTTCGCCTTCCACGTCCTCGGCAACGATCAGAAGCGGGCGGCCAGCCTTGGCAACGGCTTCCAGCACCGGCAGCATTTCGCGGATGTTGGAGATCTTCTTGTCGACCAGCAGGATCAGCGGGCTTTCCAGCTCGGCGACCATGGTGTCCGGCTTGTTGATGAAGTAAGGGGACAGGTAGCCGCGGTCGAACTGCATGCCTTCAACGACGGACAGTTCGTTTTCCAGGCCCGAGCCTTCTTCAACGGTGATCACGCCTTCCTTGCCAACTTTCTCCATGGCTTCGGCAATGATGTTGCCGATGGAGTCGTCGGAGTTGGCGGAGATGGTGCCTACCTGGGCGATGGCCTTGGTGTCGGCGCAGGGCTTGGCCAGCTCTTTCAGCTGGGCAACGATGGCAGTGGTGGCCTTGTCGATGCCGCGCTTCAGGTCCATCGGGTTCATGCCGGCGGCAACGGCCTTCAGGCCTTCGTTGACGATGGCCTGGGCCAGGACGGTAGCGGTGGTGGTGCCGTCACCGGCAGCGTCGTTGGCCTTGGAGGCAACGTCTTTCACCAGCTGGGCGCCCATGTTCTCGAACTTGTCTTTCAGTTCGATTTCCTTGGCAACGGAAACGCCGTCCTTGGTGATGGTCGGAGCGCCGAAGCTCTTGTCCAGGACCACGTTGCGGCCTTTCGGGCCGAGTGTGGCTTTAACGGCGTCGGCCAGTACGTTCACGCCGACGAGCATTTTCTTGCGAGCGGAATCGCCGAATTTGACTTCTTTAGCAGCCATGGTGATTGATCCTCAATTCTTTGGTATTTGGACGGAGATTTGCGGAACTCAGGCTTCGACGACAGCGAGGATTTCGCTTTCGCCCATCACCAGCAGTTCTTCGCCATCGACCTTGATGGTGTTGCTGCCAGAGTACGGGCCGAACACCACCTGGTCACCGACCTTCACGGCCAGCGGACGCACTTCGCCGTTGTCCAGCAGGCGACCGGTGCCTACAGCGACGACTTCGCCGCGGTTCGGCTTCTCGGCGGCCGAGCCCGGCAGCACGATGCCGCCAGCGGTTTTGGTCTCTTCTTCGCTGCGACGGATGACGACGCGGTCATGCAGAGGACGAAGCTTCATTGTCGATCTCTCCCAATAGTGTTGTTGCTCGACCGGTGCGGGCACCGGTGGGTTGGTAATGTCCGGCGGGGCCGGTTGCGGCGTGTCAGGCGCGCCGCTGAAATCTGACCTGCCCACAGGCAGGAACCTTGCGGTGACGGATACATAGGGGCGCCCGGAACCATTTCAAGGGGCAGCCACAAAAAAAATGCACTTTATTGGTCGCGGCGCTCGTATTCGCCTTCGATCACGTGCGGGCGGGTCTGGCCACTGCGAGCGGCCAGGTCGTCGGCGAAGGCGCGCTGGCGGATGGCCTGGGTTTCGGCGCGCTTGCGCAGGTTGCGGATGAACAGTCGACGGGTGAAGGGGATCAGGCACAGCAGGCCGAAGATGTCGCTGATGAAGCCCGGCAACAGCAGCAGGCCGCCGCCGACGGCGATCAGCAGGCCTTCGAGCATTTCCTGCTCAGGCACCTCACCGCGGGCCAGGCGCTCGCGGGCACGCCAGGCGGTAGCGACGCCGGCCACCCGCAGCAGGACGCTGCCGAGTACGGCGGTACCGATCACCAGCAGCAGGGTCGGCAGGACGCCAATGGCACTGCCGACCTGGATCAGGACGGCCAGCTCGATCAGCGGAAAGAGCAGGAACAGAAAGAGAAAAGCGCGCATCAGGGGATTCCTTGGTGGAAGAACGGCTTCCGGTAAACCGTTAGATGAAGCCGCCCTCCTGCCAATTCAAGCCACCGCCTCACCACTGGTCGGCCAGGACTCGGCGCGAGCCAGCTGTACCAGGGCCTGACGGACCGCACCTGGGTTGTTACAGGATGTTGGGAAGGGCAGCCAGTGAAGCGTCTGACCAATGCGTAGGTGGAATCCCTCAGTGTCGATTCCAACCATCTCTGCGCCGGGATCCTTCGGCAGCCCGGCCAGCTCCACATAGTGGGCGATGGCATTGGCGTGGTCGCTGTTCATGTGTTCCAGCATGGCGACTTCACCCTCGCCGGCGAACGCGTTGGCCAGCACCAGCTGATCCACCCAGTGGATGGCGCCGAATCCGCCGATGAAGCGGGCGCGCACCGGCTCCAGGCACCAGAAATCGAAGTCGTGGGTGCGGTGGTAGTCCACCGCATGGGGGAAATAGCGGTAATAACGGGCGGCGGCGGCTTCCACCTCGGCGCCATCGCTGACCTGCCGCGCTTCGGCCAGCAGGGTCAGGCGGCCGGCGGCCTGAACATCTTCGGCGCCGCGCTCGCCCACCAGCAGGGAACACCGGGGGTCCTTCTGCAGGTTATGGGTGTGCTGGGCGATGCGGCTGATCAGGATCAGCGGCCGGCCTTCGGCATCCAGGCAATAGGGAACCACTGATCCGAAAGGGAAGCCCGGCATGGCTTTGGAATGGGTGGACAACACACCCTGGTATTCCTTGAGCAGCAATTCTCGTGCATGCTTTGCGGCTTTCACGCTCACCTTATGACTCCTCGCAAAGAATCCGTCGGAAACGGACGAGCGACCAGAATAGCGGTTTAAGGTCGTCAGCGGGGGCAAAGCGACAGTTATTCGAGGGGAATCTCATGCAACTCAAAGACAAGGTCATCATCATTACCGGTGGTTGCCAGGGCCTCGGCCGTGCCATGGGTGAGTACCTGGCCGCCAAGGGCGCGAAACTCGCCCTCGTGGACCTGAACCAGGAAAAACTGGATGAAGCCGTGGCCGCCTGCAAGGCCGCCGGTGGCGATGCGCGCGCTTACCTCTGCAACGTGGCCGTCGAGGAACAGGTGACCCACATGGTCGCCCAGGTGGCCGAGGATTTCGGCGCCATCAACGGCCTGGTGAACAACGCTGGCATCCTGCGCGACGGCCTGACCATCAAGGTCAAGGACGGCGAAATGACCAAGATGAGCCTGGCCCAGTGGCAGGCGGTGATCGACGTCAACCTGACCGGCGTGTTCCTCTGCACCCGCGAAGTTGCCGCCAAGATGATCGAACTGAAGAACGAAGGCGCGATCATCAACATCTCCTCCATCTCCCGCGCCGGCAACATGGGCCAGGCCAACTACTCCGCCGCCAAGGCCGGTGTGGCCGCCGACACCGTGGTCTGGGCGAAGGAACTGGCTCGCTACGGCATCCGCGTGGGCGGCGTCGCCCCGGGCTTCATCGAAACCGACATGGTCGCCAGCATGAAGCCGGAAGCCCTGGAAAAAATGACCTCGGGCATCCCCCTGCGTCGCCTGGGCAAGCCGATGGAAATCGCCCACTCAGTCGCCTACATCCTGGAGAACGACTACTTCACCGGTCGTGTCCTGGAACTGGACGGCGGCCTGCGCCTGTAAGGCCCCGCGCCATGCAAAAGCCCCGGAGGTCAGACTGTGTGAAAACCTGGTAGTCCGGGGCCGAGCTTGAAGACAATGCCCGTATCGATCGATACGGGCATTGTCGTTTATGGGCTACATCCAGGGAGAGGCACGCAAGCCGGGCTACGGAACTGCGCTGCCCTTGGCGATTGAAGTCGCCCCTACAGATTCGTCGTTCCGCACACAGGCAACGCGCCACACTGCCCCTTGCCGCTCGCGGTCGCTCCCAGAGGCGCCGCCAGGCGCGGGTCATCAGGCGCCAGTTGCCGCGCACAGGCCCGCGCCTGGCCGGCCTGGGCCGTGCAGCCCTTCTCGTTGAGCACCTCGGACAGGTTGAACCAGCCCAGGGCGTAGTCCGGCTTGCGCTTGAGGCTTTGGCGCAGGGCCGCTTCGGCGCCATCGCGATCCCCCTCGGCATAGCGCGCATTGGCCAGGGCGAAGAGCGGTAGCGGCTCCGTCGGCCAATGCTCGGCCGCCGTGCGATAGGCGCGTTCCGCTGCCGCGCGCTGGGCGGTCTGCTCCAGGTCGCTGGCGGCCTTGATCCAGGGCTCCAGCTGCGCTTCCGCCGGTAGCCTGTCCGCCGGCAGCGTCACCACGGCCCAGCGCTCGGCACGTTGCCAGGTACGGTCGAAGCTGCGCAGGTCAGTCACCCAGCGCTTCTCGGTGCCGGAGCGCAGCACCAGCTCATCCTTGCCGCGGTCATAGCCCACCACCACTGCGAAGTGCCAGCGCGGCAGCCAGTCCAGGCCGAGGTTCTGCATCACCAGCACCGGGTTGCCCGCGGCCACCTGGGCCAGCAAGGCATCCAGGTTCGGCTCCAGCGGGTACACCAGCATGCCGTGCTGACGTGCGGCGGCCACCAGTTCCAGCTTGAGGCTGCCCTGCCGGCCCGGCAGGTAGACCTTCGGCGCCAGTTCCTCGGGCGAAGTCTTCACCCCCCGCTGCACCAACAGGGTAGCCAGCGCTGCCGGGCCGCACTGGTAGATTTCCTGCGGATAGAACGGCGTCTGGCTCAGCTCCACCCGCTCGGGCAGCCTGTCGCTCTGCGGCGGCAGCATGGGTTGCTGCCCGGCGCAGCCCGCCAGGACCAGCACCAGGCCGGCGAGCCAGCCACGCATCAGCGGATGCACTTGATGAAGCTGAAGATGTCAGTGGCGCAGAGCATGTCGGTGATGATGAAGATCACCAGGAACAGCACGATGATCCCCACCCAGCCGCCGGCCGGTTCCTGCTCCAGGCGCTGGTTGAACTGCTGCAGTTCCGCCGGTGTCAGGCTGGCGATCCGCGCCTCCACCTGTTCGCGGGGCACGCCGAGGGATTCGAGCTTCTGCTGCACCTGCTTGTCGTCGAGCATGGCGCGCAACTGGGCCTGGTCGACCGGTTGATGCTGCTGCAGCGGCTGTTCCTGCACGGCTTGCGGTGTACCGATCATGGCGGCCTGGGCCAGCGGCATCTGGGTGAGGAAGACGAACTGGCTCGCGATCAGGACGGAAGCGAGACGACGGTTGCAGGGACGCGAAAGCATGGTGGTTTCTCCATATTTTGTTGCCTGTTGACCACGGAGCGTGTTTGTCGGTTCCAGCTTTCCTACCGCAAGCCAGGAAGATTCTTCGACACTTTCTGATTATTGCTGAAGTCCGCCCGTAGGAACTGACATTCCCTGCCCTGCCAATCAATAGGAAACCGTCCGCTCCTTCGACCCGATATTCCAGCGGAACCAGTCGTCCAGCATGGCCTTCTCGTAGCGCAGGCGGTCGCTGCTGAAGTAGTGGTTGCCGTGTTGCAGGTAGGTCTGGTCGATCACCGTCGCGTCGCGGCTGACCAGGGTCTTGCCATTCTGTTCGAAGCTGTAGTGCAGCTTGATCCGGGGCCAGGTCACTTCGCGCATGAAGCGCACATCCCGGGAGTTCACCCGCCAGGGTTCGTACCGGCCGGCCAGGTCGATATCGAGGATGTCCACCTTGAGCGTCTGCCCGGGTTGCAGGTAGCGCTTGCCGAGCTTCTCGATGTGGGCCTTGAGGTCCTTCAGTACGACGTCATCCGCGCCACGGCCGTAGTCGCGGTGCAGGCGCGCGTCGCTGTACTTCTCCGGATTTCTGAAGCTGACCTCGGTGGAGGATGCCAGCGCCGCCGGCGACAGGATCAGCAGGGCCAGCACGATGAGGGGCAACGTGGGTCGCATGGAACACCTCCTGGCGATGATGCGGGGCACCGCCTGTCTCAGTTTACGCCCGTCGACGGCAATGGAAGCCGCGCCAGTCGGACGGTTCAAGCCCCGGTCAAGAACTATCGACTTGCCAGGAACGGCCCGGATCGGGCCATCCGCGACAGTTGGTCGGAACAGCCCCTGCCGCCGGTCCTGGCGGTTCGAACTTTGCAGTTCTCCGGGCGTCCATCGACTCATCGCTCGACCAACCAGGTAACAGGCCATGTACAACCCCTTCCAGATGCTCACCGACGCGTTCCAGGCTGAATTCCGGGTCAACCTCAGCCTCGTCAGCCCGGACGGCGGCATCTTGCTGACCCTGACCAACGAACGGGGCGTGGCAGCGCGGCGCATGATCAGCGTGGTCCAGCGCAACGACCCGGTCCGCTTGCAGCGGGTGATCGAAAGCATCCGCCTGGGAATCGCCATCGAGAGCGGAAACAAGGTGGGGGAACTGCTCACCCGCATGACCGACGGCCATGTGGCGCCGGTGCGCACCGGGCGGGTGAATGCCGCACAGATAGCGCGCATCTGATGCACGCTATCGGTGCACGGGATCAGGCTTCTTCTTCCACTTCAACCTGGTGACGCAGTTGCCGACGACGGGGCGATGCATCGCTCTGCACCGAAGGGAAGCGCGAGGAGGCATAGCGCACCACCAGGATGGCGAGTGCCAGCAGCAGGATGGCGCCGGACACGAAGACCGCGCCCAGGTCCGGCCGGTGGTGGTGCGAGACATCGGAAATCAGCAGGCGTGTCAGAGCAGTGATCGCCACGTAGATCAGGAAGCGCACCGGCATGTGGTTGGTCTTGAAGTAGATGCCGACCATGGCGCCCAGTTCGAGGTAGATGAACAGCAGCAGGATGTCATCGACCGTGGCGTGGCCCTTGTCCAGCATCCCCAGGAAAGCCACCACGGCGGCCCAGGCGGTGATCCCGCCGATGGCGAACAATGCCAGGTAGTGGAAGCTCTCCACCAGGAGGTTTCCCAGCGACTCGGCCAGGCCATGCACATTTTCGCGCGTTCGTTCAGCCCAGTTGATTTTCACGATACAGCTCCTTGCGACGACGACCCCGATGATGACGGGGAAAGGTGACATTGGGGTTATGCAGGATGGAGGCCGTCCTAACGACTGCGCCACGAGGCAGGTTGTCGCAGCCCTTACCGCCAGGTGCGTCACGCAGGAAAAACTGCGTACTGGACATCACTGGCGATCACCCCGCATAAACACCGCTCATCCCGAAATGGAGCTTCGTCATGAGCCGCCTGCTTCACCCTCGCCACGTTCTTCTCGCAGCCCTCGCCCTGGCCCTGCCTTTCGCTTCGCCGATCACGGCCCAGGCCGCGCCGGTGGCCAAGCAGCAGACCCAGGTACCCGGCTTCTACCGAATGGCCGTGGGCGATCTGGAAGTCACCGCGCTCTACGACGGCTACGTGGACCTCGGCACCAACCTGCTCAAGGGCGCCAGCGCGGAAGATATCCAGAGCCTGCTGGCGCGCATGTTCATCGAGTCCGGCAAGGGCGTGCAGACCGCGGTCAACGCCTATCTGGTCAACACCGGCAAGCAGTTGGTGCTGGTGGATACCGGCTCGTCGAAGTGCTTCGGTCCCACCCTCGGCGGCATCCTCGGCAACCTCAAGGCTGCCGGTTACCAGCCGGAACAGGTGGATAGCGTGCTGCTCACCCACCTGCACCCGGACCACGCCTGCGGCCTGCTGGACGCCGTGGGCAAACCGGCCTTCGCCAACGCCACAGTGTTCGTCACCCGGGATGAAGCCGGCTTCTGGCTGAACCCCGAGGTAGCGGCCAAGGCGCCGGCCGACTCGAAAGCCTTCTTCGAGATGGCGCAGAAGGCCGTGGCGCCCTACCAGGCCGCCGGCAAGCTGAAGACCTACAGCGCGGGCGATGCCCTGGTGGAAGGCGTCAGCTCCGCGCCCTCTCCCGGCCATACCCCCGGCCATACCGGCTACCGGTTCAGCTCCAACGGCCAGGAACTGCTGGTCTGGGGCGACGTGGTGCACAGCCATGCCACCCAGTTCGCCAACCCGGACATCGCCATCGAGTTCGATGTGGATAACGCCAAGGCCATCGCCAGCCGCAAGCAGGTGTTTGCCGCTGCCGCGAAGGACAAGCTCTGGGTAGCCGGCGCGCACCTGCCCTTCCCCGGCCTCGGCCACGTCCGTAGCGAAGGCGAAGGCAAGGGCTATGCTTGGGTTCCGGCGGAATTCGGCCCGATTCGCAGCGATCGCTGAGGCCGGCCGGCAAATGGAAATTTCCTACGGGCTATTTCCATTTGCCATCATTCCGAATACTGTACGCACATCCAGTATTTTCCAACCAATGAAGGTGAGGGGTGATGAATGGCCGTCGAAGTGGTGTACCGCAGCAGTCGCGATCCGGAGCGCCTGTTCATGGATAAGGCCGAAGCCGACCGTTACGACAAGATGCTCGAATTGGCCGAATCCCTGGCCGAGGTCCTGCAGAAGGCGGTGCCGTCCCTGAACGAACAGCAGGTGGAAGACATCGGCATCTTCATGGCCAAGCATCGCGATACCTTCGCCCGCGCCTTCAAGAATCAGCCCGACGCCCTGGCCGAGCTGGAACTGCCCGGCGAGTGATCCGCCCTCTCCCCCGGCCCCTCTCCCTGAAGAGGAGAGGGGTGACTCGCGCCGGATGTGACGAGTAACTCCTGATGTGATGCGGCGGGGAATTGGTCTTTCAGGAGCAGATGCACCAATCAGCTGGGCCCAGGCAGTTCCCCTCCTGCATCACATGTTTTCCCGATTGACGTCCGGCCAAACCCGGTCTAGTTTCGCCAAGTCGCCCTTCCGGGGCCCATCTCCTTCGGCGAATCCCAGATGCCCAACGCAAGCGCCCATTCCGCGATGATCACCGACCCCGTCGGTGCGCGCGTTCGCGCCTGCCTGTCGCCGATGTCCCCACCTGTCGCACCGCCGCTTGCCGTGCGGGCCGGCTTTCCGCCGCCGCCCCTGTACGCGCTGCTCGGCTGATCACCAGCCACTGATACCGCTCCGGTCCTGACCACTTTCGGTCGGCGTTCGCGCGCGCCGGAGCCTGTTGCTGCTCACTGACAGGTGAACATTCATGACGTTGGACAAATCCGTCTGGGGCGCTTTCGCCTCGACTTCACTCTTCGTGTTGCTCTGGAGCAGCGGCGCGATCTTCGCGCGACTGGGCCTGGACCATGCCTCGCCCTTTGCTTTCCTCACCCTGCGCTTCGCCCTCGCCTTCGCCACCTTGCTGCTGGTCTGCGGCTGGCGCGGCCAGGCCCTGCCGCAACCGGGCAGTCGGCTGAAGGTGGCGGGTATCGGCCTGCTGCTGATTGGCGGCTACACCATCTGCTACCTGCTGGCGCTGGACAACGGCATCACCCCCGGCGTGCTCGCGGCACTGCTCGGGGTACAGCCGATCCTCACGCTGCTGGTGTTGGAGCGGCGCTTCTCCCTGGCGCGCCTGCTGGGCCTGGCCATCGCCTTGGGCGGCTTGGTGCTGCTGGTGTGGCAGAGCATCGGCCGGGCGCAAGTCTCCACCCTCGGGCTGGTCTACGCTTTCGCCTCGCTGGGCAGCATGACCTTCGGCGCCATCCTGCAGAAAGGCCTCAAGCAGTCGCCCATGCAGGTCCTGCCCGTGCAGTACGGCGCCAGCTTGCTGGCCTGCCTGCTACTGGTGCCCTACAAGCCCTTCCACTTCGAGGCGACCCTGGACTTCGCCATCCCCCTGCTGTGGCTGGCGCTGGTGATCTCGGTGCTGGCGCAGTTGCTGCTCTACCGGCTGATGCAGGCGGGCAACCTGGTGAACGTCACCAGCCTGTTCTACCTGGTGCCGGTGGTGACGGCGGGGATGGATTATCTCTTCCTCGGCAATACCCTGGCGCCGCTGGGCATGGCCGGGATGGGCGGAATACTCGCGGGGCTGATGCTGGTGTTCAGCGTGGGTAACCGGACCGCGTGACACCGGACCGGGCGATTGCCGCACAAGGGCAATCGCCTGGTCCAACTTGCGCGGTTTGTTCAATTCCCAACGAGCGCAGGACGCGACGCTCAAGGCCCCGAACAAGGAGCCTTCCCATGCGTTCACTCTTCGCCTGCCTCTATGCGCCGCTGTTTTTCTTCGGCTTTCTCGCCGCTGCGCTGTGGATAACCGCCCTGCGTCCAGCCTATTGGCTTGTGGTCCTGCTACTGCCCGCCATCGCCCTGGCCTTCCTCGCCGAAGCCTGGCTGCCCTATGAGCCGCAGTGGAACCGGCCACGAGGAGACCGGTTGCGTGACGGCCTGCATGCGCTGGTGAACGAAACCCTCAACCTGCTGGGCATTTTGGCCATTCCGCTGGCAGCTGCCTGGATACCAAATGCCGTCATGTGGCCCCACCACTGGCCTTTGCCGCTCCAGTTGCTGCTGGCCGTCCCGGTCGCCGACCTCGGCATCACGCTGATGCATTACCTCAGCCACCGCCTGGAACCGCTCTGGCGCCTGCACGCCGTGCATCACAGCGTGCAGCGCATGTACGGGTTCAATGGCCTGATGAAGCACCCGCTGCATCAGGCCGTCGAAGCCCTGGCCGGCACCGCGCCTTTGCTGGTGATAGGAATGCCGGTGCAGGTCGCGGCCTTGCTCGCCTTCGCCATCGCCCTGCAACTGCTCTTGCAACACAGCAATGTGGACATGCGCGTCGGCCCGCTGCGGCACCTGTTTGCCTGGGCGCCGGTGCACCGCTTCCACCACATGAAGTACGGCCGCGCCGGAGACGTGAACTTCGCCCTGTTCTTCAGCTTCTGGGACCGCCTGTTGGGCACCGCCTTCCACAGCGACTACCGCATGGGCGTCGATGACCTCGGTATCGGCAGCCGTCCGGACTATCCCCGCGATTACCTGGCCCAGATGCTCGAGCCTTTCCGCCACCAGCCCCACGGAGCCAGCCCGGAAGCACCGGCCGGATTGCGTCGTGCCTAACCGATGAGTTGCAGCTTCAGCCGCGCCAGGTTGCGGTCGGCGCGGATGCCGAAGGTGGCGCGCATGGTGCGCGAGAAATGCGCGGCATCGGCGAAGCCGGCGTCCAGGGCGGCACGGGTCAGTGACTCGCCTTCCAGGGCCAGGCGCAGCGCCAGGCGCAGGCGGCGCCAGAGCACCAGGCGCCGCACCGAGAGCCCCACCTGGTCGCTGAACAGTCTTTCCAGCTGGCTCAGCGACAGGCAGGCCCGTTTCGCCAGCGCCGCCGCGCTGACCTTTTCCTCCAGCAAGGCATCCACCGTCGCCAGCGCCTTGGCGATGCGCAGGTCCAATCGTTGCCGAGGCGCGGCCAGCAGCAAGCCCGCCAGCGCTTCAAGGTCTGCTGGGGCATCCGCGAGCATCTGGCGCAAGGTCGCCGGACTGAAGGCCAGGGGTTCCGCATAGACGGCGACCACGTCCTGACTGGAGTCCTCGATGGCATGGGCGCGCATCGACTCCACCAGCAGGAAACGCCCGCCACATGGTTCCCCCTCCAGGGTCAGGCGCAATGGCGTGGCCTTGGCCAATAGTGCCTGATGGGCGTAGTGGGCGTGGGGACGCGCGCTGCCTGCAACGCCATCGAGCAGGCAGAAGTCGCGGGCCATCCATAGCGCGCCCTGCCAGGGTGATTCGATCATCGGGGGCCTCCTGCCGGTTCCAGGCAGACAGCAATAGCTGCCGGTTGCCGGTTCGGCAAGGGGTGGGCCGAGGTGACTTGTGGGGGCGAATTCATTCGCGAAATGGACTGGCACAGAGCCGCCGGAAACCACCCTCTCCCCCGGCCCCTCTCCCTGAAGAGGAGAGGGGTGACTCTCGGCGGACCACTGAAGCCAGCTGGCGGCACCTTTCCTGTAGGGGCGAACTCATTCGCCAAGCAGGGCACAGCCCTGCCCTACGGCTGCTCCAGCGCCTGCACCAGCGCTTTCAGGAACCGCGCCGCTTCGCCCCCGGTCACCGCCCGATGGTCGAAGGTCAGCGACAGCGGCAGCACCGGGTGGATTTCCACCTTGCCCTGCCAGGCCACCACCTCGTCGCGGATGCCACCGGCGCCGATGATCGCCACCTGGGGCGGAACGACCACGGGGTTGGCGTAGCGGCCGAACAGGGTGCCGAAGTTGGACAGGGTGATGGTCGCCCCCATCATTTCCTGCGGCGGGATCGAGCGCGCCTTGACGTCGGCCCGCAGCCGCGACATGCCTTCCTTCAGGTCCTCGGCACTGCGCCCGCCGACGTTGCGCAACACCGGGACGAAGAGCCCGTCCGGCGTATCGACGGCAATGCCCAGGTCGATCTTGTCATGCTGGCGGATGGACAGCGCGCGGCCGTCGAACCAACTGTTGAGGATGGGTTCCACCTCACAGGCAGCGGCGATGGCCTTGCTCAGGCGAACCAGCGGGTCGCGGGCTTTCGGCCAGCGGTGCAGGTCGGCGTCGCCGAAGAGGGTCACCGGCACCACCTCGGCATGGGAGCGCGCCATGTTGATCGCCATGCTGCGGCGTACGCCCCGCAGGCGCTCGCCACCGAAGCTGTCGCGGGCGCTTCGAGCGGCCTGTTCCACATCCGTGCGCGTCACCAGGCCGTCGGGGCCGGAGCCGGCCAGGGCGGCCAGTTCAACGCCGAGCTGGCGGGCGAGCTGGCGTACCGCCGGGGTCGCACGCGGCGCCAGGTGTTCGCGGGTGGACGGTGCGGCCCCCACGAAAAAGCTGTCGGCCTGGGCATTGCCGCCGCCTTCCAGGCGTCCGACCACCGTGCCGGCGTCGGCATCCTCGCCCTCGTAGCCCAGCAGCGGTTCGCCGACGTGGAGAATGTCGCCCTCCTTGCCGAAGGTCCTGGCCACCACGCCGTCATGGGGCGCCGGGATATCCACAAGCGCCTTGGCGGTTTCCACCGAGACAAGCAGCTGGTCGGCCTTGACGCTGTCCCCCACCTTCACATGCCACTGGACGATCTCGGCTTCCTGCAGACCTTCGCCCAGGTCGGGCAGTTTGAAGTATTTCATCGTGCGCTCCTCGTCTCAGGCGTAGTTCAGCACCAGCTCACAGGCCGCAAGAATGTCTTCCGGGCTGGGGATGTAGAGCTGCTCCAGGCGATACAGCGGCGGTGGAATATCCGGCGCGGTGACCCGCTGGATGGGCGCCTGCAGGTCGAGCAGCGCGCGCTCGTAGAGGCTGGCCGCGATCTCCGCGCCAACGCCGCAACTGCGCGGCGCCTCGTGGACGATCACGCAGCGGCCGGTCTTGCGCACCGATGCCTCCAGAGTGTCGAGGTCCAGCGGCTTGATGCTGGCCACGTCTATCACTTCGGCGGAAACACCCTGCTCCTCCAGCTTCGCGGCAGCCTGCAGGGTTTCGTGGACACTGGCGCCCCAGCTGACGAGGGTGATGTCCGAGCCTTCGCGCAGGGTGAAGCAGCTGTCCAGCGGCAGGCGCCTGCCGTCGTCGATGATCGGTTGCGGGTTCATCCGGTAGAGCCGGGTGGGTTCGAGGAAGATCACCGGGTCCGGATCGTCGATGGCCGCCAGCAACAGGCCGTAGGCCCGTGCCGGCGAAGACGGGATCACCACCCGCAGGCCGGGGATGTGGGCGAACAGCGCCTCGGTGCTTTCGCTGTGGTGCTCCGGCGCGCGAATGCCGGCGCCCATGGGGCTGCGCAGGACCATCGGGCAGGTGATCCGGCCACGGGTGCGGCAGCGCATGCGGCTGGCGTGGGACACCAGGTGTTCCATGGCCGCGTAGATGAAGCCGAGGAACTGGATTTCCATCACCGGCTTCAGGCCTTGGGCGGCCATGCCCACGGCGAGGCCGCCGATCATGGTTTCCGCCAGCGGCGTGTCGATCACCCGCTTGAAGCCGAAGCGGTCACGCAGGCCGAGGGTGGCGCGGAACACGCCGCCGTTGACGCCTACGTCCTCACCGAGAACCACGACGTTCTCGTCTTCCTGCATGGCGCGGTGCAGGGCCAGGTTGACGGCTTCCAGCAGGGCGCGTTTTTCGGTGGTGGCGTTGAGGTTACTCATGGCTACCTCCTTGCTCACGCCGGGCAACCCGTTCCAGGAGCATTTCTCGCTGCTCGCCAAGGGCCGCGGGCCAGCGCGCATAGACGTGGTCGAGCACAGCTTCCACCGGCTGGATTCCGGCGGATTCGAAATGATCCACAGCCGCCTGTACCTGCCGCTGGCAGTCGGCGATCAGCGCCTGCTCGCGCCCTTCGTCCCAGACCCGGTTGGCGGCGAGGAAGGCCTGCATGCGCTTGATGGGTTCTTCCAACCAGGCCGCCTTGACCTCTTCGGCGCTGCGATAACGGGTGGCGTCGTCGGCGGTGGTGTGGTCGCCCAGGCGGTAGCTGAGGCATTCCAGCAGGATCGGTCCCTTGCCGTGGCGCGCGCGGTCCAGCGCCCACTGCACGCGGTCATAGACGGCCAGTACGTCGTTGCCGTCGACCTGTTCGCCGTGGAAGCCGGCGCCGATGGCCTTCTGCGCCAGGGTGGGCGCGCCGCTCTGGATGCGCCGGGGCACCGAGATGGCCCACTGGTTGTTGTTCACCACGAAAACCACCGGCAGTTGCCAGGCCCCAGCCACGTTAAGGGCTTCGAGGAAGTCACCTTTGCTGGTGGCGCCGTCGCCGCAGGTGGTGACCACCGCACGGTGCTGCCCACGGATCTTGATCGCCGTGGCCACGCCACAGGCATGCAGGGCCTGGGTGGCGATGGGCACGCAGATGGGGAAGTCCTCTTTCGAGCGAGGGTCCTGGAAGTCGCTGCCGCGTTCGTCGCCGCCCCAATACAGGAGGATTTCCTCCATGCGCACACCGCGCATCAACTGCACGGCGGTGTCGCGGTAATAGGGCACCAGCACGTCTTCGTCGCGCATCAGGTTGCCGATGGCGACGCCGATGGCCTCCTGGCCCAGGGTCGGGGCGTAGGTGCCGATGCGGCCGGTGCGTTGCAGGGCCACCGCCTTCTGGTCGAACAGGCGGGTCAGCACCATGCGGCGATAGAGGTGGGTGAGGAGGTTGAAATCGTCGGCCCAGGCTGGCAGTTCGCCGACCAGCCGCCCCTCCGGGTCGAGGAAGCGTGTATAGGGCACATCGATCCGATTGGACATGGCATCTCTCCTTACACCTTTTGAGTGCCTCTGCAGTACCCGGGGCTTGTGGCTCCGGGAGCCAACAGGCCGGGCCGCTGGTTGGCGGCCGCTCAGCCGAACAGCAAGCGCTCGGCCATGGCGTCGGCGACCCGCGCGGGGGATCGCTTGTCGGCCTGGGCGTGCGCGTAGATCTCGGTAAGCCGCTGGCTGATCCGCGACAGGTGTGCGGTGATCGCCGGCAGCGACTCGCCCTTGTGCTTGAGGGCAACGTAGATCAGCCCGCCGGAATTGATCACGTAGTCCGGCGCATAGAGGATGCCGCGCGCCTCCATCTCGTCGGCGATCTCGGGGCTGGCGAGCTGGTTGTTGGCCGCGCCGGCCACCGCCGCGCAACGCAGCTGGCCCACCGTCTGGGCGTTGAGCACACCACCCAGGCCGCAGGGCGCGAGGATGTCGCACGGTGTGGTGAGGAAGGCATCGGCAGCCACCGGTTGGGCGCCCAATTGCTCGATGGCCAGTTGCACACGGCCGCTGTCCAGGTCGCTGACCAGCAGCTCGGCACCCGCTGCATGGAGCTGTTCGGCCAGGGCGTAGCCCACGTGGCCGAGACCCTGCACGGCGATGCGCAAACCTTCGAGGTCGTCGCTGCCCAGGCGCGCATGGGCGGTGGCGCGGATGCCGGCGAAGACGCCGAGGGCGGTGTGCGGCGAAGGATCGCCAGCGGCGGTGGTACTGGTGACGTAGCGGGTCTGCTGGGCGATGCAGTCCATGTCGGCGCTGGAGGTGCCGCTGTCCACCGCGGTGATGTAACGGCCATTGAGGGACTCGATCATGCGGCCGAAGGATTCGAACAGTGCGGCGCGGTCAGGCACGTGGGCCGGGCGGATGATCACCGCCTTGCCGCCCCCCTGGTCGAGTCCGGCCAGCGCGGCCTTGTAGCTCATGCCCTGGGCGAGGCGGATGGCGTCACGGATGGCGCTTTCGTCATCGGGATAGGCGAGATAACGGCAGCCCCCCAAGGCCGGGCCGAGGCGGGTGTTGTGGATGGCGATGATGGCCTTGAGTCCGGTGGCGGGGTCGTTGGCGAGGTGCAACGCCTCCAGCCGGGCGGTTTCCATCATGGCGAACATGGCGAGCTCCATTCCTGACTTTAGGGCCAGTATAGGTCGGCCTGCGCCATCCGGGCTCTTGCATCCGGGCATAAGCCGAGGCGTCGAGATAACCGTTGTTCGTGCCACTACTGGACGAAAATCAACCAGTTGGCTACAAGAAAACAACCTCTCGGAGATACCCCATGGACCCGCGCCAACGCTGTCTAGCCTGCCTCGAACGCGAGCCTCCGGCGATGCTGGAGGCCGCCCTGTGGATCGCTGCCGAGCACGATCCGCGCCTGGACCCGGAACGGGTGCTGCGCGAATTTGGCAGCCTGCTGCAGCTGGTGGCGGCCGGCCTGCCGGACCTGGCGCCGGCGGAACTGGCCCAGCCACTGTTGCGACGGCTGAACGAGCTGGACTTCCACGAGGACGACGACACGCCCCTGCGCCCGCGCGCCGCGTTGCTGCCCGAAGTGCTCGCCCGGCGCCGGGGGCAGCCGCTGTCGCTGGCGCTGATCGCCCTGGAGCTGGCCGCCCGCCTGGGCATTCCCCTGGCGGGCGTGGGCTTTCCCGGCCACTTCCTGCTGCGCGTGCCCGGTGCCGACCACCTGCTCGACCCGTGCAGTGGCCGCCGCCTCTACACTCGCGATTGTCGCGACCTGCTGATCCGCGTGTTGGGGCCCCAGGCGGAACTCCAGGCGGTCCACCTGCAGGTGGCCAGCGCAAGGGAAATGCTCCAGCGCCTGTCGCGCAACCTGCGCTTGCTGCACCAGGAGGCCGGCGAGTTCCTCGCCGCGCTGAAGGACGCCGAGCGCGTACTGCTGCTCGGCCCGCCGACCATGCATGACCACCTGGCCCGTGCCGACATCTACCAGCGCCTGGATTGCCCCCAGGCGGAACGCTTTGACCTGGAGCGCGCCCTGCTGCTCTGCGACAACCCGGCCCAGCACCTGCAACTGGCCCAGCGCCTGCGCCGGCTGGGGCATGCACAACCGCTGCATTGATGACGCCCCTGCAACTTGCGTATCACACACGACAAGCGCCCGGCCAGGCTTCAGCCTTGCCAGCCACGACAACCTGCCAACGGGAACCCGCCATGCCGAACTGGCGCTCGATCAGCCTGTGGATGGACACACTCGATGAAAACATCAGGCCACGACCGGCGCTGGCCGGCTCGCTGGAGGTGGACGTGGCGATCATCGGCGCCGGCTACACCGGGTTGTGGACGGCCTATTACCTCAAGCGCCAGGCCCCGGAGCTGAAGATCGCCATCGTCGAGTCGGAGTTCGCCGGCTTTGGCGCCAGCGGCCGCAACGGCGGCTGGCTGATGGGCAACCTGCTGGGCGAGGACCGTGCCCTGGCGCCGCTGCCCGGCGAAGTGCGCAAGGCCTCCTTCGACCTGCTCCATGGCATCCCTGACGAAGTGGCCGAGGTGCTGCAGCGCGAAGGCATCGACTGCCACTACCGCAAGGGCGGCATCCTCTATTGCGCCGCACGCTACCCGGAGCAGGAACAGCGCCTGCGCGAGCAACTGGCCGAGCTGTATGCCGAAGGCCTGAGCGAAGCCGACTACCGCTGGCTGAGCCCCGAGGAACTGAACGGCCAGTTGCGCATAGCCAACCCCTACGGCGGCATCCACACCCCGCACTGCGCCACCATCCAGCCGGCCAGGCTGGTCCGCGGACTGGCGCGGACGGTGGAGCGCATGGGCGTGCAACTGTTCGAGCAGAGCCCCGCCAGCCACTGGCAGCCGGGGTTGGTACGCACCGCCCAGGGCGAACTCAGGGCGCACTGGGTGGTGCCGGCCGTCGAAGGCTACGCCGCCAGCCTGCCGCCGCTGGGCAAGTACCAGTTGCCGGTGCAGAGCCTGCTGATCGCTACCGAACCGTTCTCCGACGCGCAGTGGGCGGAGATCGGCCTGGAACACGGCCAAGCCTTCAGCGAGAGCAGCCGCCAGGTGACTTATGCACAACGCACCGCCGACAACCGCCTGGCCTTCGGCGCGCGGGGCGGCTACCGCTTCGGCGGCCGGCTGCGCCAGGACTTCCGCCTCACCGAGGACGAACTCGACCTGCGCCGCTACCTGCTGGGCGAGCTCTTCCCGCAACTGCGCAATGTGCGCATCACCCACAGCTGGGGCGGCAACCTGGGCATGGCGCGGCGCTTCCGCCCGCACATGCTGGTGGACCGCAAGAACGGCATCGCCCTGTCCGGCGGCTACGGCGGCGAGGGCGTGGGCGCCAGCAACCTGGGCGGACGCACCCTGGCGGACCTGATCCTCGGCAGGGAATCCCTGCTCACCCGCCAGCCCTGGGTGCTCGGCGACGGCCCGCTGAAGCGCCTCAGCGCCTGGGAACCGGAACCCTGCCGCTGGCTCGGCTACAACGCCATCATCCGCAGCTTTGTCCACGAGGATCGGGTGCTGGCCAATCCCCACAGCGCCCGCTGGCGCCGGGCCATGGCGCAGAAACTGGCGGGCCTGCTGGAAAGCCTGATGCGCTAGGTTGCGCGAAATCTCACGGCAGCTGTTCGCGAGCAGAGCTCGCTCCTACAGCATCGCAATCACCCGTCGAAACGACCGTGCCGCCCCTGCCCCGCCTTGAAGGAGCGGGCGCCCGCCAGGGTTTCTCCGCTGTGGATAACCTGCATCCCGCCCTTGAATTCATTGGCGATGGCCGCCTCGAAGGGCAGTTCCCACTGGGCATAGGCGCTGGCCCGGTCCGCCAGCATGCAGCGCTGTGGAAAGGCAGCGATGGTGTGCGCCAATTCCTCGGCCGCAGCGCGGGCCTGGCCCTTGGGGACGATTCGGTTGGCCAGCCCCATGGCGAGTGCTTCCTGGGCCGTCACCGGACGCCCGGTGAGGATCAGGTCCAGCGCCCTGCCCTGACCGACGATGCGCGGCAGGCGCACAGTGCCGCCATCGATCAGCGGCACACCGAAACGCCGGCAGAACACACCGAAAATCGCGTCCTCGGCCATCACCCGCATATCCGCCAACAGCGCCAGTTCCATGCCGCCGGCCACCGCATGGCCCTCGATGGCGGCGATCAGCGGTTTCGCCAACTGCATCCGGCTCGGGCCCATGGGGCCATCGCCCTCCTGTTCCAAGCGGTTGCGGCGTGCGCCGTCCTCGGCCACGGCCCCCAGGTCGGCGCCGGCGCAGAAGGTGCCGCCTGACCCGGTGAGCACCGCCACCCGCGCCTCTTCGTCCACCTCGAAGGCCCGCAGCGCCGCCGCCAGGGCATCGGCGGTGGGCCGGTCGACGGCGTTGCGCACCTCGGGACGGTCGATGATCAGGGTGGTGATCGCGCCGTTCTTCTCGACTCTGACGTTCATGGGGGCTCCTGGGCTGGTAGATAGACGGGCAGCGTTTCCTGTGGGGGCGATTTCAATCGCTATGCAGGCCGCAGGCCTGCCCGATGAGATCCAACAGGGCAGCTGCGCCGCCCTTGGCGATTGAAATCGCCCCAAGTGATTCACCCGCCCCGTCGCCAATGAAAAAGGCCGGCAACGAGGCCGGCCTTCAACATAGTGCTTCTGTGCAGGATTGTTCAGCGCCCTGGCGGAACTGCCCCGCTGATCGGCGGGATCAGAGGGCGTACTTCTGCAGGTTGGCCATCATCTCGCGCAGGGCCTCGACGTTGTCCGCCGGGTGCGCCGCGCCTTCGAAGTCGCAGATGGCCTGCCAGTTGGCCGCCACGTCCTCGGCATCGAAGCCGGCCCTGGGGTCGAAGCCGAAGCCCAGGCTGCGCTCCCAGCGCACCTTGCCGATCCAGCCACCACCCACTTCGAACAGGCCGGAGGTTTCCTGGCACTGCTCGCTGCCGAGGAACACCACCAGCGGGCTCACCAGCTCGGGCTTGAGCTGTTCGAACACCTGCGGCGGGATCAGGCCTTCGGTCATGCGGGTGCCGCCGGTGGGGGCGATGGCGTTGACCAGGATGTTGTTCTTGCGGCCTTCGATGGCCAGATTGCGGGTCAGGCCGTAGAGGCCGAGCTTGGCCATGCCGTAGTTGGACTGGCCGAAGTTGCCGTAGATGCCCGAGGTGGACGAGGTGAAGATGACGCGGCCATAACCCTGCTCGCGCATGTGCGGCCAGGCGGCACGGGTGACCTTGTAGGCGCCTTCGACGTGAACCTTGTAGACCAGGTCCCAGTCGGCGTCTTCCATCTTGTGGAAGGTCTTGTCGCGCAGGATGCCGGCGTTGTTCACCACCACGTCGACGCGGCCGAAATGATCGAGGGCGGTCTGCACGATCTTCTCGCCGTCGGTCACCGAGTCATGGCTGGCCACTGCGGTGCCGCCGGCTTCGCGGATTTCCGCCACCACACGGTCGGCCGCCGAGGCGTTGGCGCCTTCACCGTGGGTGCTGCCGCCCAGGTCGTTGACCACAACCCGCGCGCCATGACGGGCGAACAGCAGCGCATGGGCGCGGCCAATGCCGCCACCGGCGCCGGTGACGATTACGACTTTGTCTTCGAAGCGGATTGCATCGCTCATGGGCTGGCTCCTTGGCGGGTTCTGGTTATGCGCCGAGTCTCCGGCAGCTTCCCCAGCCTCACAAGAATCGGAGCCACCATGAATAGTGCTCGATAAGGGCGACGTTACTTGAAAGGAATGAACAGGGTTCCGCGTGGACGCAGCTTGAACAGCCACCAGCTGTAGCTGTGGCAGAGCAACGCCAGCAGGGCGGATGCCAGCAGGCAACCGATCGCGGCCAGCCAGCTCCACAGGCCCGGATCGCGCAGGATGGCGTAGCCGATGAGGCTGAGGCTGCAGATCAACAGCAGGGCCGCGACACCCGGCCCAAGGGTGCGGATGACGGGATAGAGGAAGACCAGGAGACGGAAGAGCATGAGCGGACCTCGATGCTGCCGGGCAGTCTCTGCACGGCGGTTCAGGGAGGTCCGGATACTAGTGCCAGGCCCCGTGGCGGCGATCTAGGAATGATCCGATTCCGCTGTCAGAGCCGGTCCTGAAAAGCCAGGTAATGCTCCAGCACCCGCTCGGGAGCTTCGGAGGGAACATTGAAAACGCGGAGTGCGAAGAAGGGACACGGCGAGGGGAATGTCCCCAGGACCGGGAAGGCGACACCCGATGGGTGTCGCCTGGGGCGGCTTACTCAGCCTTGAAGCAGTAGACAGCGAGCTTGTTGCCATCGAGGTCACGGGCATAGGCGGCGTAGGCATTCTCGGCCCAGCCGCGCGGGCCGGCAGCGCCTTCGTCCTTTGCGCCGGCAGCCAGGGCGGCTTCATGGAAGGCATGGATGGCAGCACGGTTCGGCGCCTCGAAGCTGACGGTGACGCCGTTACCGACAGAAGCCGGCTGGCCGTTGGCAGGCTTGAGTACGAAGAAGGAAGGCTTGTCCACACCCCAGATCGAGCCGTTGTCGCCCAAGTCGGCAAGGCGCTTGAGGCCAAGTTTGCCGAGGACTTCGTCGTAGAATTCGCGAGCTTTGGCCAGATCGTTGGTACCGACGGTTACGCGAGTGAAGATCGACATGGATGACTCCGGTGCAGGTGGGTTCTCAGGAGAAGCGGCACTTCCCGTGAAGTGCCGCCGGTAGTTAGAAGTGGACGACCGAGCGGATGCTCTTGCCTTCGTGCATCAAGTCGAAGGCCTTGTTGATGTCTTCCAGACCCATGGTGTGAGTGATGAACTTATCGAGCGGGATTTCGCCCCTCTCGGCCTGGGCGACATAGCTCGGCAGTTCGGTACGGCCTTTCACGCCACCGAAAGCGGAACCGCGCCAGACACGACCAGTCACCAGCTGGAAAGGACGAGTGCTGATCTCGGCGCCGGCAGGTGCCACGCCGATGATGGTGGATTCACCCCAGCCCTTGTGGCAGCACTCGAGGGCTGCACGCATCAACTGAACATTGCCGATGCACTCGAAGGAGTAGTCGACGCCGCCATCGGTCAATTCGACGATGACATCCTGGATCGGACGGTCATGCTCCTTCGGGTTGATGAAGTCGGTGGCGCCCAGCTCCTCGGCGATGGCGAACTTGGCCGGATTGATGTCGATGGCGATGATGCGCGAAGCCTTCGCCATCTTCGCCCCGATGATCGCCGCCAGGCCGATGCCGCCCAGGCCGAAGATGGCCACGGTAGCGCCCTCTTCCACCTTGGCGGTGTTCAGCACGGCGCCGATGCCGGTGGTCACGCCGCAACCCAGCAGGCAGACTTTTTCCAGCGGTGCGTCCTTCGGAATCTTCGCCAGGGAGATTTCCGGCAGCACGGTGTACTCGGAGAAGGTCGAGCAGCCCATGTAGTGGTAGATCGGCTGGCCGTTGTAGCTGAAGCGGGTAGTGCCATCGGGCATCAGGCCCTTGCCCTGGGTGGCGCGCACCTTCTGGCACAGGTTGGTCTTGCCGGACTTGCAGAATTTGCACTCGCCACATTCGGCGGTGTACAGCGGGATCACGTGGTCGCCCACCTGCAGGGAGGTTACGCCCTCGCCCACTGCCTCGACGATGCCGCCGCCCTCGTGGCCGAGGATGCAGGGGAACACGCCCTCGGAATCCGCGCCGGACAGGGTGTAGGCATCGGTATGGCAGACGCCGGTGGCCACGATCCGGACCAGAACCTCGCCAGCCCTGGGAGGCTGCACATCGACTTCAACAATTTCGAGCGGCTGATTCGGTCCGAAAGCGACCGCTGCGCGTGACTTGATCATGGTGACGGATACCTTACGTGTGCTATTCAGGTGACCCCCACGATAAAAAAGTCCGATTCATCGCGCTTGTGTAAATGGCTTTGAATTCGGCCAAGCTGACGCGAAATCGCGCCAGGCATTGGATAAGAGAAGTAACGATGCTCGGTCCTGAAACTGCAATTTGTCGAACTGTCGATATAGTGATCTACCCGGAGTTCAAGTCATTCGAGGCCATCGGCCCAATGACGGTCTTCACCTATGCGAACAAGCACCTGGAAGCGCAGGGCAAGGCGCCTGGATATGAAGTGAGGATTGCTTCGACACGACTTGGCCCCATCCCCTCCGACACCCTGATGTGCCTGGAAGCGAGTCGTACTCTCGACGAAGAATCCCTTGCCGATTCCATCATGCTGGTCGGCGCTCACGAGATAGAACGAATAATCGAGGAGCAGTCGGAAATAGTGGAGTGGACCCGGCGTGTCGCACCGAAGGTCGATCGCTTCGCCGCGCTGTGCTCGGGGGCGCTGTTCCTCGCCGCATCCGGCCTGCTTGATGGCAAGAGGGCGACCACCCACTGGCGGATGGCCAAGGTCATGCAGCAGCGATATCCGGAGGTCCAGGTCGATATCGACTCCATCTTCGTTCGTGAAGGCAATCTCTGGACCTCGGCGGGAGTCAGCGCATCGGTGGATCTGGCGCTCGCCTTCGTCGAGGCCGACTTCGGCCATGACCTCGCCCTGCAGGTAGCCCAGGACCTGGTGATCTTCCTGAAGCGCCCCGGCGGCCAGTCCCAGTTCAGCGCCAACCTCACAAGCCAGATGACCCAGGCGCCGGGAATGCGCGCGGTTCAGGAGTGGGTGCTGAACAATATCGACCAGAAGATCAGCGTATCGCTCATGGCCAATCAAGCCTCCATGAGGCTCAGGAATTTCACCCGGATCTTCCATAAGGAAGTGGGGGTCTGTCCGTCCGAGTTCCTCGAAAAGGCCAGGATCGACAAGGCGCGGCGGTTGTTGTGCGAAAGCGGGCTGCCGATGAAGAGCGTGGCCTTCAAGTGCGGCTTTGCCACCGTCGACCAGATGCGGAATATCTTCAAGAAGCATTTGTCGGTGACGCCCAGGCAGTACCAGGAACGCTTCCTGGATGGCTGATGCCGCCTCGGGAATCGAACATGAACTAGCCGTTCCATGGTTTCCCCAGCGTCCGCGCCATTTACCGGGCGTGCTCGCCGGGCGACGCAACACTCACTTCTGCATGCGCCGGACTGATCTGGAACCGCGCATTTTCCATATCGACCCTGACAACCGCAGTCGCTGCGGCCTCGGCGCCACCCGCTCACGAGAACGTACCTTTATCCGTTCGTCGAAGGCGAAACTCTCGGCCTGAATCGCTGTTCACCTGCCCCGCACAGCGCATGTCTGTCGCATATGGCGAGGCAGCCCGCATTCGACGCTATCCCCCTTGGGCATCTGCGCTGTCTGGAGTGACGAGCAGATTTTTCTTCGATAAGTATCGATATAGTGCACCAAAATGGAGCGACTATTTGTATACATCTTTGCCCTGCTTGTTCTTACTGTTTGTATTCAACTTTCCGCTTCTCTTTATCAGGCAAGGCATTGCGCAAAAGCTCGGGAAATCTGATCTTTCCATGAAATGCCACTTTCACCCCAAAATGTGGCGTGATGCACCAATAGAAGTCGTCGTTAAGCAACTTTTTCATAGGCCTAAGGAACATTTTTAATAATTTCCTCGGGTATCCTGCTTCGCCAATATCAATCCCACCTTCATTCGCCGTGCGCGGGTTCGATACGCCGACGGCGTTGGTATTCGGGCTGCTTGCCTCACCCATTCGAGGAACTTCCATGACTCAGCTGATCTTTCCTGCACCGGTGACCGAACTCATCGCGGAGCTACAGGCAAACTGTGATCGGGACTTCGCCGATGCCCGCGCAATGCCGCCGGCGGTCTACACCTCGCCGCAGTTCCTGGAACTCGAGAAAGAGCATCTGTTTCGCACCCAGTGGTTGTGCGTGGGCCGCGCCAGCCGCTTGCAGAAGACCGGCGATTACATGACCTGCGACATCGCTGGCCAGCCGGTGGTGGTGCTGCGCGACGACCAGAACGAAATCCGCGCGTTTTCCAACGTCTGCCTGCATCGCATGTCGGTATTGCTGCAAGGCAGCGGGAATGTGCGCTCCATCGTCTGACCGTACCACGCGTGGGGCTATGACCTGCAGGGGAAACTGCGCGGAGCGGCGCAAATGCATCGCCAGAGCGGGTTCTGCAAGAGCGACTACCAGCTGCCCAGCGTGCGTTGCGAGGTATGGCAAGGCTGGGTGTACGTGACCCTCGATGACAGCCTGCCGCCGATTTCCGAACACCTGAGCGAGCTCGAAAACCTCATCGCCCACTACCGCATGGAGGACTACGTCGAGACCTTCCAGGAAGAGCACATCTGGGACACCAACTGGAAGATCCTGGCTGAGAACTTCATGGAAAGTTATCACCTGCCCATGTTGCACCGGGCGACCGTGGGGCCGTACTCCAAGCTCGACGAGATGGAGTGTCCGCCGGGCCATGAGGCGTTCAACTATCACTGGATCACCAAGGAAGCGTCGCTGGCGATTGGCAACGCGCACCCCGATAACCAGCATCTGGAAGGTCACTGGCGCAAGACCACGGCACTGCTGGCCATCTATCCCAGCCACCTGATCACGCTGACTCCCGGCTACTTCTGGTATCTGATCCTGCAGCCGCACGGTGTCGATCAGGTCCATATCCGCTTCGGTGGCGGTCTTTCTCCGGAATTCATCAATGATCCGAAAGGCGCGGAGTACCTGAGCAGCCTCAAGACCCTGCTCGATGAGGTCAACGCCGAAGACCGCCAAGGCGTGGAGGCGGTGATGCGGGGAGTGCGCGCGCCGCTGGCCAAGCCGGGCCATCTGAGCCATCTGGAGCGCCCGAACTATGACTTCGCCCGTTACATCGCAGCACGAGTGAATCCGCGATGAACGCGCCGCTGACCAGCAAGGTATCCCCGGCGCTGAGCGAGCCTTTCATCAGCTTCAAGGACGTCAGCAAGTCCTACGATGGCAAGGACTATGTGGTCTACGGGCTGGACCTGGACATCGCCCAGGGAGAATTCATTTCTTTGCTCGGGCCTTCGGGCTCGGGCAAGACCACATCCCTGATGATGCTGGCGGGCTTCGAGACGCCGAGCAAGGGCGAGATCCGCATGGCGGGGCAGCGTCTGGATGACCGCCCCCCCTACGAGCGGGACATCGGCATGGTGTTCCAGAACTACGCCCTGTTTCCCCATATGACCATTGCCGAGAACGTCGGCTTCCCCCTGTCGGTGCGCAAGGTCGACCGCGCCCTGATCAAGACGCGGGTTCAGCGGGCGCTGGAAATGGTGGAGCTGTCGCACATTGGCAACCGGCGGCCGGCGCAATTGTCAGGCGGCCAGCAACAGCGCGTCGCCCTGGCTCGTGCACTGGTCTTCGAACCCCGCCTGATCCTGATGGACGAGCCGCTGGGCGCCCTGGACAAACGCCTGCGCGAGCACATGCAGTACGAAATCATGCGCCTGCACCGGGAGCTGGGGCTTACCACGGTCTACGTCACCCATGACCAGTCCGAAGCGCTGACCATGTCTGACCGGGCGGCGGTCTTCTTCGACGGCCGCATCCAGCAGATCGCGCCGCCCCAGGAGCTGTACGAAAACCCGCAGAACGGTTTCGTGGCCAACTTCGTCGGCGAGAACAACGGGCTCTCTGGGCTGGTGACTGCCGTCGAGGAAGAGCAGGCGACCCTGACCCTTCCGAGCGGTGCCAGGATCCAGGGCCGCGTTTCGCAGGAGCTTGGCCTCGGTACCCCCGGCATGTTGTTCGTGCGTCCCGAACAGGTCAGCGTCGTGGAGAACGATGTCAGCCTGGGCAACCGCGTGCGTGGGACGGTGGAGGAGATCATCTACTGCGGCGACCATAACCGGGTGCATGTGCGCCTGGGCGAATCCGACCTGATGGTATGCAAGTTGCCTAACAGTTCGGGCCACCAACGGCCTTCCCAGGGCAGCGTGATCGATCTGACCTGGAAGACGGACGACTGCAAGATCCTGGCCCCGTTCGCCAGGGACCTACCCTGATCCACCCTTGCGCTAACCCTGAACCGTGGAGAAGTCCGATATGCCCATCAAGCCAATAATAAATATTCTCGCCGGCACCTGTGCAGTTGCGACCCTGCTGGCAGCGGGCCCCCTGCAAGCCGCCACCAAGCTGTCGGTGGTGACCTTCGGTGGCGCCTATGAAGCCGCAGTAAAGTCCGCCTACTTCTAGCCTTTCACCCAGGCCACGGGAGTGGGCTTCAACCTCGAGGCATACGATGGCGGGCTGGCCAAGCTGGCCGCGATGGTCCAGGCCAATAACACCACCTGGGACGTGATCGACCTGGAATCCAACGATGCCATCGCCGGGTGTGACGAAGGCCTGCTGATGAGAATCGACAAGGCCAGCCTGGGCGATACCAGCGATTTCATCCCGGGTTCGATCAGTGACTGCGCCGTGGCCAGCATGGTCTGGTCGACCATCTTCGCCTACGACACGGCCAGGCTCGCAACCGCCCCGACTCAGATCAACGACTTCTTCGATACGCAGAAGATCCCGGGCAAGCGCGGCCTGCGCAAGAGCCCCAAGGGTACGCTGGAATGGGCACTGCTGGCCGATGGCGTGCCGAAGGAAGAGGTCTACAAGGTACTGGGCACGCCAGCCGGACTTGACCGTGCCTTCAAGAAGCTCGACAGCATCAAGAAGGACATCATCTGGTGGGAATCCGGTGCCCAGGCACCCCAGCTGCTGGCTGACGGCGCGGTCGTCATGACCCAGGCCTACAACGGCCGCATCCAGGATGCGGTGCGGAAGGATTCCAAGCCGTTCGCCATTGTCTGGGATGGCCAGGTCTACGACTTCGAATGGTGGGGCATCCCCAAAGGCTCGAAAAATGCCAAGGAAGCTGCGGACTTCATCGCCTTCGCCTCCAAGCCCGAGGTGATTTCCCAGCTGTCGCGCTACATCGCCTACGCACCGCCCCGCACCAAGGCGCTGCCGCTGGTCGAGCCGAGCATCCTCAAGGACCTGCCTACCGCCACCGCCAACTTCGGTAACGCGGTGCAGATCGATGCGAGCTTCTGGACGGACAATTTCGACCAGATCAACAAGCGCTTCCAGAACTGGCTGACCCAGTCCTGAGACTCATACACGCCGCCCCCTCGCGGGGCGGCGGCCTGATCCGGGCGATCGCAATACTCTGGAGTGACCCATGAATGTGACGATATCCGCGCCGGTCGGCGGCGAGAGTGTGCCCGCCGCGCAAGACAAGGCCGAACAGACCCGCTCATATCGCCAGGCGCAACGCCGCGAATCGCGCAAGGCCCTGTTGCTGGCTGCACCGTTACTGCTGTTTCTGCTGATCACTTTCATCACGCCCATCGCCATCCTGCTGATGCGCAGCGTGCAAAACCCCGAAGTGCCAGGGGCACTGCCGGGCTTGACCCAGGCCTTGCAGCACTGGGACGAACAGGGCCTGCCTGGTGCCAGTACCTACGCCGTGCTGGCCAGGGAACTGGAGCAGGCCGCAGGCAACGACGAACTGGGCACTGTTGCCCGGCGCCTGAACTTCTATAACCCGCAGATGCGCAGCCTGCTGCTGAAAACCGCGCGCAAGCTCGACGTACAGCAGTCGGACGACTGGCGGGCGACGCTGGCAGGCATCGACGCACGCTGGGAGGACCCGCAGATCTGGCGCATCCTCAAGCGGGCTGCGCAGTCGCCAACGCCCGATTACCTGCTCAATGCGCTCGACAGCCATATCGACAGCAACGGTGAAATCACCAGCCTGCCTGCCGAGGAGTCAGTCTATCTGGAGGCTTTCTCCCGCACTGTCTGGATCAGCGCCAGCGTCACCCTGATCTGCCTCATTCTTGCGTACCCGGTCGCCTGGTTGCTGGCCAATCTGCCGGCCCGGCAAAGCAATCGCCTGATGCTGCTGGTGATCGTGCCGTTCTGGACGTCGCTGCTGGTGCGGACTACCGCCTGGTATGTGCTGCTGCAACCCAACGGCGTGATCAACAGCCTGCTGAGCGGGTTGGGGCTGGTAAGCCAACCCTTGCACCTGATGTTCAATCGCACCGGTGTATTGATCGGCATGACCCACATCCTGCTGCCGTTCATGATCCTGGCGATCTACTCCGTGATGAAAGGCATTTCGCCAGTGTACATGCGTGCAGCCCAGTCGCTGGGTGCCCGGCCACTGACCGCCTTCATGCGCACCTATGTGCCGCAGACCTTCGCAGGAATCGGAGCCGGCTGCTTCCTGGTGTTCGTTCTGTCGCTGGGCTACTACATCACCCCGGCCCTGTTGGGCGGAGCGGGTGACGAAATGATCAGCCAGTTGATCTCCGTGCAGACCAACCAGCAATTGAACTGGGGGTTGGCAGGGGCACTGTCGGCTTACCTAGTGATCTTCACCGCCATCTTCTACTTCATTTTCAACCGTCTGGTAGGCATTGATCGCCTGCGCTTCGGTTAATCGGAGAAGACCATGAAAACGCATTACTGGTCGCGCCTGGAGCGCTGGAGTGCACGCTGGGTACGCTGGCATACGGCGCTGGTGCTGTTCTTCCTGGTGGCACCGATCCTGATCATCATTCCGCTGTCGTTCAACTCCAGCTCGTATTTCTCCTACCCGATGACCGGCGTGTCGCTGCGCTGGTACGAGGCGGCGCTGAGCGATCCGCAATGGCAGCGCGCGTTCTTGAACAGCCTGGGTATCGGCTTCGCCTCCACCCTCCTGGCGACCACGCTGGGAACATTGGCGGCAATGGGCCTGAGCCGTCCGAGCTTTCCCTGGCGCGGGCTGATCATGCCGCTGCTGATCTCGCCGATGATCATCCCGATCGTGGTGGTCGCCGCGGGCTTCTACTACATCTTCGCGCCACTGGGCCTGGTGGATTCCTATCTGGGAGTGATTCTGGCCCATACGGTCCTCGGCACGCCCTTCGTGGTGATCACCGTCTGCGCGGCCCTGCAATCGTTCGACCACAGCATGACCCGCGCCGCCAGCGGCCTGGGCGCCAGGCCCTGGGTCTGCTTCCGGCGGGTGACGCTGCCCCTGATCACCCCCGGGGTCGCGACTGGCGCGGTGTTCGCCTTCGCCACCTCGTTCGATGAGGTGATCGTGGTGCTGTTCATTGGCGGCGCGGAGCAACGCACCGTGCCGCGCCAGATGTGGAATGGCATTCGCGACCAGATCGATCCGTCGATCCTGGTGGTCGCGACCCTGCTGATCCTTTTCGTACTGGCGTTGTATGGCTGCGTGAGCTGGCTGGGCAAGCGCAACCAGGTAGCAGTGACGAGTGACTGACTGATCGCAATCGGTGATTTCGATGCAAGCCAAGGAGCGAGCAATGAACGAGCAAATGCGTGAAGACTTTTCGCGGGACGGAGTGGTGGTGGTACGTGGGCTGTTCAAGGACTGGATCGAACCGCTGCGTGAAGCGGTAGCGTACAACCTCGAGAATCCAGGTCCGTTCTTCAGGAATTACAGTCCGGACCAGGCCCAGGGCCGCTTCTTCGGGGATTACTGCAACTGGCCCAACAACCCCGGGTACCGTTCCTTCATCCAGAGCGGCCCGGCTGCGGCGCTGGCCCGGGAACTGATGGGTTCCCAGCAGGCGCGCATCTTCCATGAGCATGTGCTGGTGAAGGAACCGGGGAGCAACAAGCCCACGCCCTGGCATCACGATGAGCCCTATTACTGCGTAACGGCCGACCAGACCGTCAGCATCTGGCTGCCGCTGGATCCCGTGGCGCGCAATTCGAGTGTCGAATTCGTCGCCGGGTCCCATCGCTGGGGAAAACTCTTCCGTCCGCGAAAATTCACCGGGGTCGATTACGAGCGTACGACCACCAACCTGGAACCCCTGCCGGATATCGAAGCGAACCGCGCCGAATACAGGATCCTGGGCTGGGATCTGGAACCCGGGGATGCGATCGCCTTCGACTACCTGACGGTCCACGGGGCACCGGGCAACGCGTCCAGCGAACACTCGCGCCGGGTTATCTCCACGCGCTGGCTGGGGGATAACGCGCGCTATGTCGACAGGGGCGGCGAAACCTCACCGCCATATCCGCATCTTGCCGGTCGCCTGAAAACGGGCGACCCGCTCCCGGCCGACGAGTTTCCAGTCATCGGCTAAGCGAGCAGGCGCCACCGCCGGCGGCGAGTCGAACAGGTATTTGAACAATGTCGTGTCAGAACAATAGTTGCGGAGTACAGCCGATGGAGAATCAGCGGAGCAGGATGGTTGCGGAGATGGCAGCGCAGCTACACGAAATCGCTGCGCTTCCCGAGTCCGAAGCCCGGTGCCTTCCAGGGAAATTCTATACGTGCCCGGACTTCTTTCAGTTCGAGGTTGAAACCTTCCTCAAGAAGGAGTGGCATTGCGTCGGTCGCGTCGATGAAGTGCCGGCTCCCGGGGATTTTTTCACGACCCATCTGTTCAATGAGCCGCTGCTGATCTGCAGGGGGGACGATGGCGAGATACGCGCCCTGTCCAATCTCTGCCGGCACAGGGGCATGCCGTTGGCGGAGGGGCGCGGCTCGACCCGGCGCTTCGTCTGCTCCTACCATGCGTGGAGCTATGGGCGCGATGGCAAATTGTCCAACGCACCGCGCATGCAGGATAAGGGCGTCAATGCCGAGAAGTGCAGCCTGCCAAGCTTCAGATCCGAAGTCTGGAACGGCTTCATCTACGTCAACCTGGACGACGATGCAGCCCCCCTGAGCAGTCGGCTGGAAAACCTGGAGGCGCTGCTTGGCAATTACGGTACGCAGGACATGCGTATCGTCCATACCCAGGAAGAGATCTGGAATACCAACTGGAAGTGCCTCGTCGAGAACTTCATGGAGGCCTATCACCTGTCGGTCGTTCACCCGGGCACCCTGCATCCCTATACGCCGACCAGCCTCAGCCGGAAGTCGATGTCCGACGACTCCTTCACGAGCTACTGCGCCAACTATCCCGATCACGCCGAATCGCGTGGGGTAGGAGCTCCGGAGTTGACCGAGGAAGAGCGGACCCGTTCGACATTGTTCTGCCTGTTCCCCACCCAGATAGCGAGCCAGGCCGCGACCTTGCTGGTATCCCTGTCGATCCAGCCTCTGGCCGTCGACAAGATCCTGGTCCGCTGGACCATGTCGACCTACTCGGACGAACTGACCAGTGAAGAACTGGAGGCAAGGCTTGCCTTGTGGAACGAGGTCAACCGCGAGGACCGCGAAAAACTCGAACGGATGCAGCGCGGACTGTCGTCGCGGCATGCGCCCTCCGGGCCACTGTCGCCGCGAGATTTCGAAGGCACGATCTGGGACTTCTATCGATACCTTTCGCGCAGCATCTCTTCGCCACTCACGATCGGCGCTGTCAACTAACAGCCTTCCATCTCACATTTTCGAGGAGTCTATTTTCATGCCCAATGTAACTTGGAAATGCTTTGACGGAACGACCGTGTCGGCGGAAGTCGAGAACGGCATCAGTCTGATGGAGGCCGCCGTCAACCATGATGTGACGGGTGTATTCGGCGATTGTGGCGGAGCCTTGTCGTGTGCGACCTGCCATGTCGTGGTCGACGAAACCTGGCATGACAGGGTGCCGAGTCCGACCGCGATGGAGGAGGAGATGCTCGACATGGTCCAGGGCGGCAGGACCTCCCGCAGTCGTCTGAGCTGCCAGATCAGGATGACCGATGAACTGGACGGTATCGTCCTGCATGTGGGGTCGTAGCCATGAGCCAGAACATTCTCATAATCGGCGCGGGCCAGGCTGCCGCGTCGTGCGCGGCGAAGCTGCGCGCACTCTCGCCAGATTGCCGGATCACCATCGTCGGTGACGAATCCCACCTCCCCTACCAGCGTCCACCGCTGTCGAAGGCCTTCCTCACCGGCGCGCTGCCGATGGAGCGCCTCTCGCTACGCCCACGCACCTGGTATGACGCACAGTCGATCACCCTGATGAGTGGAGTGCAGGTCCGGTCCATCGACAGGTCCACGCGCCTGGTCACGCTGGAAGGCGGTGAGCAACTTGCCTACGACAAGCTCGTACTGGCCACGGGTTCGCGCCCCCGGGCGCTTCCCGAAAGCCTGGCCGGCAACACCAGCCGCATCTACACCCTGCGCGGAATAGACGATGCCGAAAAGCTCAAGGTTGAACTGCGTCCCGGCAACAGGGCACTGGTGGTGGGCGGTGGATATGTCGGCCTGGAGTTCGCCGCGTCTGCAGCGAAGGCCGGCCTGGAGATCGTGCTCGTCGAGGCCGGCGAGCGCATTCTCGGCAGGGTGGCTTCCAGGGAAACCGCCGATTACTTCCGTGAGCTGCACCGTAGTCACGGCGTCGAGATTCTCGAGGGCGTCGGACTGCAGTCGCTCTGCGACAAGGCTGGTGCAACACAGGCCACGCTTTCCGACGGCAGACAGATCGAAGTCGATTTCACGGTCGTGGGCATCGGGGCCATCGCCAATGACGAACTGGCAGCGGCGTGCGGTCTCGAAACACGGAACGGTGTCCTCATCAATGAAGCCTGCCAGACCAGCGATCCGCTCATTTTCGCGGTGGGCGATTGTGCGACCTTGCTGCGCGATGGCCTGACCACCCGGACCGAGTCCGTACAGAACGCCATCGAGCAGGGGGAGACCGCGGCTCATTCGATGCTGGGACTGGAACTCCCTGCTGGAAAAACGCCCTGGTTCTGGTCGGATCAGTACGATACGAAGCTGCAGATTGCGGGTATCAATCGCGGCTACGACCGTACCGAGGTCAAGACCGGGACACGACCCGGGGCGCAATCCGTCTGGTACTACGCCGGTGAGAAGCTGATTGCCGTCGATGCCATCAATGACCCGGTGACCTACATGACTGTCCGACGCATGCTGGACGCTCAGGTTTCAGGGGCGTAACCGGCAGATCGACGCGCCCGTCCAGGCGAATGCGGGGAGGTTCGAGTGTGCCCTCGGGGCGGTAACTACCGGCCCGAGGCGCTCACTCCCGCAAGCCCGGGCGCGCCAATCGCCCAGAGGGATTCAGGCCAGCACCATCACTGGTCGTAGCCGGGCATCTGCTGGTCGAGCTTGCGCAGCAGCGCCGGCCACGGCAGCGCGCCGCCCATGCCCTGGGAGCTTTTCATCACGCCGGCGATCATCGCCTGGGCGCCATCGAGGATCTGCTGCGGGATGTGGATAAGTTCGCCGCCACCGGCCTGGGCCATCACCTGGATCTCGCAGGCACGCTGCAGGGTGAACATGCCGAGGAAGGCGTCGGCGATGCTACCGAAGGCGGTGAGCAGGCCGTGGTTGGGCAGGATCATGAAGTTGGCCTGGCCGAGGTCGGCTTGCAGACGGGCCTTTTCCTCGTGGTGCAGGGCCACGCCTTCGTAGCTGTGGTAGGCCAGGCTGGCGAGCACGAACAGCGACTGCTGGGACAGCGGCAGCAGGCCGTTCTTCTGCGCGGAAACGGCGATGCCAGCGGGGGTGTGGATATGCAGCACGCAACCCACGTCGGGGCGTACCTGGTGAACCGCGCTGTGGATGGTGTAGCCGGCCGGGTTGATGTCGTAGGGGCTGTCCATCAGCTTGTTACCGGCCAGGTCGATCTTCACCAGGCTCGATGCGGTGATCTCGTGGAACATCAGCCCGTAGGGATTGATCAGGAAGTCTTCGGTGCCGGGGACCTTGGCGGAGATGTGGGTGAAGATCAGGTCATCCCAACCGTACAGGGCGATCAGCCGGTAGCAGGCGGCCAGATCGACGCGGGTCTGCCATTCGACAGCGGACACCTGGTCCTTGAGGTAGAGCGACGGGAGGGCGTGAGCGGCGGTCATGGCGAAACCTCGTTGTCGTTGTACGTGCGACGAGTCTAGCCACAGGCCGCCAGGGCGATAGTCGCCTTGGCAGCCAGCTTGATGGCCCTGCGGGTCAGATCGGCGCGGCGTCCAGGGGCGCGGAGCAGGCCTAGATTGAAAACCTTCAGATCAGCTCGCGATCCAGCAACGGCCATTCCCGCTGGGCCTGCGGGTCCTCGGACAGCAGGCGAAAACCAGCGAACTCGAACCCGGGCGCCACGTTGCAGCCCACCAATGTATAGGCCCCCAGGCAACGCGCAGCCTGCCAGGCGTGGGCGGACACCGTGCGCTGGGGCAGGCTGCCCTCGGCCACCGGGCCGAGGACTTGCCGGCGCACCTCGGCGGGCGATTCAGCGACCAGCAGCTCCAGCGGGTCGCCTTCGTAGAAGTGCCAGGCCTCGTCGGCATCCACCCGGTGCCAGCGGCTCGCGCCACCCTGTAACAACAGGAAGAAGATGGACGACACCGCCGCCCGGCCACCTGGCAACCGGGTGGCCGATTCGAACACCCGGCGATAGAAGCCGCCTTCCGGATGCGGCTCCAGTTGCAGTTCGCGGATGAGGAATTCGGCGCGCGGATGCATCAGGCTTTCAGCGCGGCGATGACGGCGTTCAGCCAAGGCTCGGCATCCAGCTCGGGGGTGACGGTTTCGCTGGCGTCCAGGCGCTGCATCTCCACCACTTCGCGCAGACCGAGCTCGGCATAAAGCTCGCGCATCAGCTCGCCGCCGCCGCAGAACACGTCGTAGCTGGAATCCCCCAGGGCGAGGATGGCTCCGGGGCGACCGCGCCAGCCGGGCAGGCGGTCGCGCAGCTCGGAATACAGCGGCAGCAGGTTATCCGGCAGTTCGCCCATGCCGGTGGTGGCGGTCACGGTAAGCAGCGCCTCGGGGTCGAAGGCGATCAGCTCGTCCAGGCTCACCCGGGGCAGGTAGCTGGCGTCCAGGCCGGCGGCCTTGAACAGCTTCTCCGCGTGACGGGCGACTTCTTCGGCGGTGCCGTACACCGAACCGGACAGGATGGCGACTTTCATGGGGACTCCGAACAGAGGGGCGAAATGCCGTGCATTATGCCGCAACTGGCGCGGTCCGCAGGATGCCGTAGACTGCTTCCGGTCAGGTCGACAGGGCCAGGAACATGATCGACGCCAAGCTGCTGCAACGGGTAATAGACGCGTCCAACGACGGTATCGTGGTCGCCGAGCAAGAGGGTGAAGACAACATCCTGATCTACGCCAACGCCGCCTTCGAGCGCCTCACCGGCTACCGCCGCGAGGAAATCCTCTACCAGGACTGCCGTTTCCTCCAGGGCACGGACCGCAACCAGCTCGGCATCCCCGCCATCCGCCAGGCCATCCGCAAGGGCCAGCCGTGCAGACAGATCCTGCGCAACTACCGCAAGGACGGCAGCGCCTTCTGGAACGAGCTGTCGATCACCCCGGTATTCAACGAGTCGGACCAGCTCACCTATTTCATCGGCATCCAGAAAGACGTTACCGAGCAGGTGCAAGCCCGCCAGCGGGTGCGTGAACTGGAAGCGGAGGTGGCCGCGCTCAGATCGGAACTGGCACAACTCAAGGCGTAGGAGCGAGCTCTGCTCGCGAAGCCCTTCGCTTGGTCATTCGCGCGTAGAACTCGCCCCTGCAAGGTCAGGTATCCAGATGCCCGGCCAGGAACTGCCGCAGGCGGCGCTGCATCAGGCGGCCCTCGCTGCCGAGGCACGCCACGGAGCTGCCGTCCAGTTCCTCGCTCATCAGATCGGCGGTCTCGCCCGCCAGTGCCAGGGGACAGTCCAGCCCCAGGGCCAGGCGATTGAGCTGCTGGCCGAGGTCGTCGTCCGGTGGCTGGTTGGAAAACAGCACCAGCGCCCGGGGCTGCAACTTGTCGCAGACCAACTCCAGTTCGGCCAGCGGCTGGCCCAGGCCAAGCACGTTCACCACCACCTCGCCGTCGCCCAGCAACAGGCCGGCCACCAGCAACTCCAGCTCGCGCCCCTGCCCCGGCAGGGGCGCCAGCAGCACCCGCTCCTGCTGGCTGTTGCGCGACAGTTGCAGGCGCTGCAGGACGCGGGCACGCAGGAAGCTGTCGAAGAACACCCATTCGCTGCCGCGGCCGAACTCGTCCTGGCGCAACAGTAGCGACTGCCACACCGGCATCAGCACATCGGCGAACGCCACATCCAGTGGGTAGGTGGAAAACACCTGGCCGCAGACCCGCTCCAACTCGGCCTCATCCAGGGTGGCGACGGCGTTGCGCACCTGGGTGCGCCGCTCGCTCCATTCCCCCGAAGCCGCATGCTGGTGAATCGCTGCCAGGGGCATCCTGGCGGCATTGCTGCGGGCCAGCAGCTTGCCCACCTTGCTCACCGGAACACCGCGCTCGATCCAGGCGAGGATGCCGCGCACGGCATCGACATCGGCCTGGGAATACAGGCGGTGGCCGCTTTCGGTCCGGGTCGGCTGGATCAGCCCGTAACGCCGTTCCCAGGCCCGCAGGGTGACCGGATTCACCCCGGTCAGGCGCGAAACCTCCCGGATCGGGAAGAGTTCTTCCTGTTTCGGGACGGCCGAGGCGATGGAAGCACCGGGTTCGGTCATGGGGTGGGAGTCGTCAGATAAAGTATTCAGGCAGTTTAAACCTTGTTGCGGGGATGCCAATTGACCACAGGGGGCGGCAAGCGCGGGAACGACCTGCCGATCAGCCAGCCTGCCGGCGCCCCGGCCGCCGGCCAGCCACCCTCCCCGGCCATTTGTGCAAGCCCCACCCCTGGTATAACGTGGTGCCGATCAGGCCGCCTGCACCACCTTCCGGCCATCGCCCTCAGTACCTCCCGCTTCGAGGCGTCAATGAGCCGACCCGCTCCCATCCTCATCACCGGCGCCAGCCAGCGCGTCGGCCTCTACTGTGCCGAACGCCTGCTGGACGAAGGCCAGCCGGTGATCATCAGCTACCGCACTGAACGCGACGGCGTGCGGCTCCTGCGCGAACGCGGCGCCACGGCGCTCGCCGCGGATTTTTCCAGCGAAGCCGGCATCCTCGCTTTCATCGAAGCGCTCAAGGGCTGCACCGACCGCCTGCGCGCCATCGTCCACAACGCGTCGGACTGGCTGACGGAAACGCCCGGCCACGAGGCGGACGCCTTCCAGCGCATGTTCAGCGTGCACATGCTGGCGCCCTACCTGATCAACCTGCATTGCGAGGAACTGCTGCGCCGCAGCAGCCCCGCCGACATCATCCACCTGAGCGACGACGTGGCGCGCAAGGGCAGCGCGAATCGCGTCGCCTACTGCGCCAGCAAGGCCGGGCTGGACAACCTCACCCTGTCTTTCGCCGCCCGCTTCGCACCCGACATCAAGGTCAACGGCATCGCCCCGGCGCTGGTGATGTTCAATGCCGAAGACGATGACGCCTACCGCAAGAAGACCCTCGCCAAATCGGCACTGGGCATCGAGCCCGGTCCGCAGGTGGTCTACCAGGCCCTGCGCTACCTCCTGGACAATTCCTACGTCACCGGAACGACCCTGACACTCAACGGCGGCCGCCACCTCAAGTAGGCGCCGCGAGGACTGCCACCATGAGCGATGAACTGGACCTGTATTACCGGGAAATCCTGCGGGGGCTGGGGGAAGACCCGGACCGCGAAGGCCTGCGCGACACCCCCATGCGCGCAGCCCGGGCCATGCGCTACCTTTGCCACGGCTACGAGCAGAGCCTGGACGAGCTCGTCAACGGCGCCCTCTTCGCCTCGGACAACGACGAGATGATCACCGTAAAGGACATCGAGCTCTATTCGCTCTGCGAACACCACCTCCTGCCCTTCATCGGCAAGGCCCATGTGGCGTACATTCCCACCGGCAAGGTGCTGGGCCTGTCGAAAGTCGCGCGCATCGTCGACATGTTCGCCAGACGGCTGCAGATCCAGGAGAACCTCACCCGCCAGGTCGCCGACGCGGTGCAGCGGGTGACGGGCGCCGCCGGCGTGGCGGTGGTGATCGAAGCCCAGCACATGTGCATGATGATGCGCGGCGTGGAAAAGCAGAATTCGGTGATGAGCACCTCGGTGATGCTCGGAGCCTTCAGGGAATCCCAGAACACCCGCCACGAATTCCTGAAATTGATCGGACGGAGTAACTAGAGAATGCCGAGACTGGAGCCCGGAATGGCGCGAATCCGCGTCAAGGACCTGCGCCTGCGCACCTACATCGGAATCAAGGAGGAAGAAATCCTCAACAAGCAGGATGTGCTGATCAACCTCACCATCCTCTACCCGGCCACTGAGGCCGTGCGTGACAACGACATCGACCACGCGCTGAACTACCGCACCATCACCAAGGCGATCATCCGCCACGTCGAAGAGAACCGCTTCGCCCTGCTGGAGCGCCTGACCCAGGAAATCCTCGACCTGGTGATGGCCAACCCCAACGTGCGCTATGCCGAGGTGGAAGTGGACAAGCCCCACGCGCTGCGCTTCGCCGAATCGGTGTCGATCACACTTGCCAGCCATCGCGAGTGACAGGTCCGCTTTGTCGCTGACCTGTTCAGACTCGATTGCCGGGGCCAGGGAGGGCTCCTATCATCCCCGCCAGTCCCTCCCGCAAGCCCCAGGAGAATCCTGCCATGACCGAGCAAGAACGCCTTGAACTCGAGGCCGCAGCCTTCCGCAGTCTGGTGCAACACCTGCGTAGCCGCCCCGATGTGCAGAACATCGACCTGATGAACCTCGCCGGCTTCTGCCGCAACTGCCTGTCGAAGTGGTACAAGGCCGCCGCCGACGACCTGGGCCTGGAAGTGACGCCAGACCAGGCCCGCGAGGAGATCTACGGCATGCCTTACGCCGACTGGAAGGCCAAGTACCAGAAAGAAGCCAGCGCCGAACAACAAGCGGCCTTCAACAAAGCGAACAAAGAATGAGCAACCTGAACAACTTCCGCGCCCGCCTGCACAGCGGCCAGTTCCTCTTCGCCGAGACCCTGGCCTTCATCGCCGAAGGCTACGACTACCAGCAGAGCGCCTTTACCAATGGTTCGGTGGAAAACGCAGCCGGCCAGAACGAAGGCTCCTGCAAGACCGTCGGCCTGGCCCTGCTGGAAGGCTTCAGCCTGGAAGAAACCCTGCTGGCCTTCGGCGAGCACTACCGCGCCGTGCTGGCCACTCCGGATGGCAACGACCACGGCAACATCCGCGCCCTGATGAACACCGGCCTGGCCGGCGTTCGCTTCGAACGCCAGCCGCTGCAACGCAAGGCCTGACCCCACCCCACCGCCCCGTCCGGGGCGGTTTTCTTACGCTTTGGCTTCCGCTCTCTGTAGGCAATGGCTGACAGAGTTTTTCTACCAAGCGCGTAGGATTCTTATCTGATTCCTGCTGGCCACGGATGATGCCCAGCATTCGCTCACGAAGGCGGGAAGGCTTTTGTAGGTTGGCTCAGGCAGCGCTCCGCGAGCTTGCGAAACCCAATGTAGCGGACTTGCCCAGCAGTGTTGGGCCTCGTTCCTCGGACCAACCTACCGAACTGATTGACATGGAATCTCCCACAGCGACGACGACACCTCCATCGGAGCGCACGGATGCAGCAAACCCTCATATGGATGCCCCTGACGACGCCAGGCTTGGAAAGCCTGCGTCTGTCCATGGATGAACAGGGCATCCACGCCAGCAGCCACCTGGTTCAGAACCACGAAGGCCAGAGCATCGCCGCCACCTACGTGCTGGACAGCGACCCGCGCTGGCGCTTCCGTCATCTCTGGCTGAAGGTGGAAAACCAGGGCTCGCGCAGCCTGCGCCTTGACCGCGACGTCCGCGGACGCTGGCTGCTCAACGGCCAGCGCCGTCACGACCTCGACCAGTGTCAACTGGTGATGCTCTCCGCCACGCCCTTCACCCACACGCCAGCCCTGCAGCGCTGCGGCCTGAACACTGGCCAGAGCGAGCAATTGCAGGTCGCCTACATCGACTTGCCGAGCTTGCGGGTGGAAGCCCGCCAGTTGCGCTACCACTGCCTGCGCCAGCAAGCCCGGTACAGCCTCTACCGCTGCGAGGCGGAAGGTTGCAGGGCCATCGAACTCACGGTGAACCGCCAGTCCCTGCTGCTGGAAGCCCATGGGCTGTACCAGCTCATGAGTGAGCGAACGCTATCGTTGAATACCTGGGTCTGATCGACGCAAAAGAAAAAGCCCCGGCAAGGCCAGGGCGTTTTCGTCAGAGGCGTCTCACTGCCCGTCGAGGTACCGCTCGACGTCCAGGGCTGCCATGCAACCGGCACCGGCCGAGGTGATGGCCTGGCGATAGACGTGGTCGGCCACGTCGCCGGCGGCGAACACGCCGGGGATGTTGGTGGCGGTGGCGTTGCCTTCACGGCCGCCGTTGACCACCAGGTAGCCATCCTTGAGCGCCAGCTGGCCTTCGAACAGCGAGGTGTTCGGAGTATGACCGATGGCGACGAACAGGCCGTCCACCTTCAGCTCGTCGCTGCCGCCGTCATTGAGCTTCAGGCGCACGCCGGTGACACCCATGTCGTCGCCCAGCACTTCGTCCACTTCCGCGTTCAGCTTGAGGACGATCTTGCCTTCGGCGACTCGCGCCATCAGCTTGTCCTGGAGGATCTTCTCGGCGCGGAAGGTCTCGCGGCGGTGCACCAGGGTCACCTTGCTGGCGATGTTGGCCAGGTACAGCGCTTCTTCCACCGCGGTGTTGCCGCCACCGACCACCGCCACTTCGCGGTTGCGGTAGAAGAAACCGTCGCAGGTGGCACAGGCGGAAACGCCCTTGCCCATGAATGCCTCTTCCGAGGGCAGGCCCAGGTAACGGGCGCTGGCGCCGGTGGCGATGATCAGCGCATCGCAGGTGTAGGTGCCGCTGTCGCCCACCAGGGTGAACGGCTTGCCGGCCAGGTCCACGGCATTGATGTGGTCGAAGACGATCTCGGTCTCGAAGCGTTCGGCGTGCTCCTGCATGCGTTGCATCAGCGCCGGGCCGGTAAGGCCATGGGCATCACCGGGCCAGTTGTCGACTTCGGTGGTGGTGGTCAGCTGGCCGCCCGCCTGCATGCCGGTGATCAACAGCGGCTTGAGGTTGGCGCGGGCGGCGTAGACAGCCGCGGAGTAACCGGCGGGGCCGGAACCGAGGATGATGACCCGCGAATGACGTGCTTCGGACATGGCTGACTCCTGCCCTATGGGCAATAAAAAGGGGCCACTGCTGCACTTGGGGAAGGCTTTGGATGCAGTGGCCCCGTTGAACAGGGTCTGGCCTACTTCGATTGGCCAGCAATGGATGCAAGGTTACCGGGGGGCGTTCGATAGCGGAAATACCCGCTCTCAATCCCGTCCATAGGTGACACCTATTTGCCAAGCCGCGATCAAATTTGTTCCGAGCCTTTTCCAGGCTTTCCACGCCGCCGGCAAAGCCGTTAAGGTCGGCGCATTTGCAACTTTGGGGGACCCACCATGCCTGCACCCGCACTTTCCGGGCCGCAATACCTCGGCGAAGGACTGAAACTGGTCCTCAGCCCCGGACTGCGCCTGTTCGTCCTGCTGCCGCTGACCGTCAACCTGCTGCTGTTCGCCGCCCTGATCGGCTTCGCCGTGCAGGAGTTCAGCGGCTGGGTCGACGCCTTCATGCCCAGCCTCCCCGACTGGCTGAGCTTCCTGCAGTACCTGCTCTGGCCGCTCTTCGTGCTGCTGGTCCTGGTGCTGGTGTTCTTCAGCTTCACCATGCTGGCCAACATCATCGCCGCGCCGTTCAACGGTTTCCTCGCGGAAAAGGTGGAAGTGGTGGTACGCGGCAAGGACGAGTTCCCGGCCTTCAGCTGGGCCGAACTGCTGGCGATGATCCCCCGCACCGTTGGCCGCGAGTTGCGCAAGCTGGCCTATTTCCTGCCACGGGCCGGCGCCCTGCTGATCCTCTCCTTCATCCCCGTCGTCAATCTGGTGGCCGCGCCGCTGTGGATCATTTTCGGCATCTGGATGATGGCGGTGCAGTACATCGACTACCCGGCGGACAACCACAAGCTGGGCTGGAACGAGATGCTCGCCTGGCTGCGCGAGAAGCGCTGGCAGAGCCTGGGTTTTGGCGGCATCACCTACCTGGCGCTGATGATTCCCTTCGTCAATATCCTGATGATGCCCGCCGCCGTGGCCGGCGCGACCCTGTTCTGGGTGCGCGAGGGTGGTGACAAGGCGCTGGTGAAGTAGCTGCTGACGCAGCTCATGACGCCCACGGGCTGAGCCGTAAGCAGACCCCTTTCCTGCTAACTGATACAGAAGGCAGGTACAGAACATGGCGCTTATCGCTCAGCCTTTCCGGCATCCCGATTTGGGGATTGACTACCTGCGGCGTGGAGTCCCCGAAAACCTTCGCCCCATCTTGGGCAAAGTCGAAATCCGCCGCTCTCTCCGCACTCGTGACCATCGTGAAGCCAAGGCAGCTTTCGCAATCGCATTCGCAGACTCGGAGCGGCTGTTCTTGGACCCGGCTCTTCTACGCCGACAGCCTGCCCGGGGGCAAAGCCCACGTGGTCCGGTTCTGGGATACCCCCAAGGGCGTATTCGTCCGCTGCAACTACGGGAAGAACCTGAGCGGGAAATCCCTGTTGAAGACCAGGCCGGCAAACGTGCTGGCACTTGCCTGACATGCTCACCTGCATCAAGGTCACCCATGACCCACAACAACACTTCCCGCCAGCTCGAAAAGCTGCTCGACCAGGCACAAACCTTCACCGTCGGCCGATTCGAGTTCACTGTCCTGAACATCCGCTGCGAAGGCAAAATCGACCTGTTCGCCACCTTCAAGATCAAGCGGGCCGAGTACATCGGTATGAAGGTTCCGACGCGGGTCATCGGGCGTCCCAACGCCGAGACCTAGTCCGTGATGTCCCTGAGAAATCGCGGTCGGAAAATCTTGAACTTCGCCATCGATCAGGACCGTGCCCTAGTACTGGTTTGAGCAGCCTCAGCATGATGATTCCAGTGCTTGCAGCTGCATCTTTGCTCGACACCGCCAAGGCCATGAAACAATCACTGGACACTGACCGGACCAAGGTCGGGCGGATCCGCATCGGGGTGATGGACACGGTGATCCACACCTGGATGAGTGCCCTGGTGGCCGAACTGACCGAGAGTTACCCGCAGGTGGAGATCGAGCTGGTGGCCGACACCGCGCTGAACCAGCGCGAGCAGCGTAAGCATCCGCCCTGCACCCACTGCCTGCCCGAGCCTTGAATAGCCACAATGGTGTCCACCATTTTTAGTGGACACCATTGTGGATACGCTCCCTTCTACTCCTCACCGCAGTCGCCACCCCAACTTTTCGGCGGAGTTCAAGCGTCGTGTCGTCGAGGCCACGCTATTGCCCGGCGCGTCCGTCGCGTTGATCGCCCGAGAGCATGAGGTCAACGCCAACCTCGTCTTCAAATGGCGTCGTCACTATCGCTAGGGGCAGCTGGGGCCAGTCGCCCACCAGGTTACTGTGTTGCCGGTCAACCTGAGCAGGCGCCGACGCCCTCAGCGGAAGAGGCCATGCCACTGCCGTCGAGTCCGGGCGGACTGGTTGTGGAGTACGCTCGGGTCACCTTGCGCATTGAGGGCGTGCCCGACCCGCAAACCTTGCAACTGGTCTTGCAGCAGGTGTTGTGGTGATTGCCCCGCCCACTGGGACGCGCATCTGGATCGCTGCCGGGGTCACAGACATGCGGCGGGGGGTTGATGGCCTGGCGGCCCTGGTGCAAACCCCGCTTGAGGCGGATCTATTCTCCGGCCAGATCTTTGTATTTCGGGGACTACGCGGTGACCGGATCAAATTGCTGTGGTGGGATGGCGATGGCTTGTGCCTGTTCTGCAAGCGGCTTGAGCAGGGGCGCTTCGTCTGACCGCAGGCCACCAGCGGCAGCGTATCCTTGACGACAGCACAACTCGCGATGCTGTTGGAGGGCATCGATTGGCGCCGACCGCTGCGCATGGCGCCGCTACGAGCGATCTGATGTTCAACGCCGGAGAACACCAGTAACATCGCGCCATGACCTGCGCGACCGACTGCCTCCCTGACGACATCCAGGCCTTGAAAGCCTTGGTAACCGCCCAGCGCGGGGAAATCGAGCATATGAAACTGATGCTCGCCAAGCTGCGGCGCATGCAGTTCGGTCGGCGTTCCGAGCAACTCTATGGCATGCTCGACCAACTGCAACTGACGCTCGAAGAGTTGCAAGTCAGCCAGGCCGCATTGGCCTCGCCACCGCCAACCGAATCGCGTCCGCGTCCCCCCGTACGCCGCGGGCCGTTGCCCGAGCATTTGCCCCGTGAAGTCCACGTCCATCGATCCGATGCGCAGTGTCCTGGCTGTGGCGGGGAACTTCGTCATCTGGGCGATGACGTGGCCGAAGTCCTGAAGTATGTGCCGGCGCGCTTCAAGGTGATTCGCCACGTGCGGCCCAAGTTGGCCTGCCGCTGCTGTGACGGGATCGTGCAGGTGCCGGCACCGAGCCGCCCGATTGCCCGGGGGCTGGCCGGGCCGGGATTGTTGGCTCATGTATTGGTGTCCAAATACGTGGATCATCTGCCGCTGTATCGGCAGTCCGAAATCTATGCGCGCGAGGGCATGTCCCTGGAGCGCTCGACTATGGGCGACTGACTTTGGCGACAACTGGGAGCACCGGATCAAGATCGAGCGGCTGTTACCGGCCATTGCGTGCCCGCAAGTGCTGTATTGCATCGACGGCGCTAATGCCAGCCCGCCGGAGGATGTCGGCGGTGCACCGGGTTACGCCCATTTTCTGGACGCGCCTGCCGACCCCGAACATCCCGAATACCTGGACATGCTCGACTGGTACGGCGATACCTTCGACCCCACGGCATTTGACCGCGACGACATCAATCAGCGTCTGAAACGGATTAAGGTCTGAGGGTCAAGACGGTAAAGAGCGGACGCTTACGTTGCTAGGAGGGTTGCAGCCATCTCCGAGCCTCGAACTGGTGGTGGCCTGGCAAACTGGGGTTACGTTGGAGGACGAGGTGGTGGGGGGATGTCGGCAGGTACTGCGGCGTTATGCCCAGGATATGGGGGAACATCGGATCGTATTGATCCGATCCCCCATCCCTTGGCTACGATGCTTTGGCACGACTCAGCACCCTCGAATGCAACCTACCTCCCGTTGCATTCGAAGAGTACGCAAGCCCCACTGCTACCACTGATAACCGACCCCCACGGCAGCCCCCAGATTGCCACGCGAAGTGACTGAGCCCGCGGCTTTATAGACCCACTTGCCACTGGGCGACATCCCGGAGATACCTACGGCAGTTGCAGATTGCCCTTCGAAGGTAGAGGCTGCGACCGAAACCATTCCGCCCCCTTCATTCATCGCCTGCGGGAGTGAAGCAATCGCCATCGCCGCGGCGGTACCGGCAAACGCATCACGTCGAACGTCATTGATCCTGCTGTCGGTATAGGACTTGGACTCCAGCAGAGCCTCAATTGAAGACTGCCGGCTCAATGCCCTTGCTTGCCCCAGGTTCACAGCATCAGTGTTTTGAGTGCCCGCAGCCACATTCACGACTTGTCGCTCCGCGCCTCGTGCCCCCACCGATACCGTGTTGGCACGGTCCGCTACAGCGTTGGCCCCAATGGCCACAGAGCCTTCTGCTGTCGCTGCCGCGTTGCCACCAATGGCGACACTGTTCTTTTTCGCTGCATGGGCTTGGCTTCCCAACGCGACGGCATGCTGTCCTTGGGACTTGGCCCCGGCGCCAACTGCAAGACCCCGGCTTCCATGTTTAACAGAGGCGGCGTCACTGCCATCACCCGCTGAATCCACAGCAGTACTCAAGCGTTCGTTTTCCATCTGTTCGACTTTATTCTTCATGGCAAACAACTGACGGCCGTTTACCGCATCGCTGCTTCCCTCTTCCAGGCGCCCGTCGCTAACACCCGAAACCCGGCGATCGCCCTCTGCGCCAGAAACATCGATTTCCTTTGCTTTCTGATCCTTGGCGAAGCTGACCACCTTGCTATCTTCATCCAGTTTGATGAGCCCCGTTTCTCCTTTTTCCAGCTGCTTGCCGAGTGCAATTACCGCGTCAGCATTCTTTTGAATTTCAAGCTTCGCTTCATGGGCAACGGCATTGGCACTGATCGCCTGAGCAAGCGACTGACTGCTCTCCGCCTTGGCGTCGTTTGCTGTCGCTACGGCTTTCCCTGCTTCATCCTTGGCGACATTGGCCATGCTCACTGCATTGGTAGCGTCTGCCTTGGCTTCGCTGGAAGCAGTGACTGCCTTGTTTGCGTCATCCTTCGCAACATTCGCCACGCTCTTGGCGTTAGTAGCTTCTGCCTTGGCTTCGGTGGAAGCGGTCATCGCTTTGTTTGCGTCATCCTTGGCGACACTCGCCACGCTCATGGCATTGCTGGCGTCTGTCTTGGCTTCGCTGGAAGCGGTCACAGCCTTGTTTGCGTCATCCTTCGCACCATTGGCCACGCTCACGGCATTGCTGGCGTCCGCCTTGGCTTCGTTAGCAGCGGTCACGGCTTTGTTTGCGTCATCCTTCGCACCATTGGCCACACTCACGGCATTGCTGGCATCTGCCTGAGCGCCTGCGGCCTGGGTTTTGGCCTCGGCGGCGGCCACCAGAGCTTTACCTGCGTCTACCTTGGCTTCGCTGGAGGCGGTCACGGCCTTGTTTGCGTCATCCTTCG
>NZ_JBHZGM010000035.1:0-55325 GCF_043392685.1 Metapseudomonas phytobenefica | reverse complement strand
CAGCGGATTCCATCAGGGCCAGCAGGGCTTATCGGCCTGCACCATAGGCCGGATATAAGACTGCTCCTACCTACACGCCAACATGATTACCGATTGAGCTCCGGGAGGCGTCCATATAAGGATTTCCCTAACGTCGGTGGCGCGCCCTACCCAAGCTTGCCTGCAAGCCTTTACCGACTGGCACCGCGGCCCCATATGCTCGGCCAGGCCTCGAACCGTTGGGTTTCGCTTCGCTCTACGCCCACCTACAGTTGTCGGCACAGTCGGAGGCGCATCCCAACAAAAAGCCCCCGCCGGATCACTCCGGCGGGGGCTTTTTCATTCACTGCGCGAGGGTCAGACCTTGCTGCGCTCGTAGCGCTTGCGGTCGTTCTCGTTGAGCAGCTTCTTGCGCAGGCGGATGGACTTCGGCGTCACTTCCACCAGCTCGTCTTCGTCGATGAATTCCAGGGCCTGTTCCAGGGTGAACTTCAGCGCCGGAGTCAGCTGGATGGTTTCGTCCTTGCCGGAGGCGCGCATGTTGTCGAGCTTCTTGGCCTTGGTGGGGTTGATCACCAGGTCGTTGTCGCGGCTGTGGATACCGGCCAGCTGGCCTTCGTAGACTTCGTCGCCCGGGGACAGGAACAGCTTGCCGCGGTCCTGCAGGGTTTCCAGGGAGTAGGTCAGCGCGGTGCCGGTGGCCATGGAGACCAGCACGCCGTTCTGGCGGTGGGCGACGTCGCCGGCCTTCACCGGACCGTAGTGGTCGAAGGTGGAGGTCAGGATGCCGGTGCCCGAGGTCATGGTCAGGAAGGCGTTACGGAAGCCGATCAGGCCGCGCGCCGGGATGATGTATTCCAGGCGGATACGGCCCTTGCCGTCGGGGATCATGTTGGTCATGTCGCCCTTGCGCAGACCCATCTGCTCCATCACCGGACCCTGGTGCTGTTCCTCGATGTCGATGGTGACGTTCTCGTAGGGCTCCTGCTTGACGCCGTCCTTCTCGATGATCACCACTTCCGGGCGGCCCACGGCCAGCTCGAAGCCTTCGCGGCGCATGGTTTCGATCAGTACCGACAGGTGCAGTTCACCACGGCCGGAGACCTTGAACTTCTCGGCGGAGTCGCCGGCTTCAACGCGCAGGGCCACGTTGTGCAGCAGTTCCTTGTCCAGGCGGTCCTTGATGTTGCGGCTGGTGACGAACTTGCCTTCGCGGCCGGCGAACGGCGAGTCGTTGACCTGGAAGGTCATGCTCACGGTCGGCTGGTCGACGGTCAGCGGCGGACGGGCTTCGACGTTCTGCGGGTCGCACAGGGTGTCGGAGATGAACAGCTCTTCCATACCGGATACGCAGACGATGTCGCCGGCCTCGGCCTCGGCCACCTCGACGCGCTGCAGGCCCGAGTGGCCCATGATCTTGAGGATGCGGCCGTTGCGGCGGGTGCCGTCGTCGCTGATGGCGACCACCGGGGTGTTGGACTTGACGCGGCCACGGGCGATACGGCCAATGCCGATCACGCCGAGGAAGCTGTTGTAGTCCAGCTGGGAGATCTGCATCTGGAACGGACCGTCGACGTCTACGTCCGGGGCCGGGACGTGGTCGATGATGGCCTGGAACAGGGCATCCATGTTGTCGTCCATCTTCTCGTGGTCGAGACCAGCGATGCCGTTCAGGGCGCTGGCGTAGACGATCGGGAAGTCCAGCTGCTCGTCGGTGGCGCCGAGGTTGTCGAACAGGTCGAAGATCTGGTCGATGACCCAGTCAGGACGCGCGCCCGGACGGTCGATCTTGTTCACCACCACGATCGGACGCAGGCCGGCCTTGAAGGCCTTCTGGGTCACGAAGCGGGTCTGCGGCATGGGGCCATCCTGGGCGTCCACCACCAGCAGTACGGAGTCCACCATGGACATCACGCGCTCTACCTCACCGCCGAAGTCGGCGTGGCCGGGGGTGTCCACGATGTTGATGTTGTAGCCGTTCCACTTGATGGCGGTGTTCTTCGCCAGGATGGTGATGCCGCGCTCTCTTTCCTGGTCGTTGGAGTCCATCACGCGCTCGTTTTCCGCTTCTTTGCGGTCGAGGGTGCCGGACAGCTTCAGGAGCTTGTCCACCAGGGTGGTCTTGCCATGGTCGACGTGGGCGATGATGGCGATATTGCGGAGTTTTTCGATCACGTTTGTATGTCTCGATAAAGAAAGCTTCAGGCTGCAGGCTTCAAGCTGCAGGCAATTTGTGCGATTCCGGTTACAACGTCGGGAGGCCGCAGTTGCTGCGGCTCCACCACATTGCGGGTAGAACGGGCTCCGATCATGGCCTGCCGCCCGTGGGGCGATAAACGCGCACATTGGCATGCCCCTCGCTGAGCAGGTGGTGGGCATGCAGGCGGCTCATCACGCCCTTGTCGCAATACAGGAGGTACTGGCGGTTGGCGTCCAGTTCCTTGAAACGGTTGTTGACCGCGTAGAACGGCAGGGCCTGCACCTCGATGCCCGGCAACTCCAAGGGGTCGTCTTCCTGGGCGTCGGGATGGCGAATGTCGAGAATGATCTGGCCCGGCAGGGCTTCGTTCACTTCTTCCACCTTGAGGTCCTGGCCCAGTTCGTCGATCACGCGGTCGATCGGCACCAGACGCGCACGTTCCAGGGCGCGTTCAAGGATGGCCATGTCGAACTGCTCTTCTTCGTGCTCGATACGGCCGATCCTGGCCTTGGTGGTCGGGTTCACCGAAATCACGCCGCAATACTCGGGCATGTGCTTGGCGAACTCGGCGGTGCCGATGCGGGTGGCGGTGTCGATGATGTCCTGCTTGTGGCTGGCGATCAGCGGGCGCAGCACCAGCATGTCGGTGGCCGAATCGATCACCGAGAGGTTAGGCAGGGTCTGGCTGGACACCTGGGAAATGGCTTCGCCGGTAACCAGCGCATCCAGGTTCAGGCGGCGTGCCATGTGGGTGGAAGCACGCAGCATCATGCGCTTGAGCACCACGCCCATCTGGCTGTTGTCCACCTTGCTGAGGATTTCGCCGACCACTTCCTCGAAGGGCACGCTGATGAACAGCACGCGCTGGGAACGACCGAATTTCTCCCACAGGTAGTGGGCCACTTCCATCACGCCCAGTTCGTGGGCACGGCCGCCGAGGTTGAAGAAGCAGAAGTGGGTCATCAGGCCGCGGCGCATCATCTGGTAGGCGGCGACGGTGGAGTCGAAGCCACCGGACATCAGCACCAGGGTCTGCTCCAGGGAGCCCAGCGGGTAACCGCCGATGCCGTCGTGCTGGTGGTGGATGACGAACAGGCGCTGGTCGCGCACTTCCATCCGCACTTCCACTTCCGGGTTCTTCAGGGAAATGCCGGCGGCGTTGCACTCCTGGCGCAGGCGGCTGCCGACGTGGCGCTCCAGCTCCATGGAGGTGAATGGATGCTTGCCGGCGCGCTTGCAGCGCACGGCGAAAATCTTGCCGGGAATCTGGTCGGCGTAGTGCAGCTTGCACTTTTCCAGCACGTCGTCGAAATCGCCCAGCGGGTACTCGTGCACTTCGAGGAAGTGGGCGATACCAGGGACGCAGGTCAGCCGCTCGATCATTTCGCGCAGAAGCTTCGGCTCGGTCTGGCGCGTCTGAACCTCGAGGTTGTCCCAGACGCCGGTCACCTCGAGTTCCGGGTCCAGGTCTTTCAGGACCGCGCGGATGTTCTTCGAGAGCTGGCGGATGAAATGCTTGCGCACCGGCCGGCTCTTGATGGTGATTTCCGGGAAGACTTTGACGATGAGTTTCATGAAAAACAGCGCGTGGGCGGCGGCCGAAAAAGAGGGGCGCGGATTATAGCGGAAATTGTTCAAGCTTTGACCAAATTCCTTCAGAAAAGCACAGATCGCACCAAAATGGATCACGCGCACCACGACAAGCACAAAAAGGGTGCGAAATTTTGTGCACAATCACGACCAAGCCCCCGCCAGGTGCGAGTTTTGAGGCTTCTGCCCAGAACGGGGCACTGGCACGCTAATTGCTCCCTTGTGAGGCAGGTCGCCCTGGCGGACTATCCCGCCCCGGCTTCACTACGAATTCTTTAAGGGGTTAACGGTTCCCGCCCCCTTTCCACCTGGAGGACAACATGTCGAAGTCGCTTCAACTGATTAAAGAACACGACGTGAAGTGGATTGATCTGCGCTTCACCGATACCAAAGGCAAGCAGCAGCACGTGACCATGCCGGCCCGTGACGCGGATGACGATTTCTTCGAACACGGCAAGATGTTCGACGGTTCCTCCATCGCCGGCTGGAAAGGCATCGAAGCCTCCGACATGATCCTGCTCCCGGACGACAGCACCGCCGTGCTGGACCCGTTCACCGAAGAGCCGACCCTGATCCTGGTCTGCGACATCATCGAGCCGAGCACCATGCAAGGCTACGACCGCGACCCGCGCGCCATTGCCCGTCGCGCCGAGGAATACCTCAAGAGCACCGGTATCGGTGACACCGTATTCGTAGGTCCGGAGCCGGAGTTCTTCATCTTCGACGAAGTGAAGTTCAAGTCCGACATCTCCGGCTCCATGTTCAAGATTTTCTCCGAGCAGGCTTCCTGGAACACCGACGCCGACATCGAAGGCGGCAACAAGGGCCACCGTCCGGGTGTGAAGGGCGGCTACTTCCCGGTACCGCCGGTCGACCACGACCACGAAATCCGTACCGCCATGTGCAACGCCCTGGAAGAAATGGGCCTGGTGGTAGAAGTTCACCACCACGAAGTGGCCACCGCCGGCCAGAACGAGATCGGTGTGAAGTTCAACACCCTCGTTGCCAAGGCTGACGAAGTCCAGACCCTGAAGTACTGCGTGCACAACGTTGCCGACGCCTACGGCAAGACCGTGACCTTCATGCCGAAGCCCCTGTACGGCGACAACGGCTCGGGCATGCACGTTCACATGTCCATCTCCAAGGATGGCAAGAACACCTTCGCTGGCGAAGGCTATGCCGGCCTGTCCGACACCGCCCTGTACTTCATCGGCGGCATCATCAAGCACGGCAAGGCGCTGAACGGCTTCACCAACCCGTCCACCAACTCCTACAAGCGTCTGGTTCCGGGCTTCGAAGCTCCGGTCATGCTGGCCTACTCCGCCCGCAACCGTTCCGCTTCCATCCGTATCCCGTACGTGAACAGCCCGAAAGCCCGCCGTATCGAAGCGCGCTTCCCGGACCCGGCTGCCAACCCCTACCTGGCCTTCGCCGCACTGCTGATGGCCGGTCTGGACGGCATCCAGAACAAGATCCACCCCGGCGATGCCGCCGACAAGAACCTGTATGACCTGCCGCCGGAAGAGGCCAAGGAAATCCCGCAGGTTTGCGGCAGCCTGAAAGAGGCTCTGGAAGAACTGGACAAGGGCCGCGCGTTCCTGACCAAGGGCGGCGTGTTCAGCGACGACTTCATCGATGCCTACATCGAGCTGAAGAGCGAAGAAGAAATCAAGGTGCGCACCTTCGTGCACCCGCTGGAATACGACCTGTACTACAGCGTCTGATCCACGAATACCTATAAATAGCGTCAACATTGAGGCCTCCTTCGGGAGGCTTTTTTATTGAATGGTTTTCCTGTGGGAGCGAAGTCATTCGCTATGGGCTGCGTAGCAGCCCCCCGCAATTTCAGGGCAGACCTGCGGTCTGCTTAGCGAATGAATTCGCCCCCACAACCAACGTTCATCGCCGTCTATATCCCCTCGTCCACCGCCATGCCCCGCCCTTCCGGCGATTTGGCCCTTGGCTGGCGCATCCGGCTGAGCTGCACGTTCAGGCGCGGCATCGCCAGTTCCAGGCCGCTCTGGTCGAGGCGCCTGCGCAGGCGCAGGTTGAACGCCCGCTGCACTTCCCACTGTTTGATCGGCGCGGTCTTGAAGCGGAAGCGCAGGATCGCCTGGCCGTTGTCGAAGCTTTCCACCCCCTGCATTTCCAGGGGCGACCACAGGCTGCGGCGCACGTCCGGATCGCTGCGCAGTTCCCTGGCCACCTCCTGCACCAAAGCCACCGCGTCGTCGATCGGCATGCTCGCCGGCACCGGCCAGCGGAACATGGCGTAGCCGAACTGCCGCGAGAAGTTCTTGATGCTCTTGATCTCGCTGAAGGGGATGGTGTGCACCACGCCATCCAGGTCGCGCAGGCGCACGGTGCGGATGGTCAGCCCCTCCACGGTACCCAGGTGGCCGCCGACATCCACGTAGTCGTCGATGGACAGCGAGTCCTCGATGATGATGAACAGTCCGGTGATCAGGTCCGCCACCAGGGACTGCGCACCAAAACCGATCGCCAGGCCGATCACCCCCGCGCCGGCCAGCAGCGGTGTGACGTTCATGCCCATGTTGGCCAGGGCGACGATCAGCGCGATCACCGCGATGGTCACGAACAGCACGTTGCGGATCAGCGGCAGCATGGTCAGCGCCCGGGTGTTCGCCCGGCTCTTGCCGCTGATGCCGAGGCTGTGCTGCACTGCCGTGTCGGTGAGGATCCAGACCAGCCAGGCCATCAGCAAGGTGGTGCCGAAGCTGACCACCTTCATGCTGATCTGCTCGCCATCGCCCTGGGCGTAGCGGATCAGCGACATGCCCCAGACCCGCAACCCCACTTCGACGAAGAACAGCACCACGAACAGGTGCACCAGGGTGAGGCCGAATTTTTGCAGCTGTTCGACGTAGGGTGCACTGCGCCGGTGCCCCTCACCGTCACGGCCGGAGCGGCGGTTAAGCAGGCCGATGACCGTCATCGCCACCACCGCCAGCACCGCGCAGAGCAAGGCACGGCGCAGGGCGACGCTGCTGTCGGCGGCGGACACGAAGGTGGCGAAGAGCGAGGTCCCCACCAGCAACAGCACCGGCACGAACCACAGGGAACCGACCAGTTCCACCAGTTCGTGCAGCGCGCGGCCCTTCAGGCGGCGCTCCAGCGGCTGGTTGCGGATCAGGTGGGCGATGGGGCGGCGGAAGCGCAGGACGAACAGCGCGGTGAACACCGCCGCAGTGGCATTGGCCAGGGTGCTCAGGCAGAGCGCCGTGTGCTCGCCCAGCCCTGCCACCAGGCGTGGGTCGTGGGCCGCCTCGCCGAGGGCGGCCAGGCTGCCGATCAGCCACAACGGACGGAACGCCTGGCGCCGCAGGATATTCAGTGCACGGATTCGGTGCGGACCGCTGAGCATCGACAGGCAGATCACGCAGAGCGCGGAAAACAGGGTGCCGCAGACCAGCACGTAGGCCATCACCATCGCCAGGGTCTTGCTCAGGGAGCTGGGCAATACGAACGAGAGGTAGAGGGTGATGAGGAAGGCGATCAGCCAGGGCCCCAGCTTGCTCAGGGCGAACAGCACCAGGTCGCGGGTCTTGGGATGCTGTGGCAGCTCCGCCGACAGGCCGAACCGTTCCCGCATGCGCCGCCCCAGCCAGAGCAGCGCGCTGGCCAGGCAGGCCCAGAGCAGGATGACCACGCCGAAGTTGAACACGATTCCCGGCCACTCGCGCCAGCCGGGCAGGCGCTCTTCCACTTCGGCGCGGGCCTGGAGGAACTGGTTGCTCCAGATCACCAGGGGGCTGTTCTCGCCCTGGAATTTCTTTTCCAGGCTGCCCAGGGTATCGCCGATCAGGCCGATCACCCCGCCTTCGCTTTCCTTCTCCTTGCCGGTGACGTCGCGCAACTGCTTCAGCTTCTTCAGCAGGTCAGCGCGCTGCTGGTCGTTTTCCAGGGTCCGGATCACCTGGTTGAGCGACTGTTCGAGCTGGGCATTGCTGACCGGTTCACCACCCGACGAGCCGGCCGCCAGCGGGTTGGGCAGCGCCGCCTGGCCCTGGTCGGGAACCAGCAGCCCGACGAACAGGCAGAACAGAAGCGGGAACAGGACGCGGATGAAGCGCAAGGATGGTATTGGCACGGGAAGAGCACCCACAAACGATTAAAGCGAAGCGCATCATACAAAAGCTGGCGCACCAGCCACTCGCGCGGATAGGCCGGCTTCGTACTCGGCAGCGGCAACAGTGACAGCGCGGGCTCCCAAGGGTTCGCCGCGACGAGATTCGAGCGGCCTCAGCCTGCACAAATGCGCCAACGTGTTGCACCGCACACCCACTGCACCAGCGCTGTCGCACAATACCTGACTTGCCAGCCCGCCATCCGGGTGCAAGGCTTGGCATGGGTTTCCGGAGACCGCCCTCATGCGACTCATCATCAGTTGCCTGCTGCTCGCCGCCGCCCTGCCGGCCGCCGCACAGATCTACAAGTACACCGACGCCAACGGCAACACGGTGTTCACCAACCAGCCCCCGGATGGCACCGCCAGCGAGAAGGTGGAGTTGCCGCCGACCAACGCGATCCAGGCGCAGCCGCCGGGCCAGCCTGCCGAGAAGGAGGCCAGTGCCGAGCAAGTGGCGTCCTACCAGGTGCTGGAGCTGACCGATATCCCCGACGAGGAAGCCCTGCGCGCCAACAACGGCACCTTCAGTGTCGGCGTCCACCTGGAACCGCGCCTGCGGCCCGGCCACAGCCTGCGCCTGCGCCTGGACGGCCAGCCCTATGGGCAACCGGCCAACGTACCGCGCCTGCAGGTGGTGAATGCCGACCGCGGTGAGCACAGCCTGGCGGTCGATGTCCTCGCCGGCACCACTGTGGTGCAGAGCAGCGCGCCCGTTACCTTCACCGTCCAGCGGGTCAACACCAGCAGCCCCGCGCTGCGCCCGCCAGCCCCCACGCCACGGCCCAACAACTGACTGATGACCCGTTTCCTGCTCCTCGCCCTGCTGCTCCTGGGCCAGCCCGCGCTGGCCGAGGTCTACACCTACATCGATGAAGAAGGTAACCGCGTCTTCACCGACCAGCCCAAGCCGGGCAACGCCAAGCGCCTGGAAATCGCCCCGGCGCCCAACACGATGAACGCGCCGAAGGATATCCAACCACCGCCGCTCTACCCCAAGCCCATTCCCCGTGAGCAGGGCTACCAGGTGCTGCGCATACTGGTGCCCGAGCCCGATGCCACCATCCGCGACGGCGAAGGCAACCTGATCGTCAGCGCGATGAGCGAACCCGGCCTGCGCGACAACCACAGCTATCGCTTGCTGCTGGACGGCCAGCCCGTGGGCGACCCTGGCCGCAGCCCGGTGTTCCCGCTGAAGAACCTGGATCGCGGCACCCATCAACTGGCGGTGGAAATCATCGACGAGCAGGGTCGCGTGGTGGAGCGCACCCCCGGCCAGCCAGTGCATATCGTGCGCATGTCGCTGTCGCAGAAGCGCCTGGCCCGCCCGTGCAAGAAGGACGACTACGGCGTGCGCCCCGAATGCCCACTGAAGGACAAGCCCAAGGACGAGGATGACGACGACATCGCCATCCTGCCGTTCATCTGACTCCCCCGGCTGCGGCGGACCGGGATGGCCTTCCCGATCCGCCCCCCGAACACCCGCCTAATACGCACCATTTCGGTGCACTCCTCTGCACCGCTTTCTATACTGTCCCCATTTTGGTTCATCCAGCGCCGAACTATCTGCTCTGAAAAGCCGCCTCGGCCAGCGAAAACCCTGTTTTTCCGCGCCTTTTCAGTGCTTTGGTTTGCTTCTTGCATTTCCACGTCATCGCCACGAGCACCAAAGCCATGACCATCAACGACGCCCTGCATCGACTGTTGCTCGACAACCTGACCACTGCGGTGATCCTGCTCAATGCCGATCTGCGGCTCGAGTACATGAACCCGGCGGCGGAAATGCTCCTGGCCGTCAGCGGCCAGCGCAGCCACGGCCAGTTCATCAGCGAGCTGTTCACCGAATCGCCCGAGGCCCTGACCTCCCTGCGCCAGGCGGTGGAGCAGGCGCACCCGTTCACCAAGCGCGAAGCCATGCTGACCTCGCTGTCCGGGCAGTCGCTGACCGTCGACTACGCAGTGACGCCCATCCCCAACCGCGGCGCAACCCTGCTGCTGCTGGAGGTGCATCCCCGCGACCGCCTGCTGCGAATCACCAAGGAAGAAGCGCAGCTGTCCAAGCAGGAAACCACCAAACTGCTGGTCCGCGGCCTGGCCCACGAGATCAAGAACCCCCTGGGCGGCATCCGTGGCGCCGCCCAGCTGCTTTCCCGCGAACTGCCGGACGAGTCCCTGAAGGACTACACCAACGTCATCATCGAAGAAGCCGACCGCCTGCGGAACCTGGTGGACCGCATGCTCGGCTCGAACAAGCTGCCGTCGCTGGCCATGACCAACATCCACGAAGTGCTGGAGCGTGTCTGCAGCCTGGTGGAAGCGGAAAGCCAGGGCGGCCTCAATCTGGTGCGCGACTACGACCCGAGCATTCCCGACCTGTTCATCGACAAGGAACAGATGATCCAGGCGGTGCTCAATATCGTGCGCAACGCCATGCAGGCCATCGCCGGGCAGAGCGACCTGCGCCTGGGCCGCATCACCCTGCGCACGCGCACCCTGCGCCAATTCACCATCGGCCATACGCGCCATCGCCTGGTGACCAAGGTGGAAATCATCGACAACGGCCCGGGCATCCCCGCCGAGCTCCAGGAAACCATCTTCTATCCCATGGTCAGCGGCCGCCCGGACGGTACCGGACTCGGGCTGGCCATTGCCCAGAACATCATCAGTCAGCACCAGGGCCTGATCGAGTGCGAGAGCCATCCCGGCCACACCGTCTTCTCTATCTTCCTGCCGCTGGAACAAGGAGCCTCTTCGTCATGAGCCGTACTGAAACCGTCTGGATTGTCGACGACGACCGGTCCATCCGCTGGGTCCTGGAAAAGGCCCTGCAACAGGAAGGCATGAACACGCAGAGTTTCGAGAGCGCCGACAGCCTGCTCGGTCGCCTCTCCCGGCAGCAGCCGGACGTGATCATCTCGGACATCCGCATGCCGGGCGTCAGTGGCCTCGACCTGCTGGCGCAGATCCGCGACCTGCACCCGCGCCTGCCGGTGATCATCATGACCGCCCACTCCGACCTGGACAGCGCGGTCGCTTCCTACCAGGGCGGCGCCTTCGAGTACCTGCCCAAGCCCTTCGACGTCGACGAGGCGGTTTCCCTGGTCAAGCGCGCCTACCAGCACGCCCAGGAACAGCAAGGCCTGGAAACCCCGGCGAGCCAGGCACGCACCCCGGAGATCATCGGCGAAGCGCCGGCCATGCAGGAGGTCTTCCGCGCCATCGGCCGCCTCAGCCACTCCAACATCACCGTGCTGATCAACGGCGAATCTGGTACCGGCAAGGAACTGGTCGCCCACGCCCTGCACCGCCACAGCCCGCGCGCGGCGTCCCCGTTCATCGCCCTGAACATGGCGGCGATCCCCAAGGACCTGATGGAGTCCGAGCTATTCGGCCATGAGAAAGGCGCCTTCACCGGCGCGGCCAACCAGCGTCGCGGCCGTTTCGAGCAGGCCGACGGCGGCACCCTGTTCCTCGACGAGATCGGCGACATGCCGGCGGACACCCAGACCCGCCTGCTGCGCGTACTGGCCGATGGCGAGTTCTACCGCGTCGGCGGCCACACGCCGGTGAAGGTGGACGTGCGCATCATCGCCGCCACCCACCAGAACCTGGAAAACCTGGTGCAGGCCGGCAAGTTCCGCGAAGACCTGTTCCACCGTCTCAACGTCATCCGCATCCACATCCCGCGCCTGGCCGACCGCCGCGAAGACATCCCGACACTGGCACGGCATTTCCTCACCCGCGCCGCCCAGGAGCTGGCAGTGGAGCCCAAGCTACTGAAAAGCGAGACCGAGGACTACCTCAAACACCTGCCCTGGCCGGGCAACGTGCGCCAGTTGGAAAACACCTGCCGCTGGATCACGGTGATGGCCTCGGGTCGCGAGGTGCATATCGACGACCTGCCGCCGGAGCTGCTCACCCAGCCCCAGGACACCGCCCCGGCGACCAACTGGGAACAGGCCCTGCGCCAGTGGGCCGACCAGTCGCTGACCCGTGGCCAGTCGGGGCTGCTCGACACCGCCGTGCCGGCCTTCGAGCGGATCATGATCGAAACCGCCCTCAAGCACACCGCCGGCCGCCGCCGGGATGCAGCGGTCCTGCTGGGCTGGGGCCGCAACACCCTGACCCGGAAGATCAAGGAACTGGGCATGAAGGTGGACGGCGGCGACGAAGACGACGGCGACGAAGCCTGACGCCGTCCGGCGGGGCGCAATGCCCCGCCCTCCCGCTTCCCAGCCCTCCACTCGCGATCAGCCCACCACTCCGGCGTCCGTGCGCCAAAGCTCCTCCCGTTCCCGCTGGCAAGTGCGGAACTGCAAGTCCAGCCAAACCTGCCGCCACTCCGAGCACCACCGAGCCCGTTCTTGCCTCCGCCCCGGCGAGGTCTTCCTGCATTCGCCAGGCAGCTGGATACGGCGACAAAAGGACCTTCGGTGGTGCCCGAACAACACTTGTGCATCAAAAAAGTGCTCCGCCACCAGGCACGCGCAAGACTGAAATCCTGCTGTCGGCGCCCAGCCCCTTTTCCCTCAAGGCCACTAGCCACGCGGCCTCCAGGCGAGCGAAGAGACTTGTACTGGTGTTCCGAAAAAACTGGCACGCCCCGTGCAATAGTCCAGATAACAGCGGTTTCGGGGGCCCTGGTACAGGCAGGCCAGGGAATCCCCGCTCTTATGACAGGCAGGCTGACCTCCAGCCGCCACGGCTCCAGAAGAGCCGCATGCAGGACGGCGTCGCCCACGGGCGACCAGGTTTCAGGGGGCCTTGGTACAGGCAGGCCGGGGAATCCCCTCTTTTATTCGGCGCGCAGGCTGACTTCCAGCCGCCAGCGCCCATCCGCCGCGGCGCCGTGCCATTCACCGTGCAAGGGTCGCGCCGCAACGAAGCGCAGCATCACGCCATGGGGCGAGCGCTGCACCTTCCAGCTCACCGGCGCCGTGCCGAGGGTCAGTTGCCCCCGGGCGGACTGCCCGTCCGCGCCGAGTATCAGCGCATAGGCGCCATCCAGCTCTTCAGCCCGCACCTCGGGCTCCTGATCGAACCAGAGCGCGAGGCCGTCCTGGCGCACCTCGATTTGCTCCAGATGCACGGGCTCGGGCGTCGTCAGGCGGCCGATCATCATGCCCACCAGCAGGCCGAACAGCGCAAGGGAGAACAAAAAGCGCGGCCACAGGCTCGGTCGGGGATCATCATCGGGAGTAGAATGCCGCCCGTCTTCGGGCTCGGGGCCACCCATGTTTCACGTCATCCTGTTTCAACCGGAAATTCCGCCGAATACCGGCAACATTATCAGGCTGTGCGCCAATTCTGGCTGCCACCTTCATCTCATCGACCCCCTTGGATTCGAACTGGACGACAAGCGCTTGCGCCGGGCCGGCCTGGACTACCACGAGTACGCCACCCTCAAGCGCTACAGCGACCTGGAAAGCTGCCTGGAGGCCCTGGGCCACCCCCGCGTTTTCGCCTTCACCACCAAGGGCAGCAAGCTGTTCCATGAAGCGGCCTTCGAGAAGGGCGATGCCTTCCTCTTCGGCCCGGAAAGCCGTGGCCTGCCCCAGGAAGTTCGCGACAGCCTGCCACCCGAGCAGCGCCTGCGCCTGCCGATGCGCCCCAACTGCCGCAGCCTGAACCTCTCCAACACCGTGGCCGTGGCGGTGTACGAGGCCTGGCGGCAGCATGATTTCAGCTTGGATTGAGCCGGGACAAGGCCGCTCCGGCACTTCTGTGGGGGCGAATTCATTCGCTAAGCAGCCCGCAGGGCTGCCCTCAACGCCACAGGGGCCGCTTCGCGGCCCTTAGCGAATGAATTCGCCCCACAAGGTTTCCCCACCCCATTTCCCGGACAAAGAAAAAGCGCCCCGAAAGGCGCTTTTTTCGTGGAGCCGGAAACTCAGGCCTGGGCTTCGCCGGCGGCCTGCAGACGCGCCAGTTCCTGGGCGTACAGGGCGTCGAAGTTGACCGGGGAGAGCATCAGCGCCGGGAAGGAACCACGGACAACCAGGCTGTCCAGGGTTTCACGGGCATAGGGGAACAGGATGTTCGGGCAGAAGGCGCCCAGGGTGTGGCTCATGGAAGCCGCGTCCAGGCCCTTGATCAGGAAGATACCGGCCTGCTGCACTTCAGCGATGAAGGCGGTTTCTTCGCCGTTCTTCACGGTCACGGACAGAGTCAGCACCACTTCGTGGAAGTCGCCGTCCAGTTGCTTCTGGCGGGTGTTCAGGTCCAGGGAAACGCTCGGGGTCCACTCCTGGCGGAAGATCTCCGGGCTCTTCGGGGCTTCGAAGGACAGGTCGCGCACGTAGATGCGCTGCAGGGAAAACTGGGGATTCTGGTTTTCGCCGTTGCTTGCTTGTTCGGTCATGGTTCTGCCTTGTTCTAGTGCGTTTCCGTTTGCGGGCTCACCTGGAGCAGCGCATCGAGCTTGCCGGCGCGTTCCAGGGCGTACAGGTCGTCACAGCCGCCCACGTGGGTCTGGCCGATCCAGATCTGCGGCACCGAGGTACGCCCGGCCTTGCGGGTCATCTCGGCGCGAATTGCGGGGTTGCCATCAACGCTGATTTCTTCATAGCGCACACCCTTGCTGTCCAGCAGGTGCTTGGCACGGATGCAGTAGGGGCACCAGGCGCTCGAATAGACGACGATTTCGGCCATCTCACTTCACCAGCGGCAGGTTGTCGCCACGCCAGGAGCCGATGCCACCGGACAGCTTGAGCGCGTTGAATCCGGCCTTCTTCAGGTCACGGCAGACAGTGCCGGCATGCTGGCCCATGGAATCGACCACGATGATGGCCTTGTCCTTGTGCTTCTCCAGTTCGGCGATGCGGCTGGCGAGCTTCTCGTAGGGAATGTTCAGGGCATCGACGATATGGCCGCCGGAGAAATCCTTGCTAGCGCGCACGTCGAGCACCACGGCCTGGCCGCCGTTGACCATGGTGGTCAGCTCGCGGGTGGAAATGGCGCGGCCGCTACGGCGCAGTTCATGGGCCAGCAGCAGGGCCAGCAGCACCACGAACGATCCACTCAGTACATAGTGGTTAGTGGCAAATTCAATCAGCTTAGCGAGCATCGTCGGCTTCCGGGACGGTAAAATGCCGGCCAGTATACACAGCCCCACAGGTCGGCCAAACCCCGTCCAGCGGTGACGCCGACGGAACCAGACCGTAGAATGCCGCGTCTTTTTTCCGGGGCCTTGCCCGCAACTTTCCTCCCATTGCCGCAGACGAGACGGACACTATGACAGCCACGCCCAAACCCCTGGTCCTGATCATCCTGGACGGTTTCGGTCACAGTGACAGCCCCGAATACAACGCCATCCACGCCGCCAGCACCCCGGTCTACGATCGCCTGCGCGCCACCCAGCCCCACGGCCTGATTTCGGGCAGCGGCATGGACGTCGGCCTGCCGGACGGCCAGATGGGCAACTCCGAAGTCGGCCACATGAACCTGGGTGCAGGTCGCGTGGTGTACCAGGACTTCACCCGCGTGACCAAGGCGATCCGCGACGGCGACTTCTTCAGCAACCCGGCAATCACCGCCGCCGTGGACAAGGCCGTGGCCGCCGGCAAGGCGGTGCACTTCATGGGCCTGCTTTCCGAAGGCGGCGTGCACAGCCACCAGGACCACCTGGTCGCCATGGCCGAACTGGCCGCCAGGCGCGGCGCGGAGCAGATCTACCTGCACGCCTTCCTCGACGGCCGCGACACCCCGCCGAAGAGCGCCGAGCCGTCCATCAAGCTGCTTGACGACACCTTCGCCCGCCTCGGCAAGGGCCGCATCGCCAGCCTGATCGGCCGCTACTTCGCCATGGACCGCGACAACCGCTGGGACCGCGTCGAAGCGGCCTACAACCTGATCACCGAAGGCCAGGCCGAATTCACCGCTGCCACCGCAGTCGAAGGCCTGGCTGCCGCCTACGAGCGCGGCGAGAGCGACGAATTCGTCAAGGCCACCCGTATCGGCGATCCGGTGAAGGTGGAAGACGGCGACGCCGTGATCTTCATGAACTTCCGCGCCGACCGCGCCCGCGAACTGTCGCGCGCCTTCGTCGAACCGGGCTTCAAGGAATTCCCCCGCCAGCGCGAGCTGAGCCTCGCCGGCTACGTGATGCTGACCCAGTACGCGGCCAGCATCCCCGCGCCCTGTGCCTTCAAGCCAGAGTCCCTGGACAACGTGCTGGGCGAATACCTGGCCAAGAACGGCAAGACCCAGCTGCGCATCGCCGAGACCGAGAAGTACGCCCACGTGACCTTCTTCTTCTCCGGCGGCCGCGAAGAGCCCTTCGAAGGCGAAGAGCGCATCCTGATCCCGTCGCCCAAGGTCGCCACCTATGACCTGCAGCCGGAAATGAGCGCCCCCGAGGTGACCGACAAGATCGTCGACGCCATCCTCAACCAGCGCTACGACGTGATCGTGGTCAACTACGCCAACGGCGACATGGTCGGCCACACCGGCGTGTTCGAAGCCGCGGTCAAGGCGGTCGAGTGCCTGGACAGCTGCGTCGGCCGCATCGTCGAAGCCCTGGACAAGGTGGGCGGTGAAGCGCTGATCACCGCCGACCACGGCAACGTCGAACAGATGGAAGACGAAGTGACCGGCCAGGCGCACACCGCCCACACCTGTGAGCCGGTGCCCTTCATCTATGTAGGCAAGCGCCCGGCGAAGATCCGCGAAGGCGGCGTGCTGGCCGACGTGGCGCCGACCCTGCTGACCCTGATGGGCCTGCCGGTACCGGCCGAGATGACCGGCAAGACCATCGTCGAACTGCAATGATCGCCCCGGGCCGCCACCTATGGGCGGCCCGCGCGCGGAAATTCTGCGCGCCTCATCCGGAAACGCCCCGACCCCCTGGTTCCGGGCGTTTTTTTTGCACCGCGCCACGGGCATACTAGGCCGGTCCTTCCCCCTGGTGCCCCACGTCTCATGTTTCGCACCCTTGCCTTCGTTATCCTCGCCAGCCTGATCACCCCGGTCATGGCCGACCAGCGCGCCGAAACCCGGCAACAGCTGGATCAGGCCGCCAAGGACGTCGCCGAGCTGAAGAAACTCCTGCTGCAGCTGCAGGAGGAAAAGTCCGGCGTCCAGGCCGATCTGAAGAAGACCGAAACCGAGATGGGCGACCTGGAGCAGCAGGTCAAAGACCTGCAGCAAGAGCTCAAGAAGAGCGAAGAGGAGATCCAGCGCCTGGATGGGGAGAAAAAAAAACTCCAGGCCGCACGCGCTGAGCAGCAACGGCTGATCGGCATCCAGGCTCGCGCCGCCTACCAGAGCGGCCAGCAGGAATACCTCAAGCTGCTGCTCAACCAGCAGCATCCCGAGAAGTTCGCCCGCACCCTCACCTACTACGATTACCTGAGCAAGGCGCGCCTGGAGCAGCTCTCGGCGTTCAACGAGACCCTGCGCCAGCTGGCCAACGTCGAGCACGACATCACCGCCCAGCAGGACCATCTGAACGAACAGAAGGCCGCCCTGGAGGGCCGCCGCGAGCAACTGGCGGCCGCGCGCAAGGAACGCCAGCAGGCCCTGGCCAAGCTCAACCGGGACTTCAGCGACCGCGACAAGAAGCTCAAGGCCCGCCAGCAGGACCAGGCCCAACTGAGCAAGGTGCTGAAGACCATCGAAGAAACCCTGGCGCGCCAGGAGCGCGAGGCCCGGGAAGCCGAGGAAGCCCGCAAGCGCGCCCTCGCCGAGCAGCAGCGGCAACTGCGCGAACGCCCGGCCGGCAGCCCCGCGCAGGCCACCAGTGGCCCGATGGTTTCCAGCGCCGGCGGCAATTTCGGCGGCCCCTTCGCCAAGGCCCGTGGCCGGCTGCCCTGGCCGGTGGACGGCCGTCTGGTGGCGCGCTTCGGCTCGGCCCGCGGCGGCGACTCCCGCGCCAAATGGGACGGCGTGCTGATCGGCGCCCCCGAAGGCAGCTCCGTCCGCGCCGTGCATGGCGGCCGCGTGGTTTTCGCTGACTGGTTGCGCGGCGCCGGGCTTCTGGTCATTCTCGACCATGGCAACGGCTATCTGAGCCTTTACGGGCACAATCAGCGCCTATTGAAAAGTGCCGGCGATATCGTGCAAGCAGGCGAATCCATCGCCACCGTCGGCAATAGCGGCGGGCAAGACACGCCCGCACTGTACTTCGCCATTCGCCAGCAGGGCCGCCCCACCGACCCGGCACAATGGTGCCGCGCCCAAGGATAGGCGCCATCTCATCTAGCAGGAGTTTCGCATGCCGCATCTGTCCCGCCTCACTTCCCTGGCCATGACGCTGGCGCTGCTCGGCGGCGCCCCGCAGCTTCTGGCCGCCGAGGAGCCGGCAACCCTCCCTGCCACGGCGGTGAGCGGCAAGGCGCCGCTGCCACTGGATGAGCTGCGCACCTTCGCCGAGGTGCTGGACCGCATCAAGTCCGCCTACGTCGAGCCGGTCGACGACAAGACCCTGCTGGAAAATGCCATCAAGGGCATGCTCAGCAACCTTGACCCGCACTCCGCCTACCTGGAACCGGAAGACTTCCAGGAGCTGCAGGAAAGCACCAGCGGCGAGTTCGGCGGCCTGGGCATCGAGGTCGGTGCCGAAGACGGCTTCATCAAGGTGGTTTCCCCCATCGACGACACTCCGGCCTCCAGGGCCGGCATCCAGCCCGGCGACCTGATCGTCAAGATCGACGGCCAGCCCACCAAGGGCATCTCGCTGATGGATGCGGTGGACAAGATGCGCGGCAAGGCCGGCAGCAAGATCACCCTGACCCTGGTGCGCGACGGCGGCCGGCCGTTCGACGTCGAGCTGGTTCGCGCGGCGATCAAGGTCAAGAGCGTGAAGAGCCAGCTCCTGGAGAAGGGCTATGGCTACCTGCGCATCACCCAGTTCCAGGTCAACACCGGCGAAGAAGTCGGCAAGGCCCTGGCCAAGCTGCGCAAGGACAACAATGCTCGCCTCTCCGGCCTGGTGCTTGACCTGCGCAACAACCCCGGCGGCGTACTGCAATCGGCGGTGGAGGTTTCCGACCACTTCCTGAAGAAAGGCCTGATCGTCTACACCAAGGGCCGCATCGCCAATTCCGAGCTGCGCTTCTCCGCCGACCCGGCCGATGCCAGCGAGGGCGTGCCGCTGGTGGTACTGATCAACGGCGGCAGCGCTTCGGCGGCCGAGATCGTCGCCGGCGCCCTGCAGGACCACAAGCGCGGCGTGGTGATGGGCACCGACAGCTTCGGTAAGGGTTCGGTGCAGACCGTGCTGCCGCTGAACAACGACCGCGCCCTGAAGCTGACCACCGCGCTCTACTACACCCCCAACGGCCGCTCGATCCAGGCCCAAGGCATAGTCCCGGACATCGAAGTGGCGCGCGCCAAGGTCACCCGCGAGCAGGACAGCGAAAGCTTCAAGGAAGCGGATCTCGCCGGCCACCTCGGCAACGGCAACGGCGGCGCCGACCGTCCGAGTTCGAGCAAGAAGTCCGCAGAGCCGCGCCCGCAGGACGATGACTTCCAGCTGAGCCAGGCCCTCAACCTGCTGAAAGGCCTGAACATCACCCGCGAGAACTGAGGATGCGCTGGAAGGCCTGGCTGCTGGCGCTCTGCCTGGGCGCGACGGCAGCCAGCACCTGGGCCGCCGCGCCGGCCCGCCTGGGCCTGGTGATCGACGACCTGGGCCAGAATCCCGCCCGTGATCGCCGCGTCCTCGCCCTCCCCGGCCCGGTGGCGCTGTCCATCCTTCCGGATACACCGCACGCCCGCGAACTGGCCGAAGCCGCCCATAGCGCAGGCAAGACGGTGATGCTGCACCTGCCCATGGACCCGGCTGGAGGCCCCTACGCCTGGCATCCTGGACTTGCCACCGCCGAACTGGAAAAGCGTCTCGACGCCGCCCTGCAGCGGGTGCCTCACGCACGCGGCCTGAACAATCACATGGGCAGCCGCATGACCCAGCAGCGTCCGGCCATGGCCTGGCTGATGCAACGCTTGCTGCGGGAGCACCGCTTCTTCATCGACAGTCGCACCAGCGCCGCCACCGTGGCCGCCGCCGAAGCGCAGAAGGCCGGGCTGGCCAGCCTCTCGCGGGACATCTTCCTCGACGACGACCAGAGCCCGGCCGCCGTGGCCGCCCAGTTCGACGCCGCCCTCAGGCTCGCCCGCAAGCAGGGCTCGGCACTGATGATCGGCCACCCGCACCCGGCGACCCTGGAACTGCTCGAACGCGAGCTCCCGCGCCTGAAGCAGCAGGGCTTTGAACTGATCAACGTGGAAATGCTGATCGCCCTGCGCGGCAACCGGGCCATGGCGGCCCATGGCAAGGCGGGGGTTTATCGCTAGCTCCCCAAGATGCCCTTGTGGGGGGCGAATTCATTCGCTGTGGGCCGCGAAGCGGCCCCGTAACCTCGACCGTCAGGCCTGCGGCCTGATTAGCGAATAAATTCGCCCCCACAGAGAAAGGCAAACCTGCACCATTGTCACAGGTAGTTCTGGGTGATCTCGTCGACGTAGCCGTCGTTGCGCATCTCGTCCAGAGCCTTCTGCAGGCGCTCGATGACCTCGTCCGGGGTGTCCTTGTTGAAGGCCAGGTAGAGTTCGGCGCTGTTGAAACGCAGCACGGTCTGCAGGCCGGTCACGCCTTCCTGCTTGGCCAGGTAGCGGCCCACCGGATCGGTGGTGGCCCAGAGGTCGATCTGGCCCTTGATCAGCTTCTTCACGTTCTCCTGGTCACGCAGGGCATTCTGCGGCGCCATGCCCTGGCTTTCCAGGTGCTGGCTCACGGCGTCGTTCTTGTAGGCGCCGATGCGGTACTGGGCCGCGCTCTTCAGGTCCTTGACGCTCAGGTTGTTGCCCGGCGCGGCGAGCAGCACCCACTCGGTCTTGGCGATGGGGCCGACCCACTTGAACAGCGGCTGGCGCTCCGCGGTGAAGGTGGTGGAAAACAGGCCGTAGCTGGGCTTGTCGAGGGTGAGGCGGTAGAGGCGGTCCCAGGGGAAGCGCAGGGTCAGGCTGTAGTTGATGTCGGCACGCTTGAACATCTCGCGGACGATATCGGCGCTGATGCCGTCGATGCCGTCGTCCCGGGCGAAGTTCTTGTCGTCCACCGCCATGTTGAACGGCGGGAAGTTCTCGGTGAGCAACACCACCTTGTAGTCAGCCGGCAATTCGGCGCGTGCCGTGAAGGCGAGGAACATCAGGCCCAGGGTCAGGGCGCGTTGGATCAACTTCTGCATTGTCTTACCCGCTCGCTTGAGTTGTGGTTGTGGCCAAGCGGCTTCCTTGCGTGGGCTCCCCACCCACGGACGTACGACTCGACTCGTCCCGCCTTCCATGGCGATAGCAAACGACAGGCTCGTGGCCGGTCGTTCGTGTCTTTCTACAGATAGCTGTTGAGGATCTCGTCGACGAAGCCCTCGGCGCGCATCTGGTCCAGCGCGACCTGGAGTTTCTTCACCACCTCGTCGGGGACCTCCTTGTTCAGCGCCAGGAACAGCTCCGCCTGGTTGAAGCGCAGGACGGTCTTCAGGCCGCTCACGCCTTCCTGTCTGGCCAGGTAACGACCGGCGGGGTCGCCGGTGGCCCAGAGGTCGATCTGGCCCTTCTCCAGCTTCCTGGCGTTCTCCTGATCGCGCAGGGCCGTGATCGGGTCGAGCTTCTGCTGAGTCAGGTATTCGGCGATGGCGTCGCCCTTGTAGGCGCCCACCTTGTATTGGCGGGCGTCGTCCAGGCTGCCGAGGGCAATCTGGCTGTCGGCGCGGGCCAGCATGATCCAGTCATCCGGACCGATCGGGCCAACCCACTTGAAGGACTGCTCGCGCTCCGGCAGGCGCGCGGTGACGAAGACGCCATAGCCCGGTTTTTCCAGCGCCAGCTTGTAGATGCGGTCCCAGGGGAAGCGCAGGGTCAGGCTGTACTTGACCCCGGCTCGCTTGAACATCTCGCGCACGATATCGACCGCGATGCCGTCGATGTTGTCTTCCTGGGCAAAGTTCTTCCCGTTGATCGACATGTTGTAGGGCGGGAAGTTTTCAGTCAGGAGAACGACGCTGTAGTTCTCGTCCACTTCGGCGCGGGCGGCACCGGCAAACACCATCAGGGTACCGGCCAGCGCCAGCAGCAGGCGTTTCGACATAGGCGAACCTTCCAGGGAAGATGGGAAATGCGCTGAGCTTAACCTCGCGGGAGCGAGGCTCGGGCATCAGCAGCCCAGGCTGCGAAGTCCGTCACGTGTGCAGCCTGGACGAATGCTAGGCAAGTTTTGTGCTCAGCGCACGAGGATTCCGCGACTGGCCAGATACGCCTTGGCCTCGGGCACGGTGTACTCGCCGAAGTGGAAGATGCTCGCCGCCAGGACAGCGTCAGCCTTGCCTTCGAGAATGCCGGCCGCCAGGTGCTGCAGATTGCCGACGCCACCGGAGGCGATCACCGGAATCCCGACGGTTTCGCTGATGGCGCGGGTGACGCCGAGGTCGTAGCCGCTCTTCACGCCGTCCTGGTCCATGCTGGTGAGCAGGATCTCGCCGGCCCCCAGGTCTTCCATCTTCTTCGCCCAGGCCACGGCGTCCAGGCCGGTGGGTTTACGCCCGCCGTGGGTGAAAATTTCCCAACGCGGTGTTTCCCCGGGAGCAGACACCTTCTTGGCGTCGATGGCGACCACGATGCACTGGGAGCCGAAGCGCGCCGCGGCTTCGCCGACGAACTCCGGGGTGAACACCGCGGCGGTGTTGATCGACACCTTGTCGGCGCCGGCATTGAGCAGGTTGCGAATGTCCTGCACGGTGCGCACGCCGCCACCCACGGTCAGCGGGATGAACACCTGGCTGGCCATGCGCTCCACGGTGTGCAGGGTGGTGTCGCGGCCGTCGACGCTGGCGGTGATGTCGAGGAAGGTGATCTCGTCGGCGCCCTGCTCATCGTAGCGACGGGCGATCTCCACCGGATCACCGGCGTCGCGGATGTTCTCGAACTTGACGCCCTTGACCACGCGGCCGTTGTCCACGTCGAGGCAGGGGATGATGCGTTTTGCGAGGGCCATAACAGTGTTCCCGTAGGGTGCGCCGTGCGCACCGTTAACCGTCGATCAACCCTTGTAGCTGTCGCAGAAGGCCTGGGCCTCGGCGACGTCCAGGGTGCCTTCGTAGATGGCGCGGCCAGTGATGGCGCCAATGATGCCGGGGGCCTTGGCGGCCAGCAGCTTCTCGATGTCGCCGAGGTTGTGGATACCACCGGAAGCGATCACCGGGATGCGGCTGGCGGCAGCCAGGGCAGCGGTGGCTTCGACGTTGCAGCCCTGCATCATCCCGTCCTTGGCGATGTCGGTGTAGACGATGGCGGACACGCCGTCGGCCTCGAAGCGGCGGGCCAGGTCGACCGCCTGCACGCTGCTCACTTCGGCCCAGCCGTCGGTGGCGACGAATCCGTCCTTGGCGTCCAGACCGACGATGACCTTGCCCGGGAAGGCCTTGCAGGCCTCGGTGACGAACTCGGGTTCCTTCACCGCCTTGGTGCCGATGATCACGTAGCTGACGCCGGCCTTGACGTAGTGCTCGATGGTTTCCAGCGAGCGGATGCCGCCGCCGATCTGGATCGGCAGGGTCGGGTAGCGCCTGGCGATGGCGGTAACCACCTCGCCGTTCACCGGTTTGCCTTCGAAGGCGCCGTTGAGGTCCACCAGGTGCAGGCGGCGGCAGCCACCTTCCACCCACTTGGCGGCCATGCTCACCGGGTCGTCGGAAAACACGGTGGAGTCTTCCATGCGGCCCTGGCGCAGGCGCACGCAGGCGCCGTCCTTCAGATCGATAGCGGGGATAATCAGCATCGGTTCAACCTGTTCGAAGTCAGTGGATTCGGCTCGGCGCTCAGTCTTTCTCGAGCGCCCACAAGTCGCTCTCGATGCTTTCGAACCTGTCCTTCAGGTGCGCCTGCACATCGAAGATCGCCTTGTTGTAGAAATGCGGCGCGAATTCCCGGGCGAAGAAGTCGAGCACTTCCTCTGCCTCGAAGGAACCCAGCTCCAGCTCGAAGCGATCCGCCATGAAACGCTTGATCGCCAGCACCGCGTCCTGGGTCTGGGCGGCATCGAGCTGCAAGCCCGGAGCCTTCTTCGCGCGGCTCATGGGCTTACCAGCGGCCATCCCAGGCGGCGAAGTTCTGCAGCAGCTGCAGGCCGTGGGTGTGGCTCTTTTCCGGGTGGAACTGCACGGCGAAGCGCGAACCTTCGGCCAGCGCGGCGGCGAAGTCCTTGCCGTAGTGACCGCGACCGACCACCTGCTTCGGATTGCCGGCCTCGATGTAGTAGCTGTGCACGAAGTAGAAGCGCGCGCGGTCGGGAATGTTGTGCCAGAGCGGGTGGGCGACGCTCTGCTGCACCTCGTTCCAGCCCATGTGCGGCACCTTCAGGTGCTCGCCGTCTTCCACCAGGTCCTTGCCGAAGAAGCGCACCTGGCCGGGGAACAGGCCGATGCAATCGACGCCGTCGTTCTCCTCGCTGTGCTCCAGCAGGGCCTGCATGCCGACGCAGATGCCGAGGAAGGGGCGGTCCTGGCTGACTTCGCGCACCAGGCTGTCGAAGCCCAGGCGGCAGATCTCGGCCATGCAATCGCGAATCGCGCCGACACCGGGGAACACCACGCGGTCGGCTTCACGGATCACGTTGGCATCGCTGCTGACCAGCACGCGGCCGGCGCCGACATGCTCAAGGGCCTTGGCAACCGAATGCAGGTTGCCCATGCCGTAGTCGATGACTGCAACCGTCTGCATCAGAGCACGCCCTTGGTGGAGGGCATCTGCCCGGCCATGCGCGGATCGCGCTCGACGGCCATGCGCAGGGCGCGGCCAAACGCCTTGAACACGGTTTCGATCTGGTGGTGGGTGTTGTGGCCACGCAGGTTGTCGATGTGCAGGGTCACCAGGGCGTGGTTGACGAAGCCCTGGAAGAACTCCTGGAACAGGTCGACATCGAAGCCGCCGACCACGGCGCGGGTGAACGGCACGTGCATCTGCAGTCCCGGACGGCCGGAGAAGTCGATCACCACGCGGGACAGCGCTTCATCCAGCGGCACGTAGGAATGGCCGTAGCGGACGATGCCCTTCTTGTCGCCGATGGCCTGGGTGAAGGCCTGGCCGAGGGTGATGCCGACGTCTTCCACGGTGTGGTGATCGTCGATATGCAGATCGCCCTTGCACTCGATGTCCAGGTCGATCAGGCCATGGCGGGCGATCTGGTCGAGCATGTGCTCGAGGAAAGGCACGCCGATATCGAAGCGTGCCTTGCCAGTACCATCCAGGTTGATCGAGACCTTGATCTGGGTTTCCAGGGTATTGCGTTCGACGGATGCCGTGCGTTCGGCCATCACCAGCTCCACAAAAGGCTCACGAAAAAGAGCGCCATTATAGGCCGCGGGCTCCTGGCGCCGCTACCGACAGCGGTCGGCGGGGATTACACTGCCGGCCCCTAGCCGCAATGCCCCCAGGAGCTGCCATGCCCGTGATCGTCGAGACCCTGAACAGCCCTTCCGCGCAGGATCGCGTCGACCTGGCGAAGGTCTACGCCGACGCCCCGGACTGGCTGCTGCCGCCCTACGCCGACGCGGCGGAACTGGTGGAACGCGGCCTGGCCGACGGCCTGCTGGTGGCGGGACGCTTCAACGACCGCCTGCTGGGCGCCGCCCTGCTGGTGCGCGGCGAGCAGCACTGGCAGCTGTCGCACCTCTGCGTGCGCAAGGTGACCCGTCATCGCGGCGTCGGCCGCCGCCTGGTGGAAGAGATAGCCCGCCAGGCAAGGGATGCGGGAAAGCCGCTGCACCTGGCCGCGCCGAAGGATCACCTGGAAAGCCAGGCCTTTGCCGCGCGCCTGCACCTGCCGCTGGAAAGCCTCTGAGGCGGGCGCACCTTCCCCGCTGAACCGACGGCGCAAATCGCCATCCAACGTACCCGGGCCCGGGAGTCGGGCCTTTGCCGCCGAACGCCATCACGATGGCCCGGCGCTATACTCGGCACCTTCAATTCACACGATCCATCACAAGGACTGGCCAATGAAAGCCTTCGGCAAAATCCTGGGCCTCATCTTCCTCGGGCTGTTGCTGATCATCGTGGCGGCAGGCTTCGCCCTGACCCACCTGTTCGACCCGAATGATTACAAGGACGAGATTCAGCAACTGGCTCGCGAGAAGGCCAACCTCGAACTGACCCTCAACGGCGATATCGGCTGGAGCCTGTTCCCCTGGCTCGGCCTCGAACTGCACCAGGCAACCCTGGCCAGCGCCACAACCCCGGAAAAGCCCTTCGCCAACCTCGACATGATCGGCCTGTCGGTCCGCGTCATGCCGCTGCTGCGCCGTGAAGTGCAGATGAGCGACATCCGCGTCGAAGGCCTCAACCTCGACCTGCAGCGCGACGACAAGGGCCACGGCAACTGGGAAGACATCGGCCACCCGGCCAGGGCCCCGAAAACCGCCCAGACCGGCACGCCGGCCACGTCCGCACCGGCCGAAGAGGCCAGGCAGGCCCCCGCCGCCGAGCCGGCCCGTCCGATCAAGCTCGATATCGACAGCCTGACTGTGCGCAACGCCCGCATCGACTACACCGATGCCAAGAGCGGCAAACAGTTTTCCGCCGAGGGCATCGAGTTGACCACTGGCGCCATCCGCGAAGGCGCCAGCATTCCTCTCAAGCTCAGCGCCTTCTTCGGCACCAATCAGCCGGTACTGCGCGCCAAGACCGACCTCACTGCCAACCTGCGCTTCGAACGCGCCATCAAGCGCTACCAGCTGGAAGACCTCAAGCTGAACGGCGAGGCCTCGGGCGAGCCGCTGAAAGGCAAGACCCTCACCTTCAACGCCCAAGGCCAGCTGCTCGCCGACCTGGCCGCCAACATCGCCGAATGGAACAGCCTCAAGCTCTCCGGCAACCAGCTGCGCGCCCTCGGTGAACTGAAAGTGCGCAACCTCGACAAGGACCCGCGCCTGGAAGGCGGCCTGTCCATCGCCCCGCTCAACCTGCGCGAGTTCCTCACCGGCGTCGGCGTCGAACTGCCGCCCATGAGCGACGCCACCGCCCTGCAGAAATTCGAGCTGGTCACCAAGCTCAATGGCAGTGCCAACAGCCTTGCCTTCGAAGGCCTGAACCTCAAGCTGGACGACAGCACCTTCAGCGGCCGCCTGGCCGTGGCCGACTTCTCCCGGAAAGCCGTGCGGGTGCAGCTCAAGGGCGACAAGCTCGACCTCGACCGCTACCTGCCGCCCAAATCCGAGGCCAAGCAGCAAGCCCAGACCGCCCGCCAGGCCGAAGTGAAGCCTGCCGTGGCCGCTGCGACCCAGGGCACCACGCCGCTGCCCAACGCTCCAACCCAGGCGGCCTGGAGCGAAGCCCCGGTGCTGCCGGTGGACCAGCTGCGCAAGGTCGACCTGGAAGCCACCCTGAACCTCGGCCAGTTCACCGTCGACAAGCTGCCCATGGATGACGTCAGCCTCAAGGCCAACGGCAAAGCCGGCCTGCTGACCCTGGAAGACCTGCGCGGCGGGCTGTTCGGCGGCAGCTTCCAGGCCAATGCACAGATCGACGCACGCCAGGCGGTGCCGCTGCTCAAGGCGCACAAGCGCATCAACAATGTGCCGGTGGAAAAACTCCTCCAGGCCCAGGAACAGAAGCCGCCGGTGCGCGGCCTACTGGACCTGACCGCCGACGTCACCAGCAGCGGCAACAGCCAAAAGGCCTGGGTCGACGGCCTCAACGGCACAGCCAGCTTCGCCCTCAACGATGGCGCGCTGCTCGACGCCAACCTCGAACAGCAGCTCTGCCAGGGCATCGCCACCCTCAACCGCAAGTCGCTCTCCACCACCCGTGGCGGCAGTGAAACGCCGTTCCGGGAGCTCAAGGGTTCGCTCACCTTCAATAACGGCGTGGCCAACAACCCCGACATGCGCGCCAGCATTCCCGGCCTCAGCGTCAAGGGCAATGGCGCCGTCGACCTGCGCGTGCTCGGCCTGGACTACCGCCTCGGCGTGGTCATCGAAGGCGACAAGAGCGCGATGCCGGACCCGGCCTGCCAGGTCAACGAGCGCTATGTCGGCATCGAGTGGCCGCTGCGCTGCCGCGGCCCGCTGGAACTGGGGGCCAAGGCCTGCCGCCTGGACAAGGACGGCATGGGCAAGGTGGCCGCCAAGCTGGCCGGCAGCAAGCTCACCGAGAAGCTCGAAGAGAAACTCGGCGACAAGGTCAGCCCGGAACTCAAGGACGCGCTCAAGGGGCTGTTCAAACGATGACCCCCGAGCAGTTCTCCGGCGCCGTACTCGACTGGTACGACAGCCACGGCCGCAAGGACCTGCCCTGGCAACAGGGCATCACCCCCTATCGCGTCTGGGTATCCGAAATCATGCTGCAGCAGACCCAGGTCAGCACCGTCCTGGGTTACTTCGACCGCTTCATGGACGCCCTGCCCACGGTGCAGGCCCTGGCTGCCGCGCCGGAAGACGAGGTGCTGCATCTCTGGACAGGCCTCGGCTACTACACCCGCGCCCGCAACCTGCAGAAGACCGCGAAGAAGGTGGTTGCCGAGTTCGGCGGCGAATTCCCCCGCGATGTGGAAAAGCTGGCGGAGCTGCCAGGCATCGGGCGTTCCACCGCCGGCGCCATCGCCAGCCTGTCCATGGGCCTGCGCGCGCCCATCCTTGATGGCAACGTCAAACGCGTCCTGGCCCGCTACGTCGCCCAAGAGGGTTACCCGGGCGAACCGAAAGTGGCGAAGCAGCTCTGGGACGTGGCCGAGCGCTTCACCCCGCAGGTCCGGGTGAACCATTACACCCAGGCGATGATGGATCTCGGCGCCACCCTCTGCACCCGCAGCAAGCCCAGCTGCCTGCTGTGCCCGCTGCAGAGCGGATGCCGCGCACACGCGCTGGGCCGGGAAACCGCCTACCCCGCGCCGAAGCCGCGAAAGACGCTGCCGCAGAAGCGCACCCTGATGCCGCTGCTGGCCAGCCGCGACGGCGCCATCCTGCTCTACCGCCGCCCTTCGAGCGGCCTCTGGGGCGGTCTCTGGAGCCTGCCGGAGCTGGACGACCTGGATGCCCTCGCCCCGCTGGCCAGCCAGCATTCACTGCACCTGGGCGAGCGCCGCGAACTGCCCGGGCTGACCCACACCTTCAGCCACTTCCAGCTGGCCATCGAGCCCTGGCTGGTGGCCGTCGAAGGCAGCGCCCCCGCCGTGGCCGAGGGCGACTGGCTCTGGTATAACCTCGCCACCCCGCCGCGCTTAGGGTTAGCCGCCCCGGTGAAGAAGCTGCTCAAGCGCGCGGCCGACGTATTGAATGCAGGAGAACCGCGATGACCCGCACCGTGATGTGCCGCAAGTACAAAGAGGAACTGCCGGGCCTGGAGCGTCCGCCGTATCCGGGCGCCAAGGGCGAGGACATCTTCAACAACGTCTCGAAGAAGGCCTGGGATGAGTGGCAGGCCCACCAGACCATGCTGATCAACGAGCGTCGCCTGAACATGATGAATGCCGAGGACCGCAAGTTCCTCCAGTCCGAAATGGACAAGTTCCTTTCGGGCGAGGAATACGCCCAGGCCGAGGGTTATGTCCCCCCAAGCGCGTAAGCGCCCGAAAAAACTAAAAATTTTTTCGATAGGGTGTTGACGAGGTGCCGGCAAATCCGTTTAATAGCGCCCCGTTGCCCAGGTAGCTCAGTCGGTAGAGCAGGGGATTGAAAATCCCCGTGTCGGCGGTTCGATTCCGTCCCTGGGCACCACTAATACCGAACCCCTGACTCCTAACGGTTTCAGGGGTTTTTGCTTTCTGAAGCATTGCCAACCCGCACCACACTGGTACACGAAGCCAGCTTGCTGGCGAATGGGCGATATCCCGGAAAGCTTCGCGAAGGGCCGCGCAGCGGCCCCGTAGGTTGATCCGAGCGCAGCGAGGCCCAACGCGCCCGGCATCAACCGCGAAACGTTGGGTTTCGTTGCTCTACCCAACCTACAAGTGCCGCCGTTTTCTGTGGAGGCCAATGCAAACGGTCCCTCGCCACCAAAGACGCCAGCGAAGCCAAGCGAGCCTTGGCCGCTGCATGGATCGAGTCGGAGGCACCTGCGCGCGAAGTAACCGATTGATTCCAAAGAAGAAAACCACAAGAATGGCGCGAAGCCGCGACATTCGTGCGTTTCAGCCCGGCCCTGGGGCTTTTTTAGCTACCGCGACAAGCAACTGCAGCGATGCGACAACCGCGCCCGTAGAGCCATTTCAGGGCTCTCCGCCAGCTTTCACCTGGCAAGTGGCTATGCTAGGTTGGCCCTCGCCAGGAAGGCCGCCCCACCGCCAGAGTGCCCCCGAACAATAAGAGGACCCCCCATGGCCCAAGCCACGCCAGCGCTTGAAATCCGTAATCTGCACAAACGCTACGGCGCTCTAGAAGTGCTCAAGGGCATCTCCCTCACCGCCAATGACGGTGACGTGATCTCCATCCTGGGATCCTCCGGCTCCGGCAAGTCCACCTTCCTGCGCTGCATCAACCTGCTGGAGAACCCGCACGAAGGCCAGATCCTGGTTGCCGGCGAGGAGCTCAAGCTCAAGCAGAGCCGCACCGGTGAACTGGTTGCCGCCGACAACAAGCAGATCAATCGCATGCGCAGCGAGATCGGCTTCGTATTCCAGAACTTCAACCTCTGGCCGCACATGACGGTGCTCGACAACATCATCGAAGCGCCGCGCCGCGTGCTCGGCCAGAGCAAGGCCGAAGCCATCGAAATCGCCGAGGCCCTGCTGGCCAAGGTCGGCATCGCCGACAAGCGCCACGTCTACCCGACCCAGCTTTCCGGCGGCCAGCAGCAGCGTGCGGCCATCGCCCGTACCCTGGCCATGCAGCCGAAGGTGATCCTGTTCGACGAGCCCACCTCGGCGCTGGACCCGGAGATGGTACAAGAAGTGCTTAACGTGATCCGCGCGCTGGCCGAGGAAGGCCGCACCATGCTGCTGGTCACCCATGAAATGAACTTCGCCCGGAACGTATCCAGCGAAGTGGTTTTCCTTCACCAGGGCCTGGTGGAAGAACAGGGACCGCCAGAGCAGGTATTTGACAACCCGCAGTCGGCGCGCTGTAAACAATTCATGTCCAGCAATCGCTAAAACACGGAGCAAGAGCACAATGAAGAACTACAAGAAGATTCTGCTGGCTGCGGCCGCCACACTCGCTTTCGGCACCAGCGCCGTGGCCGCCGACAAGCTGAAGATCGGCACCGAAGGCGCCTACCCGCCCTTCAACCTGATCGACGCCAGCGGCCAGGCCGGCGGCTTCGACGTGGAGATCGGTCAGGCCCTCTGCGCCAAGATGAAGGTCGAGTGCGAAGTGGTGACCTCCGACTGGGACGGCATCATCCCCGCCCTGAACGCCAAGAAGTTCGACTTCCTCGTCGCCTCCATGTCCATCACTGAAGAGCGCCAGCAGGCCGTCGACTTCACCGACCCCTACTACACCAACAAGCTGCAGTACATCGCGCCGAAAAGCAGCGACTTCAAAACCGACAAGGAGAGCCTGAAGGGCAAGGTGATCGGCGCCCAGCGCGCGACCATCGCCGGCACCTGGCTGGAAGACAACATGAAGGACGTTGTCGACATCAAGCTCTACGACACTCAGGAAAACGCCTACCTCGACCTGGCCTCCGGCCGCCTCGACGGCGTGCTGGCTGACAAGTTCGTGAACTGGGAATGGCTGAAGAGCGACGCCGGCAAGGACTTCGAGTTCAAGGGCGACCCGGTGTTCGACAACGACAAGATCGCCATTGCCGTGCGCAAGGGTGACCCGCTGCGCGAGAAGCTGAACACCGCGCTGAAGGAAATCGTTGCTGACGGCACCTACAAGAAGATCAACGACAAGTACTTCCCCTTCAGCATCTATTGACCTGCCCGTCCGGTGCCGCCCCTGCGCGGCACCGGCGCCTGAACGCCCATGACCCTAGACCTTCACGGATTCGGCCCGGCCCTGGCCGCGGGCACGCTCATGACCATCAAGCTGGCGCTGTCCGCGCTGGCGTTGGGTCTGGTGCTCGGCCTGCTCGGCGCCCTGGCCAGGACTTCATCCATCAAGCCGCTGCAGTGGCTGGGTGGCACCTATTCCACCATCGTGCGCGGCATTCCCGAACTGCTCTGGGTTCTGCTGATCTACTTCGGCACGGTCAACCTGATGCGCAGCCTGGGCGAGGCGCTCGGCTACCCCTCCCTGGAGCTGAATGCCTTTGCCGCCGGCACCATCGCCCTCGGCCTGTGCTTCGGCTCCTACGCCACCGAGGTCTTCCGCGGCGCCATCCTGGCGATCCCCAAGGGACACCGCGAAGCGGGCCTGGCCCTTGGCCTGTCCGGCGGGCGCATCCTCTGGCGGGTGATCCTGCCGCAGATGTGGCGCATCGCCCTGCCGGGCCTTGGCAACCTGTTCATGATCCTGATGAAGGACACGGCACTGGTTTCCGTAATCGGCCTTGAGGAAATCATGCGCCGTTCGCAGATCGCCGTGACCGCCAGCAAGGAGCCCTTCACCTTCTATATGGTGGCCGCCTTCATCTACCTGGGCCTGACCATCCTCGCGATGATCGGCATGCATTGGCTTGAGAAGCGCGCCAGCCGCGGCTTCAAGCGGAGCGCAGCATGAACTGGGAAGTCATCGTCAAATACCTGCCGCAACTGGCCCAGGGCGCCATCCTCACCCTGGAGCTGGTGGCCATCGCAGTGATCGCCGGCCTGATCCTGGCAATCCCCATGGGCATCGCCCGCGCATCGCGCCACTGGTACGTACGCGCCCTGCCCTACGGCTACATCTTCTTCTTCCGTGGTACGCCACTGCTGGTGCAGCTGTTCCTGGTCTACTACGGCCTCGCGCAGTTCGATGCGGTGCGCAAAGGTCCGCTCTGGCCCTACCTGCGCGACCCGTTCTGGTGCGCGGTGATCACCATGACCATGCACACCGCGGCCTATATCGCCGAGATCCTGCGCGGGGCCATCCAGGCCGTTCCGCCGGGGGAAATCGAAGCGGCGCGGGCCTTGGGCATGTCGCGCACCCAGGCGCTGATCCACATCGTCCTGCCGCGCGCGGCGCGCATCGGCCTGCCGGCCTACAGCAACGAAGTGATCCTGATGATCAAGGCCAGCGCCCTGGCCAGTACCGTCACCCTGCTGGAACTTACCGGCATGGCACGTACGATCATCGCCCGCACCTACCTGCCGGTGGAGATCTTCTTCGCTGCCGGCCTGTTCTACCTGCTGATCGCCTACGTACTGGTTCGGGCCTTCCGCCTGCTGGAGCACAAGCTGCGGGTAGACGCCCTGCAGGGTCGCTGAGCCCGCTACCGCTCCTCGTCCCCGGATGAGGAGCGCAGGGGGCGGCGCTATAATCGCCGCCCCCTGATATCCACCGCCTCACCCCATGACCAGCCCCGCGCCCCTCCAAGGCCCGCTCCTGCGGGAACGCTTCGCCGCCCTGGACGACTACCTGCGCACGCACCAGCACATCTGGCGCCCAACACCCTTCACCGAACTGGAACTCCCCTGGGAGCGCGAGCACCCCGAGCTGGCCGCATGGCTGCGCGGCCGCAGCCTGGCGGAGGCGGACGCCATCCACAACCAGCCGGAGCAGCTGCAGGCCCCGGCACCTTATCCACAGCTTGCGGCGCAATCGTCCGGACTCAGCCAGATCGGAGAACTGCCTGCCACGCGCACCGAGGCAATTCCCCATGCGTTCACCGTGGACGTTCCCGGACGCAAGTGGCAGCAGATCGACGCCTTCGCCAGCTGTCTCGGCTTTCGCCAGGCCCCCGCTCACTGGCTGGACTGGTGCTCCGGCAAGGGACATCTGGGACGTCGCCTGGCCCACGACGGCACGCTGCTGACCTGCATCGAACTCGACCCGCAACTGGTCGCCAGCGGCCAGAAACTCAGCCAGCGCCTGGGGCTGGCAGCTCGGCACCACGAACAGGACGCTCTGGCGGATGACGCCGGCCGCCACCTCACTGCCGAACACACCGCGGTGGCCCTGCATGCCTGTGGCGATCTCCACGTGCGCCTGATGCAACTGGCCAGCGCCGCCGGCTGCCGGCAACTGGCGATAGCGCCCTGCTGCTACAACCGCATCCAGACGCCGGACTACCAACCGCTCTCCGCAACGGCGAGGAACTCCGCGCTGCACCTCAGCCAGGCCGACCTGCGCCTGCCTCTCAGCGAGACCGTCACGGCCGGAGCCCGCGTTCGCCGCCAGCGCGACCAGTCCATGGCGCGCCGACTGGCCTTCGACCTCCTGCAAAGGGAACTGACCGGCAACGACCGCTACCTGCCCATCCCCTCGCTGGCCACCAGCTGGCTGGACAAGCCATTCCCGGAGTACTGCCGCGATCTCTGTGCCCTCAAGGGCTTGCCCACCCCGGCGGATCGCGACTGGCAGGCGCTGGAAACAGCGGGTTGGCAACGCCTCGCCGTGGTGCGCAACCTGGAACTCCCCCGCAGCCTGTTCCGCCGCCCCCTGGAACTCTGGCTGCTACTGGACCGCGCGCTGTTCCTCGAAGAACAGGGCTACCAGGTGCAGCTCGGCAGCTTCTGCCCGCCCCGGCTCACACCACGCAACGTCCTGCTCCTGGCCGAACGCTGAACTTACCCACAAAACCTGTGGATAACTTTGTTGATGAAATCTGGGCAAACACCCGCAAAGCCTTGCCGTGCTCAACCCGGAAAGGCTGCTCATTTTTTGTTCATCACATGAAAAGCCAGGAAATACAGGAGGTTGCGAAATTCCGAGACACAGCGCACAAAATTTCAGAACGAACGTACCAATACGCATCACCTTTGTGCATAAGCCCCGTCACGCTGATGCCGAAAGCTGCGCCGACAAGCGTCGAAGAGGTTTACTCGCTGCACTCAATCGCTATAATGGCGGCCCTTCCGCCGGTATAGCTCAGCTGGTAGAGCAACTGACTTGTAATCAGTAGGTCCCGGGTTCGACTCCTGGTGCCGGCACCATGAATACGAAGGCCCCGCAGCGATGCGGGGCCTTTTTCGTTTTCAGGGGTTCTGCTCCCTGTTGAGAGATGCCGGGTAGCGCACCGCGCCTATGAATCGCCAGCTGCAACCTCAACAGGCGGGCGCAAAGCGCAGATCATTCGATCTGCGCACCGGAGGCTTTGGCCACCTCGCCCCAGCGCCGGCGATCATCGCGAATGATCTGGGCGAATGCCTCGGGGCTGGTGTATTCGACGGTGATGCCGTTCCGGCTGAACTGCGTGGCCGTCTGCTGCGACTTGGCGATCGTCTCGATTTCCTGGTTGAGGCGCTCGACGATGGCCTGCGGGGTGTCGGCCGGCAGGACGATGCCGAACCAGCCGGCGGTTTCCATGCCTGGCAGACCGGCTTCCGCGGCGGTCGGCACGTCCGGCAGCAGCGGCGAGCGCTGAGCACTGGCCAGAGCCAGGCCGCGCACCTTGCCGGCCTGAATTTGCGGGGCAAGGATGGTCAGGGTATCCACTGCCACGTCTACTTCACCCCCCAGCAGCGCGGTCACGGCCGGCGCACTGCCCTTGTAAGGCACGTGCAGCAGGTCGACGCCAGCCAGGCTCTTGAACAGCTCGCCGGACAGATGGCACAGCGTGCCGTTACCGCAGGAGGAATAGCTGATCGTGCCCGGCCTGGCCTTGGCGGCGGCAATCAGCTGCTGAAGGTCCTTGGCCTCGACATTGCCGTTGACGGCGATGACGTTGGGGATCGAGCCCACCACGGAAACCGGGGCAAAGGATTTCTCCGGGTCGAAGCGCAGGTTATCCACAAGGTTCGGCAGCACGGCCAACTGCCCGGAAGTGGCCAGCGACAGCGTGTAGCCGTCCGGCTTGGCCTTGGCGGCAGCTTCGGCGGCGATGGCGGTGCCGGCACCCGGCTTGTTGTCCACCACCACCGGCTGGCCGAGGGCGCTGGAAAGCTGCTCGGCGTAATAGCGGCCGATGGTGTCGGCACCGCCGCCCGGCGGGAACGGCACGATCAGGGTAAGCGGTTTGCTTGGCCATTCGGCCGCCCAGGAGGCGCTGCAGGCCAGCATCAGGGTGCCGAAGGTCAGACGGCGGAGGAAAGCAGGCAGAGTCATGTTGATCGTTCCTCGCGGTCAGTCGAAGGTGATATGGGATTTGGCGACGACTTCGGCGTACTTGGCCGAGTCGCTGCGTACCTGTTCGGCAAAGGCCTGCGCCGTGGACGGCCAGGCCACCAGGCCCTGGGTTGCCAGCTTCTCCTGCACCCGCGGCGAGGCGGCGGCCTTGGCGACTTCGGCATTGAGGCGTTCGACCACGGCTTCCGGCGTAGCAGCCGGTGCGCTGAGGCCAAACCAGGAGGTGACCTCGAAGCCTGGATAACCCAGTTCGGCGACGGTGGGCACGTCCGGCAGCAACGGCGAGCGCTGTGCCGAGGCGATGGCGAGTCCCTTGAGTTTGCCGGCCTGGATTTGCGGCGCGAGGATGGTCAGGGTGTCCACCGCCACGTCGACGTTGCCGCCGAGCACCGCAGTCACCGCCGGCGCACTGCCCTTGAACGGCACGTGCAGCAGGTCGGTGCCGGTGGTCAGGCGCAGGTACTCGCCGGCCAGGTGGACGATGGTGCCGCTGCCGCTGGAGGAGTAGGACAGCTCGCCCGGCTTGCCCTTGGCCAGCTCGACCAGTTGCGGCAGCGTCTGCGCCTCGACCTTTTCGCCGGCGGCGACCACCAGCCCGGTGTAGGCCAGAAGCGATACCGGGGCGAAGGATTTCTGCGGATCGAACTTGAGGTTGTCGACGATGTGCGGCAGCACGGTCAGCTGGCCGGTTGGCACCAGCGACAGGGTGTAGCCGTCGAGCTTGCTGGCGGCGACGAACTCGGCGGCGATGGCAGTGCCGGCGCCCGGGCGGTTGTCCACCAGCACACTCTGACCGAGCGACTCGCTCAGGGCATCAGCGTAGATGCGCGCCACGGTGTCGGCGGCGCCGCCCGGAGGATACGGCACGACGATCTTCAGCGCCTGGCTTGGCCATTCAGCGGCACCGACCACCAGGGAGGCGGACAGCGTGGTCAGCGCCAGCAGGCGCCTGAGGAAGAGTTTTGCAGACATGGTGTGGGTTTCCTTGTGGTTCACGAGGGCAGAAAAACCCTGACTGCCGTGAGCGGAACCGTTGGCGGCACCGTGATCCGGGTAGGTCCGGGGAGATACGAAAGTGGTCAGTTCTCTTCGCTGAAGGCCACCTTGCGTGTGGCGCGCAGGCGCGGCAGACACATGATCAGGATCAGCCCCGCGGCGAGCAGCAGCAGGGTCAGGCTCAGCGGCCGAGTGAAGAACACGCTGGGATCGCCACGCGACAGCAGCATGGCGCGACGCAGGTTCTCCTCCATCATCGGGCCGAGGATGAAACCCAGCAGCAGCGGCGCCGGCTCGCAACGCAGCTTCACCAGCAGGTAGCCGAGCAGTCCGAACAGGACGGTGAGCAGCACGTCGAACAGGCGGTTGTTGACGCTGTATACGCCGATGCAGCAGAACAGCAGGATCGCCGGGTACAGCAGGCGATACGGCACCGACAGCAGCTTCACCCAGATGCCTACCAGCGGCAGGTTGAGCAACAGCAGCAGCAGGTTGCCCACCCACATGCTGACGATCAGCCCCCAGAACAGCTCGGGACGCTCGGTGATCACCTGTGGGCCGGGGACGATGCCGTGGATCATCATCGCGCCGACCATCAGCGCCATCACCGCATTGGACGGCAGGCCCATCACCAGCAGCGGAATGAAGGAGGTCTGCGCGCCGGCATTGTTGGCCGCCTCCGGGCCGGCGACGCCTTCGATGGCGCCCTTGCCGAAGCGTTCCGGCTCCCTGGCCAGGCGCTTCTCCATCATGTAGGCAGCGAACGAACTGAGCATCGCTCCGCCACCAGGCAGGATGCCCAGCACCGAGCCGATCCCGGCCCCGCGCAGCACCGGCTTCCAGGAGCGGCGGTAATCGTCGCGCGTCGGCAGGATGCGCCCCAGGCGCCCCCGCAACGGCGGACGCGATTCATCGCGCTCCAGGTTGGCGATGATCTCGCCGATACCGAAGATGCCCATGGAGATCACCACGAAGTCGATGCCGTCGGCCAGTTGCGGCAGGCCGAAGGTGAAGCGCTCCTCTCCCGAATTGACATCCACGCCGACCATACCCAGCAGCAGGCCGAGCAACGTCATGGCCAGGGCCTTGAACAGGTCGCCATGGGCCAGCACCACGGCGGCGACCATGCCCAGCAACATCAGCGAGAAATACTCGGCCGGGCCAAAGCGCAGGGCGAATTCCGACAACGGCGCCGAAGCCGCTGCCACCAGCAGGATGGCCAGGCTACCTGCCACGAACGAGCCGATGGCGGCCATACCCAGCGCGGCCCCCGCCCTGCCCTGGCGCGCCATGGCGTGGCCGTCGAGGCAGGTCACCACCGAGGATGATTCGCCCGGCAGGTTGACCAGGATCGCCGTGGTCGAGCCGCCGTACTGGGCGCCGTAGTAGATTCCCGAAAGCATGATCAGCGCGGCCGAAGGCGGCAGGCCATAGGTGATCGGCAACAGCATGGCGATGGTCGCCACTGGCCCCAGGCCCGGCAGCACGCCGACCAGAGTGCCGAGGGTCACGCCGATCAGGCAGTAGAGCAGGTTGTGCCAGGTCAGCGCGGCGTCGATGCCGATGGCGAGACTGGCCAGCAGATCCATTCAATGCACCTCAGACCGGCAGCACGGGAAGCTGCAGGCCAAGCCCCCAGGCGAACACCAGCACGCCGAAACCGGACAGCGCCACACCGAGACTGGCGAGCTCTGCAATACGCGCCTGCCGACGGGCATAACCGCTGAGCAGGGTCAGCACCAGCGTCGCCAGCAGCAGTCCGAACACCGGCACCAGAAAGGCAAAGGCCAGTACACCCGCGGTGACGAAAAGCGCCGGGCGCAAGGCGAACATCTGACCCAGCGAATCACGCTCGGTGACCTTGAACGACAGGCTGCGCAGCAGTACCACAGCGCCGAGCAGCACCAGCACGACACTGACCAACAGCGGGAAATAGCCCGCGCCCATACGCATGGCGGTGCCCAGCGGATAGCTCACGGCAATTGCGCCGCCAGCCGCGCCGAAGACGATGAACAGCGCGCCGGCAATGGCATCGCGCGGGTCGCGGATCTGCAGGCCGCCAGGTACGACCTGGGAAGTTGTTGCGGATGACATCAGGGCCTCCGAGGCCCCGATTGCGGGGCCGGTTGTCACATTCGTGAAACCTGCTCCGCTGGTGCGGTTGCAGAGAAAATCTGTCGAGCTGCGCGGTGAAGCAGCGGTCGGCGGCCGGATCACGCTTCATTGATCCACCATCTGGTGGATGCAAAGAGCGGCATCCACCCTACGCGCTTACCCCTTCACCAGCCCGAACGCCGTCCGGCCCGCCAGTACCAGCGCACTGTCACGCTGCGGCGTATGCACCCGCCCACACAACACATTGCGGTAATACCGCTGCAGAGGGTGGTGCAGCGACAAGCCATGGTTGCCGGTCAGCTCCAACGCTCTTTCCACCACGGCGACCGCGTTCTCGGTCACCGCCACCTTGGTCAGACCCGCCTCCTGACTGGTCAGCGGCAGGCTGCTCAAGGCATCCAGTTGCAGACGATTGGCAAGCAGCAGCCCCTCGATCTGGCCGACCGTTTCCTGCACACGCGGCAGGCTCGACAGCGGCGCGCCGAGGCTGGCCGGCGTGCGCTCGGCCAGCCAGTGCACCAGCCAGTCGCGGGCGGCGCGGGCAGCACCGTCGTAGATGGCGCCGAGCAAGGTCGCCATGCCACGGTTGAAATCGGCCAGGGCCGGCGCATTGATCGCCGGCGGCTGGTCGACCGGATAGACGTCCACCGCATGCTCCAGTGGCAGGCGCACGTTCTCGAAGATCACCTCATGGCTGCCGGTGGCACGCATGCCCAGGTGATCCCAGCTCTCGACGATGCGGATGCCAGGCGTGTCGCGGTGCACCAGCCAGGTACCCACCAGCGGCACCGGATCATCGCTGCGCGCCCACACCGCCAACCAGGTCAGCCCCGGAATGCCGGTGGTGTAGAGCTTGTGGCCGTCGAGAATCCAGCCATCGGCCTGGCGTTTGGCGACGGTTTGCGGCAAGCCGCCACGTGCCGGCGAACCCAGCTCGGGCTCCACGCGCAGGCTGTTGATCAGCGCGCCCTCTTCCACGGCTTCGCGGATCACCCGGCGCTTGAGCGCTTCCGGCCAGTTGGCGTTATCCGCCAGGCGCCGGTGAAACAGATACTGCATGCACAGCACCAGCGCCGTGGACGGCTCGCCCTTGGCCACTGCGCCAACCACCCGGCGCAACTGCGCCAGATCGGCACCGCCGCCACCGGCACGCGCCTCGCAGGCCAGGCCGAGCAGGCCGTACTGACGCAGCCGGGCCAGATTGTCGTGCGGGAAAGCTCCGTCGCGGTCGAGCTGTTCGGCGCCCTCGCCCATCTCAAGGCTCAGACGCTGTAGAAAGGCGTCGTCGAGCAGCGGCTGGCGCGGGCGCTCGGCCAGGTGGTGCAGGTTCATGCGGCGGCCTGCTTCTGACGCTCGGCCACCTTGGCACGGGTCAGCGGCAGCAGCTCGCGGCCATACTCGATGGCGTCCTCGAGCGGATCGAAACCACGAATCAGGAAGGTGGTGACACCCAGGTCGTAGTAGTCGAGGAAGGCCTCGGCCACCTGCTCCGGAGTGCCCACCAGCGCCGTCGAGTTGTGCGCACCGCCGACCACCTTGGCGATGCCGGTCCACAGCCGTTTGTCCACCCGCTCGCCCTTGGCCACGGTTTCGCGCAGGCGCTGGGCGCCGACGCTCTCGGGCTTGTTCGGCAGCACTGCGCCGGATCGCTCCAGGCGCTCACGGGCGCGCTGCAGGATATCGTCGGCCTTGGCCCAGGCGGCCTCTTCGGTAGCCGCGACGATGGGACGGAACGACACGCTGAACTTTACCTCTCGGCCATGCCGGGCGGCCTCGGCGCGCACTTTCTCGATGGTCTCGCGGGTCTGCTCCAGCGACTCGCCCCACAGCGCGTAGACATCGGCATGCTCCCCGGCAACCTTCACGGCTGCCGGCGACGAGCCACCGAAATAGATCGGCAGCTGCGCCTGCTGCGGCTTGATCGCGGAGAACGCCTGCTCGGCGCGGTAGTGCTCGCCCTGATGATCGAACGGCTCGGCGCTGTTCCACACCTGCTTGATCACCCGCAGGAATTCATCGGTGCGTGCATAGCGTTGGTCGTGGTCGAGCCAATCGCCATCCTTGCGTTGCTCGGCGTCGCTGCCGCCACTGATCACATGCAGGGCCAGGCGCCCGTCGAGCAGATGATCGAGGCTGGCGAGCTTGCGTGCCGCCAGGGTCGGTGCGACGAAACCGGGGCGATGAGCCAGCAGGAAGTTGATGCGCGAGGTGGACAGCCCGGCCAGCGCGGTGACCATGAAGCCGTCCGGCTGATCCGACCAGTGCCCGACCAGCAGGCGGTCGAAACCGGCTTCCTCGTGCACCTGGGCGCTGCGCACGATGTAGTTCTTGTCGAACACCGGACCTTGCGGGGCGATGATCTCCGAGGACAGGCGGTGGCCGATCATGCCGATGAATTGAATGCTCATTGAAGGCTCCCGATGGTTATTCGAATGACTGGCTGAAGGAGGTGTCGACGACGGCGCTGGTGTCGAACTTCTTCGCCAGCGCGCCGGTTTCGACGAGGAAGTCGGCGGTTTCCTGGTAGTCGCGCGCTGCCTGTTCGTCCACCGGGCCGACGGTCATGTTGGCCTGGCCGATCCAGTGGCGAGAGACGTTCTGGTCGAGGTTGGCCTTCTTCGCCCAGAGGTCGGCGTAGGTTTCCTTGTTCGCCTCGACCCAGGCACGCGCCTTCTTCAGGCGACCGAGGAAGTCGGCGATGGCGGCGCGCTTGGGCTCGATGGACTCGGCGTTGGCAGCGATGCTGGAAAGGCCGGGCATCAGGCCGCGGGCGGTGATGATCGGTTTGGCCTGGGAGAACACCACCTGCTGGGAAATGTAGGGCTCCCACACCGGGAAGGCGTCCACGCTGCCACGCGGGAAAGCCGCGGCGGCATCGATGGGCATCAGTTTCACGAACTCGACATAGTCATGCGGCAGGCCGGCCTTCTCCAGTGCGCGCAGGGTCAGCTGCTGGCTCCAGGCACCCGGCCAGTAGGCGACCTTCTTGCCCTTGAGGTCTTCGATGCTCTTGGCGGCAGAGTCCTTGTGCACCAGCAGCGCGATGGTGTCCGGGTTCTGCCGCGACACGCCGATCAGCTTGACCGGCGCGCCCTTTGCGGCGAGGAACAGGAAGCCCGAATCACCGAGGAAACCCAGGTCGAGCGCGCCGACCTCCAGGCCTTCGGCCACCGGCGCAGCGGACTGGAAGTGTTTCCAGTCGACGGTGTACGGGGCACCTTCGAGCACACCGGACGCCTCGATGGAGGCGCGCACGTTGTAGTAGTTCTGGTCGCCGATGCGCAGCACCGTGGGGTCGGCGGCATGTGCCAGAGGCGCGGCGATAGCGACGGCAGCAAGGCTGCGGCGGAACAGGCGAAGCAGTTTCATGGGGCAATCTCCAGAGGTCAGCCGGCCCGGCGCTGTTGCAGGGAGGCGATATGTTCACGAATCGCCGGGATCAGGCCTCGGCCATAGAGTTCGGCATCGTCCAGCGGATCGAAGCCACGAATCAGGAAGGTCGAGGCGCCGTGCTGCCAGTAGCGGCCAAGCGACACCGCAACCTGCTCGGCAGTGCCGACCAGCGCGGTGCAGTTCCACTGCGCACCCGTCAGGCTCGCGACCCCGGTCCACAGGCGCTCGTCCAGCACTTCGCCACGCTGGGCAGCAGCCAGCAGGCGCTGCGAGCCGGCGTTGGCCGGCGCGTGGCCGTTGATCGGCAGACCGAGGCGCGTGCGGTTGTCACGAATGCGTTCGAGGATCTCGGCGGCGCGTTTCCAGGCAGCTTCTTCGGTCTCCGCCACGATCGGACGAAACGACACCGATACCCGGGGGCTGCGGCCCTGCGCCTGGGCCGCGGCACGCACGCGCTGCACGTGCTCGGAAAAGTCGGCGAGCGGCTCGCCCCACAGCATGTAGGTGTCGGCATGGCGCGCGGCCACGTCGATGGCGGCAGGCGAGGAGCCACTGAAGTAGATCGGGATATGCGGTTTCTGCCGGGTCCGTACGGTCGGCAGCGCACCCTTGAAGCGGTAGTAGGTACCTTCGTGGTCGACTGGCGCGCTGGCAGTCCAGATCGCCTTGAGGGCATTGAGGTATTCGTCGGTACGGGCGTAGCGCTGGTCATGATCGAGCCAGTCGCCATCGCGCTGTTGATCGGCATCGCTGCCGCCGCTGATCACGTTGAGCGCCAGTCGGCCATTGCTGAACTGATCCAGCGTCGCCAGCTGCCGTGCGGCCAGCGGCGGCGCGATCACACCCGGCCGATAGGCCAGCAGGATGCCAAGGCGTTCGGTGGCGGCTGCAATGAACGAGCTGACCACCGCGCCTTCGGCACCATTGGAGAAGTAGCCGACCAGGGCCCGGTCGAAGCCAGCCCGTTCGTGTACCTGGGCGAAACGCCGGACGAAATCCGCGTCCACGGCCTCGCCCAACGGCTGGTCCACCTCCGCACTGGGGGTGGCGGTGATCATGCCGATGATTTCCACGCTCATGTGGCGCTCCTGCGTCGGTTATGCCAATCGCCAGCACATGAGCTTCTTTTGGTTATAAAAAGATGCTATTGGCTAACGAACTCTTATAAGGCTATCGACAAGTTTTGCAGGAGGGAAATTCAATTTAGTCATAACCTAATATGCATAATGCGCACTTATTTATTTTTTAAAATTGCGTGCTACGCATATTGAGCCAGAAGGTCTTGCGCGCGGCATGCCCGCAAAGCGGACGCTGCCTTGCGTTCACGTACGCAGGGTTGAGGAAGACGCTTGGCGTGGATGTCGCCTTTCGCATCCACCAGACGGTGGATGTATGACGCGTGATCCACCCTTGGGGAATGGCGCACCGAGAGAGCGTCAAACGATGCAGCGGACGCTCACCCCAGACGTTCGGCGATCACTTCACCGACCAGATCGACCGCGCCCTGCAGGTTGCCGACGAATGCCGCGCGCACCAGCCAGAGGTCGATCACCGGTTTGAAATCGCTGACGCTGAGCACCTCCAGGCGCTCGCGGTGGCGGCTGCCCTCCAGCAGCGGCAGCGGCACAAGGCCGAGGCCCATGCCGTTGGCCACCAGCCCCAGTTGCAGGTCAGTGCCAAAAATTTCCAGGTTGACCGACAGATTCAGCCCCTGCTCCGCCAGCGCCCGCTGCAGACCGGCACGGAAGCCACAGCCATCGGGGTTGAGCACCCAGCCCTGCGCCTGACAGTCGGCCAGCCGGCAGTTGCGCTTTGAGGAATAGCCCTTCGGCGCCACCACCACCAGATTCATGCGCGCCAGCGACTGCCCCACCAACCCGCCGGGAAACACCTTGCCAGCCGGGAACAGCGCCGCCACCGCATCCAGCTCGCCATTCTCCAGGCGCTTGAGCAGTTCGCTGCCCCAGCCGTTGGACACCTTCACCTGCAGTTCCGGGTAGGCCTCCTGCAACCGTTGCAGGGCCTCCAGCAGCAGCGTGTCACCCACCGTCTGCGGCACACCGAGGCGCAACGAACCGGAAGGCACCGCATCGCTGGCCACCAGCTCGCGCAGGGCATCGATCTCGCGCAGCACGGAGCGGCACTGTTCGTAGACCCGCAGGCCGATGGGGGTCGGCTTGAGCGGCTTGGTATTGCGATCCAGCAACTCCACGCCCAGCGCCTCCTCGAAGTTCTGCAGGCGCCGGGTGATCGCCGACTGGGTGAGCTGCAGCGATTCGGCCGCCTGGTTCAACGACTGCAGGCGAATCACCGCAACGAAGGCATCAATGTCGTCTATCTTCATTCTTAATTCGCATATTAGCTTATGAATAAATTGCATTTTTCTGATTATAGCGAGCTTGCTACCTTAGCGCCGTCTTTCACTGGAAACCATCATGAGCGCCCAACCCAACCTGCACCGATTACGCACCTTCATCGACGAACTGGCCACCCTCCTCGACCAGCAGCCCGAGGAACCCGTGGTGCTGGAGCGGGGTGCCGACCTGCTTCGGCAACTGGTCAGCCACGACGACTGGCTACCCGAAGCCTTCACCCAGCCCGATCCGCAGCGCTACCAGCAGTACCTGCTGCATGCCGATTCGCGCCAGCGTTTTTCCATCGTCAGCTTCGTCTGGGGCCCGGGCCAGCAGACCCCGGTTCATGACCACCGCGTCTGGGGCCTGATCGGCATGCTGCGCGGCGCGGAGCTGTCGCAGAACTTCACCCGCGATGCCGGCGGACTGTATCCCGAAGGCGAGGCCATCCGCCTGGAGCCCGGTCAGGTCGAAGCCGTTTCGCCGCGCATCGGCGATATACACCGGGTCAGCAACGCCTTCTCCGACCGCACCTCGATCAGCATCCACGTCTACGGCGCCAATATCGGTGCGGTACGGCGCGCCGTTTACCTGGAAGACGGCAGCGAAAAGACCTTCATTTCCGGCTACTCCAACCACCTGCTTCCCAACCTCTGGGACCTGTCCAAAGAGAACCCCGCATGAGCCAGACCGCTACCCGCTCCTTCCGCGCCATTCGCCAGTCCCTGCTCGACAGGCAGGAAGTGGCACTGATCGATGTTCGCGAAGAAGCTCCCTTCGCCGAAGAACATCCCCTGTTCGCGGCCAACATCCCGCTGTCCAAGCTGGAGCTGGAAATCTATGCGCGCGTTCCGCGCCGCGATACCGCGATCACCGTCTACGACGACGGCGAAGGACTGGCGCAAGAGGCCGTCCGGCGTCTGCTCACGCTTGGTTATGTCGACGTGGCGCTGCTCGAAGGTGGCCTGGCCGGCTGGCGCGATGCGGGCGGCGAGCTGTTTCGCGACGTCAACGTGCCAAGCAAGGCCTTTGGCGAGCTGGTCGAGAGCGTCCGTCACACCCCATCGCTGGCCGCCGAAGAGGTCAAGGCCCTGCTCGACGCGAAGGCCGATGTGGTGGTGCTCGACGCCCGTCGTTTCGACGAGTACCAGACCATGAGCATTCCCACCGGCATCAGCGTGCCGGGCGCCGAACTGGTGCTGCGTGCCCGCGAGCTGGCGCCGAACCCGGCTACCCGCATCATCGTCAATTGCGCCGGCCGTACCCGCAGCATCATCGGCACCCAGTCGCTGGTGAATGCCGGCATCCCCAACCCGGTCTCGGCGCTGCGCAACGGCACCATTGGCTGGACCCTGGCCGGCCAGCAACTGGAACACGGCCAGGCGCGTCGCTTCGGCGACGTCAGCCCGGGCAATCGGCAACTGGCCGCGCAGTCGGCTCGCGCCGTGGCGGACAAGGCCGGCGTCGGCCGCGCCACTCTCGAAGATCTGACCCGCTGGCAGGCCGAAGCCGGCCGCACCACCTACCTGTTCGATGTGCGCACCCCGGAAGAATATGAGGCCGGTCACCTGCCGGGCGCCCGTTCCACACCGGGCGGCCAGCTGGTCCAGGAAACCGATCACTTCGCCAGCGTGCGCGGCGCCCGTGTGGTGCTCAGCGACGATGACGGGGTGCGCGCCAACATGAGCGCGTCCTGGCTGGCGCAGATGGGCTGGGAGGTTCATGTGCTCGACCTGCTCGATACCGGCGCCTTCAGCGAACGCGGCGCCTGGCAGGCATCGCTGCCGCCGCTGCCGCAACCACAAGCCATCGACGCCGCCACGCTGGACAGCTGGCTGAAGGCCGGCGACACCCTGGTACTGGACTTCACCGCCAGCGCCAACCATGTCGCCCGCCACATTCCCGGAGCCTGGTGGGCACTGCGCTCGCAACTGCCGCAAGCCCTGGAGAAGCTGCCGCTGGCCGAGCGCTATGTGCTCACCTGTAGCAGCAGCCTGCTGGCGCGCTTCGTAGTCAGCGAACTGCAGGAACTGAGCGGAAAGCCGGTGTTCCTGCTCGAAGGCGGCACCGCAGCCTGGATCGCTGCCGGCCTGCCGGTGGAGTCGGGCGAGCAGCACCTGGCCGTGCCACGCAGCGACCGCTACCGCCGTCCGTACGAAGGCACCGACAATCCGCGCGAAGCCATGCAAGGGTACCTGGACTGGGAGTTCGGCCTGGTCGACCAGCTGGCACGCGACGGCACTCACCATTTCCAGGTGATCTGAACCTGTGTCCAGTCCTGAAACAGGTTTACACTTATCAGGCTAAGCGCCAGATCTCGAAACGCCCGATGCAGCGCATCGGGCGTTTTGCATTTCAGGGCCTGGTACAGGCTGAAAATCGGACTTGCTGCATATGACAACCGATCGCCAGAATCCCCGGCTATTTTGGCCATGACATCCTTCAAAGGCTTGCATCGGGCGGGCACTGCCAACAATCTGTGCGCCAGCCAAAACGTCAGGATCGACTTATGAAACTGTTTGTCACCGGCGGAGCCGGCTTCATTGGCTCAGCCCTCATTCGCCACCTGCTGACTGAAACCCGGCACGAGGTGCTGAACCTCGACAAGCTGACCTATGCCGGCAACCTCGAGTCGCTGGCCTCCGTTTCCGACAATCCGCGCTACCAGTTTCTCCAGGCGGATATCGCCGATAGCCAGGCCGTTGGCGAGGCGCTGGCCCGATTCCAGCCCGATGCGGTGATGCACCTGGCCGCCGAATCCCATGTGGACCGTTCCATCGACGGCCCGGCGGCCTTCATCCAGACCAATATCGTCGGTACCTACAGCCTGCTGGAAAGCACCCGCGCCTACTGGCTGGGCCTGGACGAGGCACGCAAGGCGGCCTTCCGTTTCCACCATATTTCCACCGACGAGGTATATGGTGACTTGCACGGTGTGGATGACCTGTTCACCGAAACCACCCCCTACGCCCCCAGTTCGCCCTATTCGGCCAGCAAGGCCGCGTCCGACCATCTGGTCCGCGCCTGGCACCGCACCTATGGCCTGCCGGTGCTGCTGACCAACTGCTCGAACAACTACGGTCCCTATCATTTCCCCGAGAAGCTGATCCCGCTGATGATCCTCAATGCCCTGGAAGGCAAGCCGCTGCCGGTCTATGGAAATGGCCAGCAGATCCGCGACTGGCTGTTCGTCGAGGACCACGCCCGCGCCCTGGTTGAAGTGGTGACGCGCGGCGAAGTCGGCGAGACCTACAACATCGGCGGGCACAACGAGCAGAAGAACCTCGACGTGGTCCGCTCGATCTGCACCCTCCTGGAAGAGCTGGCACCGCAGAAACCGGCTGGCATCGCCCGCTTCGAGGACCTGATCACCTTCGTCAAGGACCGCCCGGGACACGACCTGCGCTATGCGATCGACGCCGGCAAGATCGAGCGTGAACTAGGCTGGACACCACGGGAAACCTTCGAAACGGGTCTGCGCAAGACCGTGCAGTGGTACCTCGATAACAGGGAGTGGTGCCGCCGCGTCCAGGATGGCAGCTACCAACGCGAACGACTGGGAGCATCCGCATGAAGGGAATAGTCCTCGCCGGTGGTTCCGGCACCCGCCTCCACCCCATCACCCTGGGGGTTTCCAAGCAGCTGCTGCCGATCTACGACAAGCCGATGATCTATTACCCGATCTCGGTGCTGATGCTGGCGGGCATTCGCGAGATCCTGATCATTTCCACCCCCCAGGACCTGCCGCAGTACCGCAACCTGCTGGGTGATGGCAGCCAGTTCGGCGTTCAATTCGGCTATGCCGTGCAGCCCTCTCCGGATGGGCTGGCCCAGGCGTTCCTGATAGGCGAAGACTTCATCGGCAGCGACTCCGTTTGCCTGATCCTCGGCGACAACATCTTCCATGGCCAGCACTTCACCGAGAAGCTCAAGCGCGCCGCCCAGACGCCAACTGGCGCCACCGTTTTCGGCTATTGGGTGAAGGACCCCGAACGCTTCGGCGTGGTGGAATTCGATGACCAGGGTCGAGCGGTTTCCATCGAGGAAAAACCGGCCAGGCCCAAGTCCAGCTACGCGGTCACCGGTCTTTACTTCTATGACAACGACGTGATTGGCATCGCCAAGGCGGTGAAGCCATCCGCCCGGGGCGAGCTGGAAATCACCGACGTCAACAATGCCTACCTGCAGCGCGGCGACCTGCAGGTCGAGCGTTTCGGCCGCGGTTTCGCCTGGCTGGACACCGGCACCCACGACAGCCTGCTGGAAGCCTCCCAGTACGTGCAGACCATCGAGCATCGCCAGGGCCTGAAGGTCGCCTGCCTGGAAGAGATCGCTTTCCAGAATGGCTGGATCAGCAAAGACAAGCTGCTTGAGCAGGCGAAGGCCTTCGGCAAGACTGGCTACGGACAGTACCTGCTCAAGCTGGCTGGAGAGCATGAGTGAAAATCGTTGAGACTCGCTTGACCGATGTTCTGGTGCTGGAGCCCAAGGTCTTCGGCGATGAGCGTGGTTTTTTCTTCGAAAGCTTCAACGCCCGGACCTTTGCCGAGGCAACCGGCGAACGCCGCGACTTCGTGCAGGATAACCACTCGCGCTCACAGCGCGGTGTCCTGCGTGGCTTGCACTATCAGATCCAGCACCCGCAAGGGAAGCTGGTACGGGTCATCCAGGGTGAAGTGTTCGATGTCGCGGTGGATGTCCGCCGCAATTCACCCACTTTCGGCCGCTGGGCCGGCATCATTCTCTCCGCCGAAAACAAGCGCCAGCTCTGGGTGCCGGAAGGCTTCGCCCACGGCTTCCTGGTGCTGAGCGAAACCGCCGAGGTGCTCTACAAGACCACCGACTACTACACCCCCGAGCACGAGCGCTGCATTCGCTGGGACGATCCCGATCTCGCCATCGACTGGCCGCTGGCCGGGGCGCCGCAGCTGTCGGCCAAGGACAAGGCCGGCGTCAACTTCAAGGACGCTGACCTGTTCGCATGAAGATTCTCATCACCGGCAACAGCGGCCAGGTGGCGCAGGAACTCCAACTCGCCCTCGCTGGCAAGGCTGATGTGATTGCCCTGGGCCGTGACCGGCTCGATCTGGCCGACCCGCAGCGGATTCGCCAGCAAGTGCGCGCCTTGTCGCCCGACCTGCTGATCAACGCCGCCGCCTACACGGCGGTGGACCAGGCCGAGAACGACCGGGACGCCGCTTTCGCCGTCAACGCGACGGCGCCTGGCGTGCTCGCCGAGGAGGCGGCGGCCCTCGGCATTCCGCTGATCCACTATTCCACCGACTACGTCTTCGATGGCGCCAAGGCCGGTGCCTACAACGAGGCAGACCCGACCAACCCGCTGGGCGTCTACGGCAGCAGCAAGCTCGCCGGCGAACAGGCGATCCAGGCCGTCGGCGGGCAGTACCTGATCCTCCGCACCAGCTGGGTCTATTCGCTGCACGGGCGCAATTTCCTGCTCACCATGCAGCGCCTGCTGCAGGAGCGCGAGGAGCTGCGCGTGGTGGATGACCAGATCGGCGCGCCGACCTGGGCGGGCAGCATCGCCCGGGCCACGGTGGAACTCATCGGGCAGTGGCAGGCGGGCAATCGCCACTGGGGGGTCTATCACCTGACCAATCAGGGCGAGACGTCCTGGTTCGGTTTCGCCAGCGCCATCGGCGAGCAGCTGAAAACCGCCGGCAAGCCGTGCGGGCGCCTGGTGCCCATCCCGTCCAGCGAATACCCGACGCCGGCCAGGCGTCCGCTGAACTCCCGGCTGGACGGCCGCAAGCTGGCGCAGGACTGGCAGGTCAGCCTGCCGGACTGGCGCAGCGCCCTGGCGGAGTGCCTGCGTTGTGGGAGCGATTTCAATCGCGATTCCGGGGACGGCTACACCGTCCTTGGCGAATGAATTCGCCCCCACAGGTCGCACAGCCCACCATCCGGCAGTCGGCAGCCCGATGCAATCCGGGGACAGAGGTACCGCGAGTCCCGGTTTGCCCGTTCGTGGATGGGGCTGGCGGACTGCTTGTGGGGGCGATTTCAATCGCGATTCCGGGGACGGCTACGCCGTCCTTGGCGAATGAATTCGCCCCCACAAGTTGTTGCAAAGCCCACCATCCTGCAGGGGCGTCATGTGGTGGTTAGTCGCCCGGATGGCGCCGGTGCCATAATTCGCCTCATCGACCGGCGCACAGTGACCGCATGACAACCATTCCCACTCCCCACCGCCCACGCTGGCGCAGCCTGGTGCTGCTGGCGCTGTTGCTGGTTCCGCTGCTCTGGCCGCTGCAGCACTTCAGCGAGCGCTACTACAGCGGGTCGCTGGCCGAGCAGAACCGCCAGACCCTCGACCTCTACGTCGCCAACTTGCTGGGCACCCTGCACCGTTACGAGGTGCTGCCGCCCATCCTCGCCGACCTGCCGCCACTGCGTGAGTTGCTTGCCTCACCCGACAGTGCGGCCCTGCAGGCCGAGGCCAACCGCGTACTGGCACAGGTCCGTAAGGACACCGGGGCCGACGTGATCTACCTGATGAGCCCCGCCGGCCTCACCCTGACCTCGTCGAACTGGGACCAGCCCGACAGTTTCGTCGGCCGCAACTTCATCTTCCGCCCGTACTTCCGCGAAGCCCTGGCCGGCAAGCAGGGGCGCTTCTTCGGCCTGGGCACCACCTCGCGCAAGCGCGGTTACTTCTTCGCAAGTCCCGTGAGGGACGCGGGACGGATCGTCGGCATCCTGGTGGTGAAGGTGGACCTGGACGACGCCGAGACGCTTTGGGGCAAAACCCCGGAACAGCTGATGGTGACCGACGCCAATGGCGTGGTGATCATCTCCTCGCGCAGCGACTGGCGCTTCCGCGCCACCCGGCCCCTGGACAACGCCGAACGCGCTGCCATCGTCGCCAACCAGCCCTATCCGACGCAATCGCCAACGCCGCTCACCCTCGACCAGAACGACTGGCTGATCCAGAGCCGCGAGCTCCAGGAAACCGGCCTGACCGCCAGCATCCTCGCGCCCCGCCAGCTGGTGGACCGCCAGGTGAACACCGCCGTCGCCATCGGCGGCGCCGCCCTGCTGGCCCTCTTGCTGCTGCTCGGCCTGCTGATGCAACGCCGTCGTCACTATCTCGACCGCATTGCCCTCGACGCCCGCGCCCGCCGCGAGCTGGAGATGCGCGTGCAGGAACGCACCCAGGACCTCGAGGCCCTGAACAGCCGGCTGAAGGACGAAGTGCTGGAGCGTGAGCAGGCCCAGCAGGAACTGGTACGTGCCCAGGACGAGCTGGTGCAGGCCAGCAAACTCTCTGCCCTGGGCACCATGTCCGCGAGCATCAGCCACGAGCTGAACCAGCCTCTGGCGGCGATCCGCAGCTATGCCGACAACGCCGGTGTGCTGCTCGACCACGAGCGCTTCGACGACGCCCGCGGCAATCTGCGCCAGATCAGCGAGCTGACCGGCCGCATGGCCTCGATCATCGCCCACCTGCGCGCCTTCGCCCGCCGCGACCGCCATGCGCCGGAAAGCGTCGCTCTGCAGCCGGCCCTGGAGGACGCCCTGGCCCTGGTGGCCAAGCGCCGACGCGCGATGGAGGTCGAACTGATCCGCGACCTGCCGGACGCGCCGCTCTGGGTCCAGGCCGGTGAAACCCGCCTGCGCCAGGTACTCGGCAACCTGCTCGCCAACGCCCTCGATGCCCTGAAGGAAAAACCCCAGCCACGCCGCATCTGGCTGAGCGCAGAAACCACCGCGGACGGCGTCGACCTGCGCCTGCGCGACAATGGCCCCGGCTTCTCCGAGGAAGCCCTGCGCCATGCCCGCGAACCCTTCTTCACCACCAAGACCAGCGCCCAGGGCCTGGGCCTAGGCCTGGCCATCTGCGATAGCCTGATGCGCGCCCTGGGTGGCGAACTGCAGCTCGCCAACCACCCCGAGGGCGGCGCCCTGCTCACCCTGCGCCTGCGCAACGCCGCCCCCGGCGTCATCCCACAGCCCCCCGAGGACCTCTCTGCATGACCAACGCCCTTGATGCCCGCACCCAGGTGCTGCTGATCGACGACGATCCACACCTGCGCCAGGCCCTCAGCCAGACCCTCGACCTGGCCGGCCTCAAGGTGCTGGCCCTGGGCGACGCCCAGGGCGTGGCGGAGAAGATCGAAAAGGACTGGCCGGGCGTGGTGGTCAGTGATATCCGCATGCCCGGCATCGACGGCCTGGAGCTGCTGCGCCAGCTGCGCGAACGCGACCCTGACCTGCCGGTGCTGTTGATCACCGGCCACGGCGACGTGCCGCTGGCCGTGCAGGCCATGCGCGCCGGCGCTTACGATTTCCTGGAAAAGCCCTTCCCCAGCGACCAGTTGCTGGACAGTGTGCGCCGCGCCCTCGGCCTGCGCCGCCTGGTGCTGGAGAACCGCAGCCTGCGCCTGGCCCTGTCCGATCGCCAGCAACTCAGCGCCCGCCTGGTGGGCCAGTCGCCGGCCATGCAGCGCCTGCGCGAACAGATCGGCGCCCTGGCCGCCACCAATGCCGACGTGCTCATCCTCGGCGAAACCGGTGCCGGCAAGGAGGTGGTGGCGCGCGCCCTGCACGACCTATCGGCGCGCCGCGATGGCCCCTTCGTCGCCATCAACGCCGGAGCCCTGGCCGAATCGGTGGTAGAAAGCGAGCTGTTCGGCCACGAGCAGGGTGCCTTCACCGGCGCGCAGAAGCGCCGCATCGGCAAGTTCGAGTTCGCCAATGGCGGCACCGTGTTCCTCGACGAGATCGAGAGCATGAGCCTGGACGTCCAGGTCAAGCTGCTGCGCCTGCTGCAGGAACGGGTGGTGGAGCGCCTCGGCGCCAACCAGCTGATCCCCCTGGATATCCGCGTGATCGCCGCCACCAAGGAAGACCTGCGCCAGGCAGCCGACCAGGGCCGCTTCCGCGCCGACCTCTACTACCGCCTGAACGTCGCCAGCCTGCGCATTCCGCCGCTGCGCGAGCGGGGGGAGGATGCGCTGACTCTGTTCCAGCATTTCACCGACGCGGCCTGCAGCCGGCACGGCATGGCCCCGCGCAGCCTCGACAGCAGCCAGCGGGCCCTGCTGCTGACCCATGGCTGGCCGGGCAACGTCCGCGAACTGCAGAACGCGGCGGAACGCTTCGCCCTCGGCCTGGACCTGGCCCTGGACAACACGCCGGCGAACCTGCCGAAGGTGGAAGGCGGCCTCAGCGAGCAGGTGGAAGCCTTCGAGCGTGCGCTGATCGCCGCCGAGCTGACCCGCCCCCACGGCTCGCTGCGCAGCGTGGCCGAAGCACTGGGCCTGCCGCGCAAGACGCTCTCGGACAAGCTGCGCAAGCACAACCTCAGCTTCAGTGGCGGAAATCCCGCCGACGAGCAGGAATAATCGGCAAGAACCCGCTCAGCAAGCTCCGGGGAAAACACGGAAACGCCCCTGCCAGAGGGCTTCCAGCACAGTGGCACAAGGCTTGCTCTGTCAGCGTCAATCCCTGCTTCGTGCAGGGTCAGGGGGCAAGGCTCGCAAGCGCCACGCCTCTCCCCAGGCAGGCCACAAGCCGGCCAAGGGGCCTTCCCATGATCGCCATCGGGCCCAGCCCCGGAGGCACCACCCGGCCACCCGCCAGGTGACCGAAGCCCGGCCCGGCGCCGGGCTTTTTATTGCGCGCGCGAAAGGCCTGCGTAGCCCGTATATGGACTCCTCCTCTGGCGCAAGTAGCAAGATGGGGATCAACGCGACCGTATATTCGACTTCGTACAGGGAGCCGTCGCTCCCGAGCCTAGATGGGACGTTCGCTTTCTTAAGATTCTCGCACTTAAAAACGCCTCGTTTATCGCCAAAAGCAGCGACATACATCTGTAGTTTCCTACCGAGAATATGGTGAAAAGCCTTAGGAAGTGCGGCGACGAAGTTGCAACTTGAAGGCCCGAAAAAAGCAACTAGCTTGTATTAGACGCAGCCTGGGATGGCTCGACGATTCCCTCTATCTTGCTCGCTTCGGGCGGCGATCTGCAGTAATCCCTCCCTCTCCGGCAGTAAGGAATTTGTCCGAGTAACTCATTAGCCAGCGATTGATCTGGATCAGAACGCAGTCACAGGACCACGAGCTCAATTAGCACAGTTCCTACTACGGATGGAGGTGCGCAGTGTCAGAATCTTCCGACAAACTTCGACTTGGTGCGTTAGTTGCACTTGTAGTCGGCTCGATGGTGGGCGGCGGGATCTTCTCGCTTCCCCAGAACGTTGCAGCCAGCGCCAGTGCGGGCGCGACCCTGATCGGCTGGTTGATCACCGGGGTCGGCATGCTGATGCTGGCCTTCGTCTTCCAGACCCTGGCCAACCGCAAGCCCAAGCTCGATGGCGGCGTGTATGCCTACGCCAAGGCCGGGTTCGGTGACTACATGGGCTTTTCTTCGGCCTGGGGCTACTGGATCAGCGCCTGGATCGGCAACGTCAGCTACATGGTGCTGCTGTTCAGCACCCTGGGCTTCTTCT
>NZ_JBHZGM010000034.1:0-55470 GCF_043392685.1 Metapseudomonas phytobenefica | reverse complement strand
CACGCCGCCTTCGGTGGCTACAAGAAATCCGGCGTCGGCCGCGAAACCCACAAGATGATGCTCGACCACTACCAGCAGACCAAGAACCTCTTGGTGAGCTACGACATCAACCCGCTGGGCTTCTTCTAGCTAACCCTGGTGTCTTGAACCCGGACATAGGCCGTATAGCGGGGGTATGAGAGTGAGCATTTCTAAGGAGTGGGGTTCAGTCACCCTGGAGTTCTCGATGTTGCTATTGATGGCGATAGGTGCGCTGAGTGTGGCCACCATGACATCGCTATGGTTGGTGCCTCTCGCCTAGCGAAGACGGGAGCGCTCCTGCATTCCTGGTCGATTGCGGAGGCTCGGAGTAACAGCGCGTTTAACGAAATCGTCGCGTCTCCATCACCTCCTTTGGTGTTGCGACCACGCAATGAGCAGGCCTCGCACAAGGCCATCAATGCCACTGCGCTCCCTTTGGCTGGTGCTGCGTGGACTTACACACCGACAGTGTGTGAGTCATCGCATCACCGGCTTTTTTTGTACGCATTTTGAGGCTCCGGAACGAATCCGGACGCGAGTTCACTATCCAGTCGGCCTATTCGCACATGTCTTGCCGATTGTTGATAGCCCTGCCTCCCGGTGTTGCCGAATCGCGATAACCCTTACTCCCCCCCGAATTCTAAGGTTTCCCAGACGCTGATACCGCCGTGACCAGGGCTTCCAACCTTGGCGCCCAATCAGTCAGAGCTACCCCAACCCTTAACAAGAACTAGGGAGCCAACAATGCGCATGCGCAGTGCATACCCATCACCGTTGCGAAACCTCGCGTTTGCAATCGCCATGGCAAGTTCGCCGTTGGTTGTACACGCCGAATCGACCCCTGACCCGCAAGCCTTGCTCAACAGCAAGTGCGTCGCATGCCACCTCCCGCAGGAAAAGGGTGGCATGAACCGTATTGATCAATCTCGTCGTACCCCGGAAGGCTGGGATATGACCATCGGGCGCATGATCGCCGCGCACGGTGTGCGCCTCACGTCGGATGAGCGGCAGGTGCTGGTGAAGTACCTGGCGGACACGCATGGTCTCGCTCCCGAAGAGGCCGCGGGTCGTCGTTACCTGCTCGAACGCGAGTTCGTTCACGTTGAAACCCCTGACGACAAGCTGGTGGCTGACACCTGCGCGCGTTGCCACTCCTACGGGCGAATCGCACTGCAGCGCCGTACCGAGGATGACTGGCGCAAGCTCGCCAATTTCCACGTCGGACAGTTCCCCACCATCGAGATTCAGGCGAGTGGGCGTGATCGGAACTGGTGGGAGATTGCTTCCCAGGACGTGCCCAAGGCACTCGGTAAGTTGTACCCCTACGACAGCGAAGCCTGGAGTAAATGGCTCAAGCATGAGGTGGCCAACGTTGCCGGTAGCTGGCGTGTTGTCGGCCACCGTCCTGGCTGGGGCACTTACGAGGGGACGGCCACCGTCGAGGCGGATGGCAAAGACCGCTACAAGCTGAAAATGCAGCTGAGCTACGCCAACGGGAAGCAAGAAAGCGCAGAAGGCAAGGCAGTTCTCTACACGGGCTACGAGTGGCGCGCGTTCGTCAAGCAAGGTGACGATGAAGTAGTCCAGGTCTTTACCCTCTCGGAAGATGGGCAAACCTTGGCGGGGCGTTGGCACAAGGCTGGTGTGGACTCTCTTGGAGGACGTCTCCAGGCCGTCCGTAGCGGAGCAGGAACTGCGGAGCGCTTGATGGCGGTGGAGCCGAGCTACATCAAGGCGGGCACTACTCAGCGAATCAGTCTCTTGGGCAACAACCTGTCTGGTGATATCGATCTGGGCGATGGCATCAAGGTCGTGAAAGTCCTCGAGCAGTCCCCGGGCAAGCTTGTCGTCGAAGCTCAAGCCTCCGGTGAGGCGACTGACGGCGTGCGGCTGATCAGCGTTGGCAAATCGAGCCTGGAACAAGGGCTCGCCGTCTACCACAAGGTCGATTACCTGAGCATCGAACCGGGTAAAGCCATGGCCATCATCGGCGGAAATGGTGGTGTGCGTCCGAAGATCCCCGTCCAGTTCGAAAGCATTGGCTACACCTTTGGCCCCGACGGCAAGAAAGGAACGGCTGACGATATTCGATTGGGCCAGATGGCAGCCAGTTGGTCCGTTGCGGATCTGAATGCCTACGCCGAGAAAATGCAGGATGCCAAGTTCGCCGGCTCCATGCAGCCGAACGGCCTGTTCATTCCAGGTGACGCAGGTCCGAACCCCAAGCGCAAGTTTGGCACCAACAACGCCGGCGAGCTGAAAGTCACTGCTGTCTTCGAAGAAGACGGTCACAAGGTCAAGGCCAGCAAACCGCTGGTTGTAACCGTCCAGCGTTGGAACGACCCGCCGATCCGCTAAGCAGTGGGAAGGAGCGATGCCATGAGCGCGTTTTATGTAAACCGTTACAGCTTCCACGATGTGGAGCTGGAGGGTCGTCGCGTGCTGTTCCACATTCCATCCAGCGGATTGTTCGAGCTGGATGACTTGGGCAGTTCACTCATCGACTTCCTCAAGGAGAACGAGCAGATCTCGTTCGATAGCGTACGTGAGCGCTTCGGTGGTCGAGTCGCCCCCACGGATCTGGCGAAAACTCTGGAGAGTTTTCGCGAGCTGTCGATCCTGGGAGACGAGCCGGCGAAGCCGGATGCCGGCATGCAGGTGGAGATCCGTGAGTTTCCGATCAGTACTGTGGTGCTGAACGTAAATACCGGCTGCAACCTCAGCTGCACCTATTGCTACAAGGAAGACCTGGCTGTCCCCACCAAGGGACGAAAAATGGACTTCGACACCGCCCGCAAGAGCATCGAACTGCTCCTTGCGGAAGGAGCTGCCCATGATCGGATCAACGTCATTTTCTTCGGCGGCGAGCCTCTGACGAATCTGCCGTTGATCAAGCAGGTGGTGGAGTACACCGAGCAGCGTTGTGCAGAGGTGGGCAAAAAGGTCGATTTCTCGATGACCACCAATGCCACCATGCTCACCGAAGAGATCGTCGACTACCTCGATAGTCATCGCTTCGGTATCTCCATCAGCATGGATGGCCCCCAGGCAGTCCATGACCGGCGGCGGATTACCGTCAGCGGTCAGGGCACATACGCGGTGGTTGCAGCGAAGGCGCGCATGTTGATTGAGCGCTACCGTTCCAAGCCGGTAGGCGTCCGGGTCACGTTGACTGCGGGCTTCACCGATGTGGTGGCGATTCATGACCATCTGAAGAACGACCTGGGCTTCTTCGAGGTTGGCGTAGCCCCTGCGACCTCGGGCCCCGTGACGGTCTTCAACCTGAGCAATGAAGAGCTTCGTGCTGTTTTCGACAGCATGATGGCACTTGGTCGTGACTATCGAGATGCGGCATTGGAGGGGCGCAATAACGGCTTCTCCAACATGCATCAGCTGATGAGCGATCTCTACGAGGGCCGCAAAAAAGCGCTTCCTTGTGGCGCTGGCGTCGGGCTGCTCGCCGTGGATCACAAGGGTGACCTCAACCTTTGCCACCGTTTCACCGGCTCTGACATGCCGCGCTTCGGCAACGTTGACGAGGGGATCGCCAAGAAAGAGCTGGGTGCCTTCCTGGAAGGTGCTACCAACCGGTCCAACAAGGGTTGCTCGACCTGTCGCATTCGCAATCTATGCGCGGGTGGTTGCTACCACGAGTCATACGCCCATTTCGGCGACCCGTTGTCTCCGACCTACCACTACTGCGACCTGATGCGTGAGTGGATCGACTTCGGCATCGAGATCTACATGGAGATCCTGCAGAAGAACCCGCTCTTCTTCAAACAACACCTGAGCACCAGGAGTGTCCAGTTATGAACCACATGAAACCCATGAACATGAAGGCCCATCAGGTCGACCTCGCCGTGGAGAAAGGCGAGACCGATGAAGTGGTGGCAATGTCGGCAATCGTCGGTTGTGCCACGACGTTCGACCCGGGGTGGGAGGTTGACCCGTTCCTCGGGGTTGCCGGTCTCTGCCAGCCGATGGAGGCGGATCTGTATGGCTGCTCCGACCCTTGCTGGTGGCCGGCCCAGGTGCCCGACACGCTGCATACGTACACAGAGTGGAGCACTGGTAACGACTCCGCTCCGAACGATTGGGCGAAGCTTCAAGCCGTTTTCCCCAAGTAATCATCGCCAATGCATCAGGCCTGGCAGCGAGCGCCGCTGCAGGCCAGAGGACGTTATATGAACAACAAGAAATTTACCGTTCGGCGCATGGCTCTCGGACTGGGCGCCCTGGGCCTGGGCGTCAGCCTGATGAGTCAGATGGCCATGGCCAAGGACTACCTGATCACTGCAGCTCGCCCCAATCTGGTGGTGATGGTGGACGCAGAGGCTCGGAAGGTAATCAAGACCCACAAGATCCCCAACACCTCGATGGGCAACAGCCCGGGCGCTCTCGTCGCATCGAAAGGTGGGAAGGTTGCCTATGTGATTCACAACCGTTGGGAAACCGTGTCCGGTATCGACATGGACACCGGCAAAGAGGTCTTTCGCGCAGAACTCTCCAGCCCGGGTATCAGGGCCAAGGCACCTTACGCCATTGATCTCAGTCCCGATGGCAAGGAGCTGGCGGTCTACGTGAACGAGACTCGGCTGCTTGCGGGTGAGTATCACGTGGAGGATCCCTACATCGCCGTCTTCGACACCAGTGCCGGTGTAAACGCGAAGCCGCTCCGCAAGCTCAAGGCACCGCGCCGCGTTTCGTCGATCATCTACTCTCCGGACTACAAGCGGCTGTATGCCTATAGCTGGGACATGCTGGTACTGGATCCGAAGACCGGTGAGCAAATCGGCATGCACCCGTGGCGCAGTTGGAAACGGGAGGGTTTCGGCGAGCCTGACACCTTGGCGATCTGGCCGCAGTTTGAACAGACCAACCAGTACGCCACGCCCTACTACGTCAACTACACCGACAAGGATGGCAAGACGACGCAGAAGGCCGGTATCTGGGCGCTGGATCTGGAGAAAGACAAGGTCCGCTTCTCCGAATTCGAAGATGCCTCGGTTGTACTGTTCTCGACGACCATCAACCCTGTCCGACGCAATGAGGCATACACGGTCTACACACAGCTAACCAAAACCGATGTTGATACTGGCAAGCTGCTGAAGCGTGTTGACCTGGACCACACCTACTACAACGTCAACGTTTCCAGCGATGGCAAGGAGCTGTACATCGGCGGCACTGTCGATGACATCGCGGTCTACGATTCGGAAACGCTGGAGCAGAAAGGCAAGATCATGATCCCCGGTGGTGGCGATCAGGTGTTGACCTCCCTGCGTGTTGTACATCGCTGAGTGACCTCCCATGAGAGCCTATGCGACTCATGGGGCAGCGGAAGGCATGCCAGCCGGCATGCCTTCCCAATGCCGCGAAGATCCTCATGTCCGGAAGGAAACGTGGCAGTGGTTGCTCGAGTTTGTCGTTCCCCAGTGGCGGCAACTCTCTATCGTGCTGCTGCTGTCGCTGGTGGCGGCTGGCGCTGGCTTGGTTCAGCCCTTGCTGACCAAGCACCTGATCGACGACGGAATCTTGCCAGGACGATTCGACCTCGTCCTTCAATGCGTCTCGCTCATTGTGGGGTTGGCGATGACGTCCGCTCTCTTGGGCGGCAGCACACGTTACCTGTACGCCAATGCATCGGCCAGGATCCTTCATGCCATGCGTGAAGCGCTGTTCAGGCACCTGATGACACTCTCGCCGAGCTTTTACGCCCGAACGCGGCAAGGGGACATACACGTCCGACTTGATGGCGACATAGGCGAGATTCAGCGCTTTGCTGTCGACTCGCTGCTCACTGCGGTGAACAGTGTGGTCGTTCTGGTGGGGTCTGTACTGATCCTAGGGCTGATGAGCTGGGAACTGACCGCACTGATGTTCCTGGTGCTCGTTTTCAACAGCTTGTTCCTCAAGCTGATCCGCCCGTACATCGAGTCCACGACCAGAAGAGTCCGCGAGCGTGGTTCTGACATCGCGGCATTCTTCGTTGAGGTGTTGGGCTGCGCCAAGTGCGTCCAGATCTTCAACGGCCAACAGCGCGAGAATGCTCGCCTCTTGACGCTTCACCAAAACCTTCGGCGCGAAACCCTGAATCTGCAGATGCTGGGGTATGTCGCGGGCACGGTTCCAAGCCTCGTCCTGTCGCTGGCGACTGCGGCGGTATTCCTCTTCGGCAGTCACCAGATCATGAGTGAAGGCACCATGACTCTCGGCGTGTTGATCGCCTTCGTCACCTACATGCAGCGTGCCAGTGGGCCAGTGCAGACATTGCTCGGACTCTACGTCGGCTATCAGCGTGCCAAGGTGAGCCTGGTTCGGGTCCAGGAGTTAGCACGTCAATCTCCAGACATCATTGCCCCGCGCGCCCAGGACCGAGTCGTCGTTGTGGGGCGCGGAAACATTGAACTGAAAGACGTTGGGTTCAGTTACCCGGGCACAGACAAGCCTGTGTTCCAAAGCCTGACGGTGGTAGTCCCCGCTGGAAGTCGCGTGGCATTGCGCGGTCCTTCAGGGATTGGGAAAAGCACGCTGGTCGATCTGCTGCAGCGACATTTCGATCCCACCGTGGGGTGCATTTCCCTTGATGGCGTGGATCTGCGAGCGATTGATCTTGAATGCCTGCGCCGCACGGTCTGTGTGGTATCCCAAGAGGTCCACCTGTTCTCCGGCAGCATCCTCGAAAACATTCGCTACGGTCGGCCCGATGCCAGCGATGACGAGGTGTTGGCCATTGCTCGCATGGCGGGTGTCAACGAATTCGCCGATTCGCTGCCTGATGGCCTCCTTACCCAGGTAGGCCAGCGTGGAGGCTCTCTTTCTGGTGGGCAGAAGCAGCGTATTGCCCTTGCCAGAGCAATCCTGGTGGAGCCGAAAGTGCTGATCCTGGACGAAAGCACATCCGGAATCGATCTCGCGCAGGAGTCCTTGATCCATCGCGAAATTGATCGGCTTTTCGCTGGTAGAACACGAATCATCATCAGCCACCGACCACTACCTGGCGCCCATTTCGACCTGACTATTGATCTGGGGGAATACACCGTGGAGACCCAACCATGAATCCCTTGGTCGGCATTATCGATAGCGGCCTGAGCGACGACATCCTGCCTTGTGTGAAAGCATCGCGTTGCTTTACGGAAGAGGCGTACGGTGGCGAAGCGCAAATAGATCGGATTGCCCACGGCAGTACCTTGGCAAAATTGGTACTGGAGCAATGTGCCGATACGAGGCTTCTGATCGCTCAGATATTCTCCGAAACCCGACAGGCGCCTGTCATGAGGGTGGTCGAAGCGATGGACTGGCTCGTCGAGTCCGGCGCTCAGATCATCAATATGAGCTTCGGTTTGAGTTCGCCCTCACCTGCCTTGCTAGAGGCCTGCAAAAGGGCCACGGAAAAGGGCGTAATCCTGGTCGCCTCGGCTCCGGCGCGTGGAGGAGCCGTATATCCTGCGTCACTGCCCAACTGCATCTCCGTTTCTGGTGATGCGAGATGCGCCATCGATCAACACTCCTGGCTCTGCTCTGCGCAAATTGACTTCGGCGCCAATCCGCTTGTGGTCCCGGGTGAGCCGGATCGTGGCGGGGGTTCAAGCTTCGCCTGTGCCCGGTTCGCGGGGAAGATCGCCCGCTACATGGGAACGGGATTCAATACGCCCCAAAGTGTCGAGATGGTGCTTCGCTTGGGGGCCTCATACCTGGGACGGGAGCGCCGGCTGGCATGAGTGGGAAAACATTGATGATGCCGTCAAAGCGCCGTCTGTTCAGTTGCTTTGCGCCGGTCCTGCTCTTGAGTGCCATTGCGCTTTGGCTGTTCCCGTCAGCGGGCAACTGGGCGATTTGGGGAACCGTCGCGATCATCGTGATGGGCACGATCAATCACGCGCTCCGAGCGCATCTCTGGGTGATAGCGCTGGCCATGTTGGTTGGCACCTGCATCGCCCTCATGGCTCATCTGCTCGCCGACCATTTCGACTTGCGATACGTATGGTTGTACAGCAGCGCATCGCTCCCCGCTTACCTCAAGGCTTCCAATCTCTGGGGCGGAGATGAAGGTACCGTTCTACTGCTGGCCACCTTCATCATGGCTTGTGCTGTCCGCTTCATGTCGCTGCCTGGCTGGTCCGGCATCGGCACTGCGTTGATCGCAGCCTGGTACACCGGATACGCCGCCTGGCTTGCTCCCTTCACTGGAACACCAGCCGACTGGCTGAGTGCACAGGCCAGCCAGGGGATGAATGCCCATCTTCAGACGTTCTGGATGGCTCTCCATGCCCCGCTGATCCTTGCGGCCTATGCCTGGGCAATTGCTCCGGCAGGAGCTGCGATCGACGCGCTGCGGGGGGCTAACACCTACTACCGGCAATACGCCGTGATCTATGGCCGACGCTCCTGGCTGGTGCTGACAGCAGGAATTGGCTTCGGAATGGTTTGGGCCCTTGAGGATTTCACCTTCGGGCACATCTGGCATTGGGATCCGGTCCAGACTTGCGCGTTTGCCGTATGGGCGTTGCTGGGGGCAGTACTACATGGCGCGAGGCGCTGGAAGCCCGGTGGAAAGCTATGGCGTCTGCTTCCTGCTCTGAGTGTATTGGCCGCCGTGGTTACTTGCATCGCCATGGCCGTCACGCGCAGCGAGGTATTACCTAGCTCGCATCGCTATATCGGTACAACCTCGTGGCTCAGCCACTTGGGGCTTGCAGGCATTCTTTCGTGCCTGTTGCTTTGGGGGCTTTGGCGTTCTCTCCAGGGGCGGCAGACCAGCAATGGCAAAGGGGGGGACTGGACACTTACCGGCGCCATCTATCTCTTCGTCGGCGCAGCAGTACTTGCCTCGCTTGGGTTGGCGCAAGCGCATATCTTCGAATGGATTGGGCTCGAAAAGGACGTCGCGCTGAAGCCGTTTTATGAAACCTTGACCACGTGGGCGAGTGGTACTGAACTGGCCGGTTTGCGCAAGGCTTTTGACCAATGGGATATCGATGGCCATGAGCTTGGGCGTCGAATGCTGCCAGTTATTGCATTCATCGGTCTTCTGGGTGGCCACTCGTTCATACGTAAATGCGTCCGACCACGAATCGCCATTGGGATCTCGCTTCTCATGGCTATCTTCACCGTTGCGATGGGCACATCGGGTGGCTGGCTGACTGACCAGTACTCCGGTCAAGGGATCCTGTCCCAGAGCGTTGTGAGGACCTTGCCCTGGCTCGATGCGGCTCTGTTCAGTGGCCTCTACCTGTTGGTTGCATGCCTGGGCTGGTGCGCGTTGAGTGTCTGGCGCAATCGACGCTTGGCCACATTACGGCATACGGGCAGTCTGGTGCTCATCCATGCCGGCGCGGTCATTGCACTGGTCGGTGGACTGAGCGCAACCGCCTTGAATTCGTATGTACCGTTGTCTCTGTCGTTGGCCGCGTCTCCAGAAGACTGGCACCAGGTCTCCAATAAACTCCAGGTTCGCGTACTGCCTCTCAGTGACCAGGAAGATAACTCGGGGTATCGAGCCGTTGCTCAAGTCGAGTTGCGCGCGGATGGAACTGTCCACGGCGGGCATGCCTTATTCCAGGATGCACGGCAGTTGCCGCCGGCCTACCAAGGCCCGGTTCGCCAACTCTGTGAAATCCTTGATTACCGCTATGCCCGCTATGCAGGAGATCCGGGGTACGTCCTACACCCTTTCATTCTGCGCAGCTGGGACCAGGACCTGCAGGTGTGGATTCCTGCTACCTCCCGACTGATGGTAGGGGCGAGCAAGGCATCAGCTACAGGCGAAGTGCAAAGCCTCGTGGTCATTCGACGCTTCCCCTTGGTTTCCTTCGTTTGGGCGGGGCTAATCGCCATGGTGCTGGGGACTCTCCTTTTACCGAATGTTGGCCTATCGGCCAGGAGATGAGCTCATGCGAACTGTTTTGGTCCTGGGAACTGGTCCGGCAGCAATCGTCAGTGCAATTCTGCTCAAGCGTTACGGGCATCGGGTGATAGTCATCGGCCGCCCGCGCGAGCTTTCGGTCCTTGAAGGCGCCTCTCCGCGAGTGGCCGAGGGTCTGAAGCGGGCCGGTTGCATTGACGCTCTCGAGGTCCTCGGCCCAAGTTGGGCGAGGGCCGCAAGCTGGGCGGGGGAGTATCGAGAGATTAACGGTGAACACGTAATCGAACGTTCGCTGTTTGAAGGCTCGTTGCTGGATGACCTGGAACGTCATGAAATTGATTTCTTCCAAGGAACTGTCCTGGGCGTGAAGAGCGAGCAGCAGGGCTGGTCGGTAACCTTCGGCGAAAGCATCGAGAAGTCTTTCACCCTGCAAGGGGACTTTCTGGTTGAAGCGAGGGGGCGCTCGGCCCCCAAGACTGCCCCGGACATTGTGGCGGGTCCCACGAGCGTGGCATTGACTCGTAGCTTTCAAAGCTCGGTCAAAGGCTCTCGCCAGACCTGCACCGAATCGTTCAGGGATGGCTGGGCATGGTGCACAAGAGATGTCGACGGAAAGGCGAGCATCCAGCTAACTGTCTCGCCCAAATCAGTTTCTGATGGACCGGAATATGGATTGAGTTCTATCCACCAGGAAATGCTGGAGAACCTCTCGACGATTCCCTCAATGCTGGGCAACTTCTGGCCGCTCGGAGAGGCGAGAGCCCGTGGTGTACAACCGGTGCTCAGAGGGGGGCTAATCACCGAGAAGATGATTCGCGTGGGCGATGCCGCGTACTGCAACGATCCGTTGTCCGGCCATGGCATGTACGAGGCTGTCTCTGGAGCCTTCGCTGCTGCACCAGTGATTAATACCATCCTCTGCAGGCCGGCCGATCTGGACCTGGCGCGAACCTATTATTTTGATCGTGCCATTACTACGTTCCAGCATCGTTGCCAGGCTGGGCGTGAGCATTACCTGAGCGAGTCGAGGTGGTCAGACAGCCCGTTCTGGCGGGTGCGTCAGACGTGGTCTGCCGACCTGCAGATGTCAACTCGCGCGCAGTACTCCGCAATGCTTGATGTGAGAGCAGTGGTGGAGGACGGCTACATCGTTCCTCGACGCGTCGTGGTAACACCCGAACACCCGCGCGGCGTCAGATTTATTGCAGGTGTCGAGCTTTCGAACTTGATCGAGCACCTGCAGGTTCCTACGCCAGCACAGGATCTGCTGTCCGTGGCTTCACGTATTGGTGTTGACGCTAGATGTCTGCACTTGGCGTGGGAGTGGTTGCGGAAAGAGAACCTGGTGTCTTCAGGACGAATGTGATGCTCGTGCAAACGCTTCGCAGCATTGCTGGAGTCACAGTTACTTGGTTCATGAAGTCATGGCGATGTGCGTAGCGAGATACTTGGGGATACCTAAGTAGAGTCAGGTGATTATCTGGACTTTTTTATGTTGCCTCAGTGTGGCAGTCGGAGTTTCTCCGAACAGCTCCTTGTAGTAATTGCAAAATATCCCTGGGGTCCAGAATCCCCAGCGCGCAGCAATCTCGCTAATCAAGTATTTTCCGCTGGGCTCAGTGATAAGTTCCTGGCGCGCGCCGTGGAGTCGTATGTAGCGCAAGAAAGTAACCGGGTTGATGGTCAGAACTTTCTGGAAGGCATAATGGAGTGCGCGGCGGCTTATGTGCAGCTCATTGCATATTTCAAGGACATTTGGCGGGTTTCCTTTTCTCGAAAGAATGTACTCCCGTGCTTTCTCGACTATGTGTCGGTGAACAAATTGACCAGGATGGCGAGGTGTTATTTTTCCCAGTGAGGAAAGGCTGCTAAGTAATACAGACATTATTTCGATGGTTAAAGCGTGTCGTGTAGCTTGCTCCTTGAGTATGCGGGGGGAGCTTTTGACTTTTTCCAAAATCCTGAGGAAACGCTCTCGCAGACTGTCGCATAGCTCCTTTGAGACGGGTGTGACTCCGTTCAGGTGATTGAGGTCGCCGGTTATGGAAAATCCCGTTTCCTTTGAGTAATTGATGAATAACTCGATATCCACTGCGACTACTAAGATGTCGGACATCAATGGGCTTCTAAACTTCAGTTCTGCATTCGGCTTGAGGAAAAGTATGGAGTCACACAGAAGCTTGTCGCCGCACCAGAATCCATCACCTTCTATTTTTAGTGGAATTCCGATTGCTAAACAGTTTGGCCAGGCCTGTGCATGCCGATCAACTGCTTTGTTCATTGATTCCCTGAACAGTTGAGCAGGGCCGAGGGAAATGTTGCTAAGTGAGCCATGAAATATACCTGGGCTAATCTGTAGGTATTCCTGGCTCCAGTTCGGTAGCGACTTGGCGTGGGTAATTACGTCATTGGTATCAAGGTGAGTGAACGAAGCTTCTGATGAGGTATTTATGATTTTCTTCTTAATGCAGTCGTTGATGTCCTTGGTCATATGCCCGCCTCGTTGACCATACGATTCGCTTGGTAGTTATTGCAGGTGGCTGCTATTCAGAAAATCTTGAGATGTGATTTAGCGACCCAGCCTATTAACTGCTTGGTCAGTATGGGGATTTTTTATGGTGCCCGTATTCCGGGCAAGCGAATTTGGATGGCTGATGGAAACTCTTGCCGATTTTCGATAGCGGGTCGATTGATGTGTGCTGCGGGCTTGACCAATACAGCAGCTATATCAGGAGATTGCAGGCGTCCCATCTAGGCTCGGGAGCGGCGGCTCCCTGTACGAAGTCGAATATACGGTCGCGTTGATCCCCATCTTGCTACTTGCGCCAGAGGAGGAGTCCATATACGGGCTACCAGGCTGGGCGCGACTTCTTGTGGGGGCGATTTCAATCGACAAGCGAGCCGAAGGCCCGCCCTTCGGGGCTGCGGGTAGACGACGAACATTGGGCCTCGCGGGCTCGGACCAACCTACGGGACAGCAGCGCTGCCCTTGGTGAATGAGGTGCGTTGCCAGCTCACTGCGCTGGCGGCAGGAAGAACCGCGCCGTCAGCGGCAGGTGATCGGAGATGCGCAGGGTGTCGTGCTGGCGCACCCGCGCCTCGATGCGGGTCAGGTTGGGGCTGTGGAAAACGTAGTCCAGGGTGCGGTCGGGGCCTTTCACCCGAGGGTCGTTGGGGTAGTGGGTGAACCACTGCGCCTGTTGCGCGCCACTGGCTTCCTCGACGCTGGGAATCATCGGGTAGCGGCTCCAGAGCGCCTTCAGTTCGCTGTCGCGGGGATAGCGGCTGCGTTGGAGGTCGGACAGGCGCTCGTACTGGCCGGGCGGCAACTGGTTGAAGTCGCCGGCCAGCACCCAGGGCAGACCTTGCCTCTGCAGCTGGTCGAGCAGGCCGCGGGTCATGGCCACCTGGCGCCTGAGGGTTTCCGGGGCGTCGTCCAGGGCATCCAGGTGGGTGTTGACGGCGGCCAGGCGTCCGCCGCCGCGAATCGGCAGGTAGCTCACCAGCAGGGCGCGCTTCTTGTCGAACTGGCGGCTGAGCGGATCGTTCGCTTCCAGAGGCAGTTGCAGGCGTTCGGCGCTCTCGATGTGGAAGCGGCTGAGGGTCGCCAGCTTCAGGCCGACGCTGCCGAGGATATGGGGATCGGGTACGAAGGCGGCCTTCCAGTAGAAAGCCTGGCTGGCGCAGGGGTAGACGTCCGCCAGGCGCTCCTGGAGCAGGGCCAGCTGGTCCTGGTAGTCGGTGGCGCGGGCGCCTTCGTGCAGTTCCTGGAGATTGATGATGTCCGGCTGTTCCTCGCGAATCACCCGCACCACCTCGTCCAGGCTGTAGGCCAGGTCTTCCGCCGTAGGGCGTTCGTCCGGGCCTTCGCCATCGGGCAGGTCGTAATAGAAGACGTAGCGTTTGCCGGCCAGGTACTGGAGGTTCCAGGTCATCACCTTCAGGGCCTGGCCGGGCTGCAATTGCGGCGCTTCGCCCTGGCAGGCCAGCGCGGCAGGTGCGCGGGCTGCGGGATGCCAGGTCAGCGCGTAGGTCAGGGCCAGCAGGCCAACGGCGAGGACCGGCAGGCTGAGCAGGGCGAAACGCAGAACTCGGGGCATCGGCAAGGGCAGGCATCTATGCTGGAAGAGGGCGAGCATACCCGAGCCGCTGCCGCGGCCCAAGCCAGGCGCGTCCGGGAGGAATGCCGTGGACAGCGAGGTGCGGATCGCCCAGCGGGGCCCCTTTGAAGTGGAGGTGGAGGCTGGCCGGGATTACTTCTGGTGCCGTTGCGGCCGCAGCCAGCAGCAGCCGTTCTGCGATGGTTCCCACAAGGGAACTGGCCTGGCGCCCCTCAAATTCCATGCAGATGCCAGTGGGCCCCTGTATTTCTGCGGCTGCAAACATAGCCACTCGGCGCCGCTCTGCGATGGAACCCATCACCAGCTGCAGGACTGATCCGGGCTCCGGCATGAGGCTGGGCGCCGCGCGGCGATACGGTCCTCGTACTCAGTGGGCGTGAGGCTCGACGTACAGTTCGTAGCCCGGGTCCAGCTCCATGTCCCAGAAGGCGGCCTCGATCTTGTGGCCGTCGAGGTCGCGGACGAAGCAGCCGTAGTAGGGCTCGCCGTATTCGGGACGTGGTCCGGGTTCGCCATCGCCCTTGCCGCCGGCGTCCAGCGCGGCCTCGAAGAAGGCCAGCACCGCTTCCCGGCTGGCGGCGAAGAAACCGATATGGGTACCGTTGCCGACGCTTGCCGGACGGCCGTCGATGGGGGATTGCACCCAGAATTCCGGGTAGTCGCGGCCGTAAGCCACGGCGCCTGGGTGCTCCATGATGCGCCTGCAGCCCAGGGTGGGCAGGACCCTGTCGTAGAAGGCGACGGCGCGCTCGAAGTCGTTAGTGCCCACCGAAACGTGGGAGAGGATGCTGGGATTTTCAGCCATGGGAGGTCCTCCTTGTGCAGGCTGCGACTGGTCCCGGGTGGTCAAACGGTCACTGCTCCGTCGCGCGTTCCGTGACCAGGGTGAACATGCGGTACAGGGCGATGCTGACGAACAGCTGGAAGAAGCTGTTGAAGCTTTCCAGTATCACGGTGCCCACCGGGTCGGGGGTTGTCCCCAGTTCGCGATAGGCGAACCAGTCCACCAGCCAGATCGGCCCCATCACCAGCAGCACGCAGGCGAGGATGGTCCAGAAGTGGCCCTGGGTCAGGGCGAAGCTTTCCTTGATCGCGTCCAGCGGCGACTTGCCCTCCAGCACCAGCAGGTACTCGGCGAAGGCCAGTTTGATCATCACGTAGACGCCGGGAATCACCAGCATCCAGACGCCGACCATGATCAGCAGCGTGCTGATGGCGGCCAGCACGGCGAAGCTGGGCCAGCGGAACAGCGCCATCTCCAGCACCTGACGGGGCTTGAGGCGGATGCGATGGCTGCGGCTGTCGACGAAGATGATCAGCGCGCCGACGTAGAGTGGATAGAACAGCATGCTGACGACGATCGACGCGCCCTGGGACTTGTCCGCTCCCAGCCAGGCGATCAACCCCTGCTGGGCGATCGCTTCGATGAGAATGGCCGGCAGGCAGAGCAGGGCGATTTCGCCGGCGTTGCGGGAGAAGAAGTACCAGGAGGCGCGCAGCAGCTCGAACGGATTCATCGGCGGGCATTCATATCTTGCGGCAGTGGGTCTTGGGCACTTTAGCCCAAGCCGGGGCACCTCCCAAGGGCACTTCAGTCGGAACGATAATTCAGCACCCGGTTCGGTAGCCGGGGCAGCAGGCGGGCGAGGTCGGCGGTGGCCACTTCCAGCGTGCGTTCCGGCGGGCCGGGCGAGTAGATCAGGTAGTCGTGGCGGAGGATCGCCTCGTCGAACACCAGGGCAATGTCTTCGGCATGGCCCAGGGGGCAGGCGCACTGGGGCACGCAGCCGGTCAGCTCCACCAGTTCCTCGTCGCTGGCGATGCTCGGCCGCGCGCCCAGCAGTGCCTTGAGCTGCGCCCAGTCGGCCCGCGCGCCCTCCAGGGTCACCAGCATGGCGTAGCCGCCGCCCCTCAGCCGCAGGAACAGGCTCTTGCTCTCCACCCCGCGCAGGCCGAAGCGCTGGCGTACCGCGTGGGCGGTGGGGTAGTCGAGCACGGCTTCGTGGCTGACCTCCCGGTAGGGGATGGCGTGATCGTCGAGCAGGGCCAGGTTCCGGTCGTAAAGGGACATCGGGGTTCCGCGGGAGGGGAGACGGGAGCGCCATGATAGTCGTTAAGGGGCGGCAGAGGTCGTCCAGCCCGGCTTCGCGCAGCACCTCCCCCACACGGCTGGGAGGGTGCCGGCAGGGCGCCGGGAGCATTCTGCAGGGTTCGATCCACCTTCCATTCCCGGAGGCTGGCATACTGGCCGCCATCTACCCTTATACAGTCGCCGCCAGCCGGTCGCCCCAGCCAGTCACGAGGAACCGCGTTGAAGAAAATCGCAGTATTCGCCGACGTGCAGAACCTCTACTACACGGTGCGTCATACCTACGGCTGCCATTTCCACTATGGCGCGTTCTGGCAGAGCGTCAGCGCCGAGGGCGATATCGTCGAAGCCAACGCCTACGCCATCGATCGCGGCGATCCGCGCCAGCAACAGTTCCAGCAGATCCTGCGCAACCTCGGCTTCAACGTGAAACTCAAGCCCTTCATCCAGCGCAGCGACGGCTCGGCCAAGGGCGACTGGGACGTCGGCATCACCATCGACGTACTGGACGCCGCGCCGCGCGTGGACCTCATCGTGCTCGCCTCCGGAGATGGCGACTTCGACCTGCTGCTGGAACGGGTGGCCAAGGCCCACGGCGTGGAAACCCTGGTCTACGGCGTGCCCGGCCTGACCGCGCAATCGCTGATCCGCGCCGCCAGCCGCTACCAGCCCATCGAAAGCCCGCTGCTGCTGCGCAACTGAAACCCGCCCCCATCTGGACAATTCCGTGGACCCCATCGCCGTCATCGACTTCGAGACCACCGGCATTACGCCGGGCAACAACTGTCGCGCCACCGAGATCGGCATCGTCATCCTGGAGGGCGGGCGCATCGTCGACCGCTACCAGAGCCTGATGAATGCCGGTGTTGCGGTACCCGCCTTCATCCAGGGCCTGACCGGCATCACTACCGCCATGCTGCGCGAGGCGCCGCCCGTGGAGCAGGTGATGGGCGAGGCGGCCGACTTCATCGGCGACCTGCCGCTGCTGGCGCACAATGCCTCGTTCGACCAGAAGTTCTGGGACTACGAACTCGGCCGCATCGGCCGGAAGCGCCGCCAGGCCTTCGCCTGTTCCCTGCTGCTGGCCCGGCGCCTGCTGCCCGAAGCACCCAACCACAAGCTCGGCACCCTCAACGCCTGGGCGCGCTTGCCGGATACCGGCAAGGCCCACCGCGCCCTGGCCGACGCCGAGATGGCCGCCAACCTCACTCTGCACATCGCCGGCCGCCTGCGGGACAGGCACGGCATCGCGGAGGTTTCCCACCAGCTGTTGTGCAGCCTGCAGAAGCTGCCTGCGGCCAAGGTCCCCGAAGCGCTCAGGCGGCATCGGGAAGCCTGAACGTCCTCGTAGGCTGGTCGGAGCGAAGCCCGACAGCGGAGTCGAGCCGGAATCGTTGGGCCTCGCCGGGCTCGGACCAACCTACGGGCGCAGATCAGGCTTTGACCGTGCGCAGGGGCTCCACCTTGCCGCGTTCCTGCAGCACGGCGGGAACACGCTGTTCGAAGGGCGTGGAGAGGATGAGCGAGGTCTTGGTGGCGCCGAACTGGCCGATCCGGTCGATCAGGTCCTGCAGCTCCGGCATCGATGCCACGGCCGCCTTGATCAGCAGGCAGGCATCGCCGGTGACCCGGTGGCAGAGCGTCAGTTGCGGGATTTCCTCCAGGGCTTCCTGGGTGCGCTTGTAGTCGCGGTCGGTGATGCGCAGTTCGATCACGCATTCGATGGGCAGGCCCAGCTTCGCCAGGTCCACGCCGGCGTGGTAGCCGGTGATGATCCCGGCGGCTTCCAGCTTGGCCACGCGGTCGGCCACCGCCGGCGGTGACAGGTTGACCCGGCGTGCCAGGTCGGCGAAAGAAGCGCGGCCGTTCTCGATCAGGGCCAACAGCAGCAGGCGGTCGTACTTGTCCACAGGTGCCTCCGAAAGTGGCTTTCTTCGAATCGAAGGTTTAGGCCGCTCAGTTCGATGAATTGCAAAGCCTGAGCGGTGATCAAGCAGGCTTTCTGTCTTATTTCACCGTAGGTGCCTTTCATAGAATAGACACTTCATTCCTGCCTGTGTCGAGTTCCGATCATGCCTGCGCGCCGCGTTCCGCTCCTGCTCATAGGGGCTTTCATCGCTCTTTACCTGATCTGGGGTTCCACCTACCTGGCGATTCGCATCGGTGTCGAATCCTGGCCGCCCCTGTTGATGGCCGGGGTCCGCTTCGTGGTGGCCGGCGCCCTGATGTACGGCTTCCTGCGCTGGCGCGGGGTGCCCAACCCGACCAGGCAGGAGTGGAAGTCCGCCGCCGCCATCGGCTTCCTGCTGCTGAGCTGCGGCAACGGCGGGGTGACCCTGGCCGAAGACCTCGGCGTGGCCTCCGGCGTCGCCGCCCTGGCGGTGGCCACCGTGCCGCTGTTCGCCCTGCTGTTCGGGCTGATCTGGGGCCAGCGCACCACGCGCCTGGAATGGGCGGGCATCCTGCTCGGGCTGATCGGCATCGGCCTGCTCAACCTCGGCTCCAACCTCCAGGCCAGTCCGCTGGGGGCCGTGCTGATCATCTTTGCCGCGGCAGCCTGGTCCTTCGGCTCGATGTGGAGCAAGAACCTCAAGCTTCCCGCCGGCCCCATGGCCAGCGCAGTGGAAATGCTCGCCGGCGGTGTCGCCCTGCTGGCCGGCAGCCTGCTGAGCGGCGAGCGTATGGTCGCCGCCCCCACGCTGGCCGGTTGGGGCGCGCTGGCCTACCTGATCCTGTTCGGCTCGATCATCGCCTTCAGTTCCTACCTCTACCTGCTGAAGAACGTGCGTCCGGCGGCGGCCACCAGCTACGCCTACGTCAACCCGGTGGTGGCGGTGCTGCTGGGGATTGCCTTCGCCGGCGAAAGCATCGGCCTTGAAGAGGGTCTGGCGATGCTGGTGATCATCGGTGCCGTGGTGCTGATCGGCCTGCCGCAATGGCGCGAGCGCAAGGAAGAAAAGGCGCCGGCGGACAAAGCGCTGCAACAGCAGACCAGTTGATCCCGGTGGTGATGGGCGGCCTGCTAGAATTGCGCCTTTTCCGCACACTATGGCTGCCCCGATGACCTTCGCTTCCCTCGGCCTGATCGAACCCCTGCTGCGCGCCACCGAGGCGCTCGGCTACCAGACCCCATCGCCGGTACAGGCCGAGTCGATTCCCGCCGTCCTCAAGGGCCGCGACCTGATGGCCGCGGCCCAGACCGGCACCGGCAAGACCGCCGGCTTCGCCCTGCCGCTGCTGCAGAAACTCACCCAGGAAGGCCCGCAGGTGGCCAGCAACTCGGTACGCGCCCTGGTGCTGGTGCCCACCCGCGAACTGGCCGAGCAGGTCAACGAAAGCTTCCGCGTCTACGGCCAGTACCTGCCGCTGCGCAACTACGCGGTCTACGGCGGCGTCAGCATCAACCCGCAGATGATGCGGCTGCGCAAGGGCATCGACATCCTCGTCGCTACCCCCGGCCGGCTGCTCGACCTCTATCGGCAGAACGCCGTGAAGTTCAACCAGCTCCAGGCGCTGGTGCTGGACGAGGCCGACCGCATGCTCGACCTCGGTTTCGCCCGTGAGCTGGACGAGCTCTTCGCCGCGCTGCCGAAACGCCGCCAGACCCTGCTGTTTTCCGCCACCTTCTCCGACGCCATCCGCCAGATGGCCGGCGAACTCTTGCGCGACCCGTTGTCCATCGAGGTCAGCCCGCGCAACGCCGCCGCCAAGAGCGTGCGCCAGTGGCTGATCCCGGTGGACAAGAAGCGCAAGGCCGAGTTGTTCCTGCACCTGCTGGAGGATCGCGGCTGGGGCCAGGTGCTGGTCTTCGCCAAGACCCGCAAGGGTGTCGACCAGCTGGTGGATGAACTCCAGGCCCGGGGCATCAGCGCCGACTCGATCCACGGCGACAAGCCGCAGCCCTCGCGCCTGCGCGCCCTGCAGCGTTTCAAGGCGGGGGAAGTGCAGATCCTCGTCGCCACCGACGTGGCGGCCCGTGGCCTGGATATCGACGACCTGCCTCTGGTGGTCAACTTCGACCTGCCCATCGTCGCCGAAGACTATGTGCACCGCATCGGCCGTACCGGCCGCGCCGGCGCCAGCGGTGAGGCGGTATCCCTGGTGTGTGCCGACGAGGTGCAACTGCTGGCAGCCATCGAAGTGCTGATCCGCCAGACCCTCCAGCGCCGCGAAGAGCCGGATTTCATCCCCGATCACCGGGTGCCCATGACCGATGCCAGCGGCCAGGTGATCAAAAAGCCGAAGAAGCCCAAGAAACCGAAAGAGCCCCAGGCCGTCGCCGGCAAGGCAGGCAAGGGCGCGGCGCTGGGGCGCTGGATCGACAGCGAAAAACCCAAGGTCAGGGCGGTGCGCAAGGCGCCGGGATTCGGCAAGGCGAAGAAGGGCTGATTCCCGGCCCGGGCGTCACCGCATTGTGGTGATGGGTGACGCCTGATGGGGCAACGGGACCCGGATTGGGGCTGGGCGGCGAACCGGTACGCCCGTGCCAGAGCGGGCGGCTGGGCTTGCAGGGTGTTGGCGCACTTCCTGCATTTCTGTGGGAAATGCTGAACGCCTATAGTGATTGAAGCGCAGCCCAACCTCAGGCAATTCCCCATGCGCCACAAGGAACTCAAACACTGGACCGCCGGTGTTGCCCACCTGCTTGCCCAACCCGCCGGGCGCCCCCGTCTGCTCGCCCTCAGCCAGTGGTTGCAGCAGATTTGCCATGTCGACCACTACGTGCTCTTCGTCTATGAAGGCAATCACCGCCCGCTGGCTCTGTTCGATACCTTCCCACCCGACAAGCGCCATGTGTATGTCGAGGACTACCAGGTCGGCCCCTATCTGCTGGACCCTTTCTACCTCGCCTGCACGCGCAACCAGGCCCCCGGCCTCTGGCGCCTGCGCCAGTTCGCGCCGGACCACTTCTACCTGGGCGAGTACTACGTCACCTACTACCAGCAGACCGGCCTGACCGAGGAGATCGCCTTCTTCGTCGACCTGGCCGACGGCGCCAAGGCGGTGCTCTCGCTGATGCGCAGCGCCTGCAGCCCGGCCTACAGCCGGGACGAGATGCAACTGCTGGACTGTGCCCAACCGGTGGTCGAGCAGGTGGTCAACGAGGCCTGGGACCTGGCCCGTGCCCACGCGCCGCGCCCGGCGCAGGACCTGGACTACAAGATCCGCGAGGCCTTCGACCAGTTCGGCGCCCACGTGCTGACCGCGCGGGAGCAGGAAGTGGTGCAGATGCTCCTGCGCGGCCACTCCAGCGCCTCGGTGGCCGAACACCTGGCCATCAGCCCCGGTACGGTGAAGATCCATCGCAAGAACATCTACGCCAAGCTGGGCATCGGTAGCCAGTCGGAGCTTCTCGGGCTGTTCGTGCGTGAACTGGCCGGCCAGCGCGACGAACCCGAAGCGCTGCCCAAGGCGGTCTAGCTTTATCGCTATTGGCGATTTTAAGGGCGCTGTTCAATAACCATCCAGCACAAGCCGGATCAGCTGCCATCGGCCTCCGGCGCGGGTGCCCACGACTTATCCACAATGATTTGCACAGAAATTGTGGGCAGGGCGAGCGTCTGCTCAAAATCTGACCATCGTTCGCAAATCCCCGCCGGACGGGACCTCCAGCCCCCCATCCATAACTTATCCACACCATGTTCCACAGTTTCTGTGGAGTGCGCGTCTATCCCCCGAGGGATATATACAGCCGAAAACCGCTGTCGCTAGCCTGTTGCCACCAGCCAAGAACACCTGAAAAAAGGGGCCGGCCGTGAGCGATGCAAGCGAGTTCTTCGATATCGAGTTCCGCCATGTGGTCAAGCGCTATGGCACGGTGACGGCGGTCAACGGCCTGAACTTCAAGGTGCGGCGCGGCACCTTCCATTCCTTTCTCGGCAGCTCCGGCTGCGGCAAGACCACCACCCTGCGGATGATCGCCGGCTTCGAGCAGCCCAGCGAAGGCGAGGTGCTGCTGGCCGGGCGTTCGGTGGCCGGGGTGCCGGCGCACCAGCGGCCGGTGAACATGGTGTTCCAGAGTTATGCACTGTTCCCGCACCTCACGGTGGCGGAAAACATCGCCTATGGCCTGCGCTACCACCAGCCGCGTCCGGACCGCGCCCAGCAGCGCCGCATGGCTGACGAGGCGCTGGAGATGGTGCGCCTGTCCGGCTTTGGCCAGCGCAAGCCCCATGAGCTTTCCGGCGGCCAGCAACAGCGGGTGGCCCTGGCCCGCGCCCTGGTGAACAAGCCCACGGTGCTGCTGCTTGACGAACCCCTGGCGGCGCTCGACCGCAAGCTGCGCAAGGAGATGCAGTCCGAACTGCTGCGCCTGCAGCGCGAGGTGGGCATCACCTTCGTGCTGGTCACTCACGACCAGGAAGAGGCGCTGTCGATGAGCGACAGCATCAGCGTCATGCAGGACGGCCGGATCCTGCAGAGCGCCAGCCCCGAACAGCTCTACGAAACCCCGGCGAGCCGCTACGTGGCCGACTTCATCGGCGAATCCAACCTGTTCGACGGCACCGTGCGGCGCATCGAGGATGGCCGCGTGCTGCTGGACACCACCCACGGCCTGCAACTGGCCAGCCCGCAGACGCCCACCGGCCCGGCCCTCAAGGCGTCCGAGCCGGGCTGCATCGCGGTGCGCCCGGAACTGATCGCCATCGGCGCGGGGACGGAGGCGCTGCCCCGCGAGATCAGCCTGCCCGGCCAGGTGGTGGATCGCATCTACCTCGGCAACCTCACCGAATACCGTGTGCGCACCGAGCCGTTCGGCATCGTCTGCGTGCGCGTACCACGCCATGGCCAGCACGAACGTTCGGCGTTCGAGCACGGCTCGCCGGTACGCATCGGCTGGGATCAGGCCAGCGGCCTGGCGATGGCGCTGTAGCAAGACGCAGTAGGCGAAGGACCAGAACAACCAACCCTCGAAAGGCAGGTGGCAACAATGGATCGGAAAGACTTCATCAAGCAGCTGCGCAGTTGGCAGAACGGCTCCATCAGCCGTCGCGAGTTCCTCGGCCGCACCGGCCTCGGCGTCGCCATGGCGGTCATGGCGGCGAACATGCCGGGCCTGCTCACCAGCAACCGCGCGTTCGCCGCGGAGAAGGGCTCCCTCGGCGACCGCGTGGTCCTGGCCACCTGGCCGAACTACCACAACGCCGAGAACTTCGCCGCCTTCGCCGAACTGACCGGCGCCCAGGTGCAGATGAACGTCTTCGGCTCCAACGAAGAGATGCTCGCCAAGCTGCAGGCCGGCGGCAGCGGCTGGGACGTCTTCGTGCCCACCAACTACACCATCAGCACCTACGCCGAGCTGGGGCTGATCGAGCCGCTGGACCTGTCCCGCCTGCCGAACTTCGATCCCGCCTCCTACGAGAAGCGTTTCATGGAGCAGGGCGTGATCAACGGCAAGACCTACGCCGTGCCGAAGAACTGGGGCACCACCGGCTTCGTCTACGACAGCGAGAAGATCAAGGCCCGGCCCACCACCTGGAAGGAATTCTGGGAGCTCGCCAAGGGCGAGGCCGACGGCCGGGTGATGGTCCACGACTATCAGTTGACAGTGATCGGCAATGCGCTGAAGGCCTTCGGCTACAGCTTCAACTCCCTCGATCCGAAGGAACTGGCCGATGCCGAGAAGCTGCTGCTGGAGGTCAAGCCGCACCTGTTCGCCATCAACTCCGACTACCAGCCGTCCCTGCGCAACGGCGATGCATGGATGTCCATGTGCTGGACCGGCGACGCCTCGCAGCTGCACCGCGACCTGCCGCAGATGACTTACGTGCTGGGCCGCGAGGGCGGCGAGCTGTGGAGCGACTTTTTCGCCATTCCCAAGGGCGCCGAGCGGCGTGACGCCGCCTACGCCTTCATCAATTTCCTGCTCGACCCGCAGGTGAACAAGCTGGAGGTGGAAGCCCACGGCTACCCGACCGGCGACAAGCGCGTGGATGCGCTGCTGCCCAAGTCCATGCTCGATGACCCGATCATGTACCCGGCTGCCGACCTGCTCAGTGCCCTGGAGTTCGGCGCCGCCGCCACCCTCACCAGTCCGGCGCGGGCGGAGTTGATGGCGCGCTTCAAGGCGGCCTGATCGCCGCCGTCCTGTAGGAGCGAGCTTGCTCGCGAAGGCAGGTTCGCAGATTCGCGAGCAAGCTCGCTCCTACAAAAGCCGCTTCCATGAACCGTAGGGAATCCTCCATGAACGTCGCCCTCAGCGCCCCCGCGCTGGCCGATGCCGGCCAGGCCGCGCCGGCCGAAAGCCGCAGCCTCGGCCGGCGTGTCACGCTGCTCCTGCTGTTGCCGTCCACCCTGTGGTTCCTGCTGCTGCTCCTGCTGCCGCTGGTGATCATCCTGGTCTTCAGCCTGGGCGAGCGCAGCCCCGTAGGTGGCTACAGCGCCGCCCTGACCCTGGACAACTACCTGAACCTCGGTTCGCGGGCCAAGGCCTTCTACAACACCCTGGCGTTGGCGCCGCTGGGTACCCTGGTATGCCTGCTGGCCGCCTACCCGCTGGCCTATTTCCTCGCGGTGAAAGTGCAGCGCAGCCGCTCGCTGCTGCTGACCCTGGTGATCGTGCCGTTCTGGACCAGCTTCCTGATCCGCACCTATGCCTGGATCTTCATCCTCGGCGGCAAGGGCATCCCGGCGCTGCTGGCGATGGTGGGCCTGGACGGCGTGCGGTTGATCAATACGCCGACGGCGGTGCTGATCGGCATCGTCTACGGCTACCTGCCGCTGATGGTGTTCCCCATCTACGTCAGCCTGGAAAAACTCGACAAGCGCCTGCTGGAGGCCTCGTCGGACCTCGGTGCCGGTGCCTTCGAGACCTTCCGCCGGGTGACCCTGCCGCTCTCCGCACCCGGCGTCATCACCGGCAGCATGCTGGTGTTCATCCTGCTCATGGGCGAGTTCCTGATCCCGGCCATCCTCGGCGGCGGCAAGGTGTTCTTCGTCGGCAACGCCCTGGTGGACCTGTTCCTGCAATCGCGCAACTGGCCGTTCGGCAGCGCGGTGGCCATGACCCTGGTGGCGATGATGCTGCTGATCATCGCCCTCTACCTGAAGCTGGTGGCGCGCTACGGCAAGCGCGGCACGGAGGGGATGCTCTGATGTGGCTGCGCAGCTATTCCACCTCGCTCTACCTGTTCCTCTACGCGCCGATCGCGCTGATCGTGCTGTTTTCGTTCAATGCCGGGCGCAGCGGGCTGTCCTTCGAATGCTGCTCGGTGCAATGGTTCGGCCGTGCCTTCGGCAATCCGTTCATCATCGAGGCGCTGGGCACCAGCGCGCTGATCGCCTTCTGCTCGGCGGTGCTCGCCACGCTCTTCGGCACCCTCGCGGTGTTCGGCCTGCAGCGGGTGGGCAAGCGGGTGCGGCTGTTCTTCGACGCCATGACCTACTGCGCGATCATCATTCCCGGCATCGTCATCGGCATCGCCACGCTGATCGCCTTCATCAGCCTGTTCGAAGTGGTCAACCCGCTACTCGACCTGCTCCTGGGGGCCGGCCTGCCGCGCCTGCGCATGGGCTTGTTCACAGTGATCGCCGCGCACTCGCTGTTCACCATGGCGCTGGTGATGGTGATCGTCCGCACCCGCGTCGAAGCCCTCGACAAGGCCCTGCTGGAAGCCTCCGCCGACCTCTATGCGCCGCCGCTGGAAACCTTCCGCCGGGTGACCCTGCCGCAGATCGCCCCGGCCATCCTCGCCGGCTTCCTGCTGGCGTTCACCTTCAGCTTCGACGATTTCATCATCGCCTTCTTCGTCGCCGGCTCGGAAACCACCTTGCCGATCTACATCTTCTCGTCGATCCGCCGGGGCATCACCCCGGAGATCAACGCCATTTCCACGGTGATCATCTGCGTCTCCCTGGCGCTCTTGTTCACTTCCCGCTACCTGCAGAACCGCCGCAGCGGCGCCTGAGCGCCCATGGAGCAGAGCCATGCGTGACCAGCTTTACATCAACGGGCAATGGGTCCGCCCCGACCTGGGCGGTTACTTCGAGGTGCTGGACCCCAGCAGCGGCGACCTGATCCAGCGCGTACCGGCGGCCACCGAGGAAGACATCGACCATGCCGTGCATGCCGCCCGCCAGGCCTTCAACCGTGGCTGGGGACAGAGCAGCGGGGCCGAACGCGCCAGCTGGCTGGAGGCCCTGGCCAGCGAACTGGAAGTCCGCCAGGACGCCTTGGCTGTGCTGGAGGTGCGCGACAACGGCAAGCCGTTGCCGGAGGCGCAGTGGGACATCGCCGACGCCATCGGCTGCTTCCGCTACTACGCCGAACTGGCGCGGGAGCTGGACGAGCGCCAGGACGAGCCGCTGGCGCTGCCGGACGAGCGCTTCAGCTGCCGCATCCGCTATGAGCCGGTGGGCGTGGCGGGGCAGATCATCCCCTGGAACTACCCGCTGCTGATGGCCGCGTGGAAGGTCGCCCCGGCCCTGGCGGCGGGCGCCACCTGCGTGCTCAAGCCGTCGGAACTGACGCCCCTGTCCGCCCTGGAACTGGCCGGCGCCGCCGAACGCATCGGCCTGCCGTCGGGCGTGCTGAATGTGGTCACGGGCCTGGGCAGCGAGGCGGGCGGGCCGCTCAGCCAGCATCCGGGAGTGGACAAGCTGGCCTTCACCGGCAGCGTGCCGACGGGGTCGAAGATCATGTCGGCGGCGGCGGCCGACATCAAGAACATCAGCCTGGAACTGGGCGGCAAATCCGCCTTCATCGTGTTCGACGACGCCGATGTGGACGCCGCCGTGGAATGGATCATGTTCGGCATCTTCTGGAACCAGGGCCAGGTGTGCAGCGCCACGTCGCGCCTGCTGGTGCAGGAAGGCATCGCCCCGCGCCTGATCGAGCGCCTGGTGGAAGAGAGCCGGCGCATCAACATCGGTCCCGGCCTGGAGCGCGGCGTGCTGCTGGGGCCGCTGGTGAGTGCCGGGCAGTACCAGAAGGTGGTCGGCATGATCGAGCAGGGCAGGCAGGACGCCACCCTGCTCACCGGCGGCAAGCGCCCCGCACATCTGTCCCACGGCTATTTCATCGAGCCGACGGTGTTCGACGAACCGGCGGAGCACAGCCGCATCTGGCGTGAGGAAATCTTCGGCCCGGTGCTCTGCGTGAAGCGCTTCAAGACCGAGGCCGAAGCCCTGCGCATGGCCAACGACAGCCGCTTCGGCCTGGCCGGCGCGGTGATGAGCGCTGACCTGGAGCGCGCCGCGCGGGTGGCCAACGGCCTGCGCGCCGGCATCGTCTGGGTCAACTGCTCGCAGCCCACCTTCACCCAGGCGCCCTGGGGCGGCATGAAGCAGAGCGGCATCGGCCGCGAGCTGGGGCGCTGGGGCCTGGAGAATTACCTGGAAGTGAAGCAGGTCACCGAGTACCGCAGCGCGGAGCCCTGGGGGTGGTACATCAAATAGCGGAAGGGGGCGTCGCTTTTCCCTGTGGGGGCGAATTCATTCGCTAAGGGCTGCGTAGCAGCCCCAGGGGACTCCATAGGGCAGGCCTTTGGCCTGCTTGGCGAATGAATTCGCCCCCACAAGATTCCAGGACCCCCGGAGCAGGACCTATGACCTGCCGGCTTCCGCCAACCGCTTCTTCAACCGCGCGACTTCGGTCATGTCGTTGATCACCAGGCACACGCGCTCCACCTTGCCGCTGGCGGTGGCAAGGGGCAGGACGGTGAGGTTCTGGTACATGAAATCCTCTTCGCCGGTGATCGGCCGGTAGTTGTCGAAGCGGATCAGGTAAGGCCGTTGCTCCCACAGGCTGAAGGCGCGGGTGCCGAGTTGCAGCACGCTGTCCACCTTGCGCCGCAGCCAGTTGCGGTCGATCTCCGGGAACAGCTCGAAGATGTTCCTGCCCTGTACCCGGTCGGAGCCGAGGCCTGAATGGTTCTCCATGAAGCTGTTCCACACCTCGATCTGGTACTGGCGGTCCAGGACCACCACGCCGACGTCCAGACACTGGACGATATCCAGCAGCCAGTGGAGTTCCTTGAAGTCGATCTGCGTCGGCATGGGGTCAGTCCATCAGGTAGTGGATCTTCTGGGTCAGGCGCGCGATGGAGGTTTCGGTGAAGAGCAGCAGCAGGTCGAAGTGCAGGTTGTGGTCTTCGATGGCGTAGCTGATCTCCACCGCCAGCGTCTTGCGCCAGCGCCGGTTGTTGAGCTGGAACAGCCGCTCGATGGAGCTGTGCCGGCCGAGCAGTTGCGGGTAGCCCTGGGAGAAGCGCACATCGATCTGCTCGGCGATGCCGGCCAGGCACGCGCCGATCAGGATGCTCGCCAGGTCCAGCTGGATTTCCGCCTCCTCGCTCTCGCCCTGGGGCCGGCAGCCGAGCAGGCGCGCCACCTCGGCGCTCTCGGCATCGTGGAACAGCAGCAGCGCCTCGCCGGCGATGGATTCGCCGATGAAGCCCTGGCACACCGCCGACAGCCGCTGCCCGCGCTGGGCGTCGGCCAGGGCCATGTGCAGTTCGCTGACTTCGAAGAGGTTGACGTTGGGCACTGGCAGCTGCACGAACACCCCGAGCACCCGCGCCAGCAGGGCGGCGGCGCGGCCCATGGCGACGTTGCTGACCTCGCGCAGGGCATCGCGGAAGTTCACCCGCAGGTCCGGGTCGATGCGCAGCGGAATGCCGTTCAGCGGGCTGGTGGACGGCGCCGGGCGCAGCAGGCCCAGGCGGATCAGGGTGTCCCGCAGCTCGTCCGGATCGGCCGGCTTGCGGATGAAGGCCAGGGCGCCGAGCTCGTGCACGCGGCGCTGGGCTTCGGCCTGGATATCGCCGGAGATCACCACCACCCGTGAGTTCAGGCCCTCGGCGCGGATGCGGCTGAGCACCTGGTAGCCATCCATCACCGGCATGGTCAGGTCCAGCAGGACCACCTGGCCCTGGCCTCGGCGCATCGCCTCAAGGGCTTCTTCGCCGTTGCTCGCCTGGGTGATATGCACCGGCCAGTCCAGCGGCAGCGCGCGAATCAACTGCTTGCGCGCCATCATCGAATCGTCGCAGACGAGGAGGGGAATCACCTTGGGGGCACCGCATGCAGAAGCTGGGCTGTGGGCAAGCATAGACGCTGCCGCGTGCCAGCCGATAGCTCGCCGCCGGCTTCCGATCAGCTGTTTCGTTCCAGGCGCCGAGCGGTCGCCCGTCAGCCCCGCGACAGCCAGTCGAGCGCGCCACGCGCGGCGACACGGCCGCTGGCGAAACAGGCGGTGAGCAGGTAGCCGCCGGTGGGCGCTTCCCAGTCGAGCATCTCGCCGGCGCAGAACACCCCCGGCAGCTGCCTGAGCATCAGGCGTTCATCCAGCGCTTCGAAGGGCACGCCACCGGCCGAACTGATGGCCTCGTCCAGCGGGCGCGCCCGCACCAGCGTCAGCGGCAGGGACTTGATCACGGCGGCCAGGCGCGCGGGGTCGAGGAAGTCGTCCCTGGCCGACAGCTCGCGCAACAGGCCGGCACGGGCACCGTCCAGGCCCAGCTGGCTGTGCAGGTGCTTGGCCATGGAGCGCGAACCACGCGGGCGCGCCAGGGCCCTGGTGATCTTGTCCACAGAGTGGTGGGGCAGCAGGTCCAGGTACAGGGTGGCGCTGCCGGTGGCGTTGATCCGCTCGCGGATGGCGGCGGAAAGGGCGTAGATCAGGCTGCCTTCCACGCCGCTTTCGGTCAGCACGAATTCACCCAGGCGCGCTGGCTGGTCATCCAGGCGAATGGCCGTCGACTTGATCGGCGCGCCGGCGAATTTCTCGCGCAGCAACGGGCTCCAGCCGGTCACTTCGAAACCGCAGTTGCTGGGTTGCAGTGGTGCAATGGCCACGCCGCGCTGTTCCAGCAGCGGCACCCAGGCGCCGTCCGATCCCAGCCGCGCCCAGCTGCCGCCGCCCAGGGCGAGCACGCAGGCGTCGGCACGGAGGCTGGTTTCACCGGCGGGCCTTGCAATGCGCAGGGCACCGTCCGCGGCCCAGCCGAGCCAGCGGCTGCGGGTGTGGATGGCCACGCCCTGCTCGCGCAGGCGCTTGAGCCAGGCACGCAGCAGCGGGGCGGCCTTCATGTCGGTGGGGAAGACCCGGCCCGAAGTGCCGACGAAGGTGTCGATGCCGAGAGCGTGAATCCACGCGCACAACTGGTCGGCGCCGAAATCCTCCAGCAACGCGCCCACCTCTTTGTGGCGTGCGCCGTAGCGGCCGACGAAGGGGGCCTTCGCTTCCGAGTGGGTGATGTTCATCCCGCCCACGCCGGCCAGCAGGAACTTGCGCCCCACCGAGGGCATGGCGTCGAACAACTCCACCCGCGCGCCGCCCTGGGCCAGGACTTCGGCGGCCATCAGGCCAGCTGGGCCACCGCCGATGACGGCGACGAAGGGGGAGGAATCGTTCATGGGGATGAGTCGGGGCGGAAAATGGAAGAGGGCGCATTCTAATGCACGCCGCTTGGCTGGACACGGCATGTTGTGGGGGCGATTTCAATCGCTGAGCAGGCCATAGCCCCCGCAGACTTCCTCGGGGCAGCTTCGCCGCCCATAGCGAATGAATTCGCCCCCACAGGAAAAGCACAGTGCTCAGCGCTCCAACCCCATCTCCCGCCACACCTTGTCGGCGCTGTGATGGAGGATGCCGTGGCGCCGGGCCAGGGCGGCGCGGTCCTTGTCGTAGCCTCCGCCGATCACGCCCATCACCGGGATATCGCGCCCCAGGCAATGGCGGATCACCCGCTCGTCGCGCTCGGCCACGCCGGCATCGGTAAGTTGCAGGTAGCCCAGCGCGTCGTCCTTGTGCACATCCACGCCGGCGTCGTAGAGCACGATATCCGGCTGGTAGAGCGGCAGCAGGTAGTTCAGCGCGTCGTCCAGCACCTGCAGGTAGTCGGCGTCACCCATGCCCATCGGCAGGGGAATGTCCCAATCGCTCTCGGCCTTGCGCGCGGGAAAGTTCTTCTCGCAGTGCAGGGAGACGGTGATGGCGTCCGGGGTCTCGGCCAGCAGGCGCGCGGTGCCGTCGCCCTGGTGTACATCGCAGTCGAAGACCAGCACCCGCTGCACCTTGCCCGCCTCCAGCAGGTAGCGGCTGATCACCGCCAGGTCGTTGAAGATGCAGAAGCCCGCCGCCTGGTCGAAGTGCGCATGGTGGGTGCCACCGGCCAGGTGGCAGGCCAGGCCGTGTTCGAGGGCCAGCTCGGCGGCCAGCAGCGAACCGCCCACCGCGCGCACGGTGCGCCGTGCCAGGGGTTCGCTCCAGGGCAGGCCGAGGCGGCGCTGTTCCTCGCGGCCCAGGTCGCCGTCGAGGAAACGCCGGATGTAACTGGGGCAATGGGCGAGCGCGAGCACCTCGGGCGGGCAGACGCCCGGACGGTGCAGGCGCGCGTCGCTGGTCAGGCCGCTGTCCAGCAGGTGCTCGTAGAGCAGGCAGAATTTCTAGATATGCAGTGATATTGTTTTTTCAAGTACTTTGGGCACTTGCCTCAGAGCTGGGTAATGCCGATTGCAACGGCATGGCTGCCACGTAGCTAATGCTTGCTGTTACTATGCCGCCACTGCTTTTTCAGACGAGGGGAATTCTGTAGCAGTGCTTGTCGGGATCGCTTCATTCTGATTTGCGAACGATGAATGGCGACTTAGAAACTATCTAGGAGAAGTTTTTATGGCATACAGAAATGGAAATTATTGCGCCTTCTATGTTGCTGAACCATTTTATCCGAGTGCGTTAGGTGCAAATGCGACAAAAGACTTCGTCTACTTCAACATGCTTAAGGCATGGAAAGCACAGGACACTTCATTCCCCTTCAATGACTCGCATGCAAAAACTTACAGCGTTAGAGACGGCAGCGATTGGGAGAGCACGCTGAAGCCACGGCTGCGTGAGCGTCTACAGTCTTCAAAGAATATTGTTCTTTTTCTTAGTAGCAATACTTTTGAGTCGAGGGCGGTCAAGGAAGAGATTGAGTATGGTATTGGTAATCAGGGTTTGCCGGTTATTATCATTTATCCTGAGTACAGTGAGAAGACTGATCTGGTGGCGGGAGGAGAGCTGAAGTCGGCAATTAAGGCTCTTTGGAACAAGCTTCCGTCGTTAAAGTTGTATATGGGTAATGTACCGGTATTGCATGTTCCAATGAAGAAGGAGCTCATAAGGTCTGCTTTGGGGGATTCCGAATTTACTGTGTCAGGAAAAACTAATCCAGGCAACTATTGGTATAAGATTTGATGCTCTTGGGTGAGGCTGTTGCTTAGTAGGGATGTGGAATGGCCAAGGTAAAATTTTTCGACAAAAGTCTATGGGCAGGGTTTAAGGAGAATGTTTCTTGGATTAGCACTGTTGTGTCTCTGGTGCTGATCTTTGTTGATATTCCGGGGGGATGTAAGCTTTATGCTGGGGGCTTGTTCTTGCTTTTTCTCGGAGTCTTTTATCTTGCTAGTTGGGTAAGGTCGAATCGCCTAACGACGGTTACTCTAGATATTGAAGGTAGTGCTGTAACCGTCAAAGTTGGCGATCTGTTCAAAGAGCCAGATTTCAAGGTTATTGCGTTCAATGAGTACTTCGATACTCAGGTTGATGATAGGGTTATATCTGCCAAATCATTGAATGGAATCTTTATAAATGAACATCTTCCTGAAGGGCTCGATGGTCTTGAGCGGCACTTGGCAAGCTACCAGTTTGAGGATGGTGATCTGGCGGAGCTTAACGAAGATAGGCGTTCCGGCAAGAAACAAAAGTATGAAATAGGGACGGTATGCCTTTACGGGGACTTCATCTTGGCGGCTTTTACGAAATTCGATGAAGGTAATAGGGCTGTCCTTACGATGCCAGAGTACCTGGGGTTTCTGATTAAGTTTTGGGACAATATTAATCGGGTTTATGCGCAAAAAAGCGTCGCTGTTCCTGTGTTTGGCTCGGGGATAACACGAATCAAGGAACATAGAGGAATTAGCGATGAGGAATTGCTGAAAATCATGCTGTGGACTTTTAGAATTAGCGAGATGCGATTTAAGTATCCTGCAAAGCTTACTATTGTTGTGCACGACAGCAAGATAGATAAAGTGAATTTGTTGGATATTAGTTTGGCTAAGAACGGTCTATAGAAGTTTCGGGCTGAACGTCGAGTGGTCTTAATAAAGTTTACTGACGCCGTACTCTGGGTGGGTCGGTATCAAACCCAGTCTCCCGGCCCGGACTGCCCGAGCGTCAATTTCGACCGAATATCGACGGGCATGAAAAAGGCCGCTCAGGGCGGCCTGTGTGGCGAGGATTGGGGAAGCTAGACGTTCCAGCGACGCTTAACTGTTGCGAGGCTGATGTCCAGTTCAGCGGCCACAGCAGACTGACTCATACCCTTGGCCTTCAGTTCCTGTACCTGATCAGCACTGGTGACAGTGGGGCGACCCAGGGCCTTGCCTTCTGCCTTGGCACGCTCCAGCCCTGCCTGTGTCCGTTCGATCAGCAGGTCACGTTCAAACTCAGCTACGGCACTCAGCACCTGCATAGTCATCTTCCCGGCTGCACTAGTGAGGTCCACACCGCCCAGAGCGAGGCAGTGGACACGGATACCACGGCTGGCCAGCAGTTCCACTGTGGAACGTACATCCATCGCATTACGGCCCAGGCGGTCCAGTTTGGTAACGATCAGTACGTCACTGTCTTCCATGCGTTCTAGCAGCTTCTGGAAGCCCTTCCGCTCACTGGCAGCAACGGAGCCGGATACCGTCTCAGTGATCACACGCTGAGCCTGCACATCGAAGCCAGCAGTCTTGACCTCCAGCACCTGATTATCAGTGGTCTGGTCTGCGGTGGATACGCGGGCATACATGAAGGTCCGGCTCATCTGGTGTCACTCCTTGGTGTCAAATTGGTGGTGTCATTATGATGAGTGGTATCAGAATTGTCAATGCTAGTTTTTGATACCAGATTAAGTCGGGTTCTGGCGCGGTGTCATATACGGTCGTTTATGAGCCCGGCGTGGCAGGGGCTTCACACTGTGAAGGGCCAAGGGCATCAGCAGTAATGATGGCCTCTGTTCTGAGGTGGCTGGTCATTCTTTGATCAACGATCCCGAGAATTCGGGGATGTGAGGAAATCTGTCAAGAAATTTGACGTATTTGGCGGGGGCTTGGCTTAACCCCATCCGGTGGAAAGCCCCGCAACTGGGCGGGTGTAGGGGGAGAGTGTGTGACCAGAATTGCTGATCTGGTCACGAAGGGGATAGATCGTGATTGGCTTCGGAATAGTTCCGTCACTCCACGTCCAGCAGCACTCGAATGGACTCGACTGCGGCAAGCCCCACCGCCTTATCAGCCTTTGTCTCTGCAACTTGAAGCACTTGATGGGTGAGCATTTCGAGCAGCTCCTCGTGGGAGATGATCACGCGATACCTGTAGTTGTTGCCCCGATCCTTGCCCGTCAAAGACGCGAGAAACGTTCCCTCTCCATCAAGGGAAACCTTCATCTTGCTGTCAGCGATAGTGTCGGAGCCGTCATTACGATAACGACCATTTCGAAGAATCTTCATTCGCTTGGCATCCTTGGCGATTGTATTGGCCGGGAATACTAAGACATCGGGCCATCAGTTAGGAGGGGGCGACTGGGAGCGCCCTTTGCGTCGTAGCTATTTACGAAGCGACTGCTACAGGTTCCAGCAACTCGGGGTAATCGTTCCGTGTGTTGCCCACGTCCGTTGTAACCGGGTGAGCTGTGAAGTCTTCGCGGGGGAAGGCAATCGCAAGCTGAACGTGTTCATTTGGCGTCTTGGGCGAGAGCCAGGAATCCCATTGCTCCGGGTGGAGAATGACAGGCATCCGGTGATGAATGTGGGCAACGGATGGTGCAGCTTCTTTAGTGAGCAGAGCACAGGAAACCACGTCCTGCGCCTCCGGTCCTGTCCAGGTACTCCACAATCCGGCAATGGCAAGCAACCCATCGTCAGTGGCGTGATGGTAGTAGGGCTGATTCACCAGCCGCCCTGATCGGTTCCTGACCTGCTGGTGTTCGTTCCATTCGTACCAGCCTGCAACGGGCATGATGCATCGATGTGTTCGTAGGCTCTGGCGCCACATCGGTTTGGTTGCTGCTTCTTCGGAACGGGCGTTGAAGCTAAGTGCTGGTGGCTTGGCCTGTTTCCACCAGAAGGGAATCAAACCCCATCGGGCCGCTATTACCTCTGGCTCCCCATCGTCCCCCAGTTTCACCATCGGAACGATTGTTGTCGGGGCCGCATTGTAGCTCTGAATCCAGCGGCCTGAGTTTCGGGAGCCGATGTGCCAATACGCCTCAATCGCTCGATCTGATGGGGTGACAACTCGTCCACACATGGCGATCCCTCGTAAACAAGCGCATACATGCTCAGTCGACGCCAGCGAAGGCGTTCACATTCATTGAGTCCTGATGGCCACAATCGTGCTACACCAAGATAGTTTCGCCTCATGCCCCGGCTGTAAGTAGAACAGCTCCACAGCACAGCACGTGCCAACCAGAACAAAAAACACAAGATATTGTGTTTGCTTGCTACGCCATTGACAGCTCCATCGCACCTCGCAAAACGTCCTTTCATCGGCGACGAACGGCAAGGTCCTTGTGGCACTAGGTGTCTGGGCTGATCACTTTATAGTCACCCACAATTCACCCACAAGTTATCCACAGGCTAGATGTTGTGGGTCGCCTTGCAATGTCCCAAGGAGCGCATTAACGTGGTGCACAGATAAAGCCCAGAGACAGCGAAGGGGCATTATCAGCCCTGCTCGCCTTGAAGGCATGAGCGGAAGGGAAGGAAGCTAGCGAGTGATCACGTCAAGTTTGGCGACCGAAGCGCGATCACCCGCTCCATACCAGACGCACTACGGCAGGAAACCGCGTGGCCCGATTGGGGTATCTATTCAGCCAAACTGTTGGCGGTAACGTCAATGCTCGTTTGTCGAGTAGGTCCCAGTCGAGGCCGATTTCTCAGCTCTGACTATGGGACATATTCCTATGAGCAATTCCAAGCAAACCTCGCAAGACGTTGCATCTCTCGCAGCTCAGACCCTTCGTGATCCCAACGCTTCGGCCATCGCGAAGAGCCTTGCAGCTTCTGCACTAGCTCAGTCGTCGACCGGTAAGCAAACGGGGGCCGACATGGAGGCGAAAGCCGCCAAAGCGCTCCAGAGCGACAAATACAGCGAGACGACCAAGACGCTCGCGGGTTCGGTCGTTTCCCAGTCCGACAAGAAACGCTGAGGAGGAATAATCCATGGCTATCAGTCAGGCTGAATTCAACCGTCGGGTACGTGAAGCGCAGCGCAAGGCAGAGCAGGCGTTAAAGCGTGAGGTCGATCGTGTCAACCGTGAAAACAAGCGCTTGGCCGATGCACATAATCGCAAGGTTGACGCTCATAACAAAAAAGTTATAGCCCAACACAATGCTGCGATTAATGCGCACAATCGCCGCGTTAGCGAACATAATCGGAAGATTATTGCCGAACTTAACCGAAGCTTACGATCTGCAACCAGCGCCGTTCGATACACGGACTCAGAGCGGCAATTAGTGGATCGCGTACATCAAGCTGTTGCCACTATCGATCCTCGGGAGTATGACTCTTTCTTGAGTTATGCTCGCATCGATGGGGCGAAAGTTGCTAATGAGCTGCGAGAGTGCCTTGAGGAACTTGGCGTAGCTGTCTGGTTTGATGAAGCCGCTATAGTTCCAGGTCGGAGTCAGTCGCTTCAAATGGATGCAGGCTTAAGAAAGGCGAGGACTGGCATTGCGCTGCTGACCCCGGCGTATCTCACCGGAAGGTTCTGGACCGAACGTGAGCTGGGAGTACTGTTGAGTAAGTCAACTTTGATTCCCGTACTGCATAACGTCACGTTTGATGACGTGAAGGAGTACAGTAGCTTCCTCCCTGATTTGGCTGGATTCACAACAGAGCATAACTCCGTACCGGAAATTGCGGAGAAAATTGCGGCAGCAGTTTTACCGTATGACGAGTGACTTCAGTAGGGCTTAGCCAGTTCTTGCGGTGGCGGTGATTTTGATCAGCGTTGCCGCAAGTTTTCCACGCTCGTTGAACTTCTCTAGCGAGTTTTCGAGCAGTCTGTATCGGCGGGTTTGTAGGACACGCCCTATTTCAACACAGCACCGCCTATCTCATGGTTGCGTTGTGGTGGCAACGATGGTGGTGTGTAGTTCTCAAAGGCCATCGAACAATGTAGAGATGCTGATACCGAGGGCGTCCGCAAGAACCTTAATGGCATCTAGGCTGGGGTTGGCACCGCCTGTCTCGACCCTGGACATGTACGTCCGGGCAAAGCCGCACTGATCCGCAAACGCTTCCTGCGTGATGCCCTTCGCTTGGCGAAGCTCACGCACTCGATTGCCGAATTGACGGCGTAGGGACGGGGATTTGGGTGGGGATGGCATTCCTCCATCGTCCCGGCATGTGATTTAATCGTGAACACACTAATCGTGACATTGGGTGCATCATGCTATGCCTGCCTCCTCTGTCTGGTGTGCCGACTCCATCGGAGAGATGGAATGCAATCACATGAAGAAGGAAGCGAAGAATGAAAGCGGGACTCAAGGGCGGGGTAATGGTTGCGGCTATGGCATTGTTGGTTGGGTGTGCAGCTCAACCGAAAATTCAGATGGTGAAGCCGAGTGCAACTGAGCAGGAGGTCGTTCAAGACGACGCCCATTGCCGGATGATGGCGAGCAATGTCCAGGTGGCCGACTACGAGTACCGGGGCACGTTCATGGAAGGGGCGAACATCCTGCACAAGCAGAACCAGACCTATCAGCTCTGCATGACCAGTCGGGGCTACAGTGCGGTGAGGATGAAGTGATGAGAACCTTCCGCAATCCTGCGAACGGTCACACTGAGCAAGTCCCCGATGAGGCATGGCTCTATGTTGTCGTCTTCGGAGCGTTTTATCTGGCGTACCGAGGGCTGTGGGTTCACTTCTTCGTGTGGACCTTCGCCGTGGTAGGCGTGACCGTGGCAACTGGTGGCCCGGGGCTGATCCTCGCTTTGCCCATCGCAACTATCGTCTATGGCATCACCATCCGAGGCATCCTCGCCAGTTCGTACCTACGCCGTGGATGGGAAGAGGTGGCTGATGCTACCTCGACTACTCCAGGGCAACCGAGCGTCAGTACCAATGGTCTGCGGGAGTGCCCGTACTGTGCGGAGTTGATCAAGGCACAGGCCATCAAGTGCAAGCACTGCGGAAGTGAAGTGGAACCCGTTCCTGTCCAGACTGCCGAAGTTCCCAAGATTGCCAGCAGCACCATTCCATCAACGCCCTGGTTCGTCACCTTGCCCTTCAGCTCGAACAAGGAATACCAGTCCATTGCGGAGAAGGTTCGGGAACTGGGGCATGACGTTCACTCTGAAACCAGCCGGTACTTACGAATCGGGCCATTCCCGAGCAAAGATGCTGCTGGCGAGACTCTTCGGCAGTTCATGGCGAATCACGATCTGCACGGAAACTTGGAAGAAGCCAGAGGCTGAGGCGAAGGGGGGCGGCGTTCCCCCCCCATCAGGCAACCATCAGCTCGGAAGTCAGGTCCAGTTGCTCCACCAGAGCAGCGGGGTATTCCAGCCACTGCGGATAACCCCTCCACCCCCATGCTGTGTACACCTTGCCACGCACTTCACGTTGGAACTTCGGGTCTGCCCTGTACTTCCGTCTGCCCCGATCGATTGCGTCTTTCACGGCCCACAGCACGTCGGCACGGGCCGCTTCGACCTCACTAGCAGTACACAGGTCTAGGTCCAGCAGCGTTTGCCACACAGGCTCTGAGGCTGCGTACAGGTGGGTAATGTACTCATCCCAGTTGCCGCCGCTCGCTACCCAGCTCCAAGACGTAGGCGTGTCCACCACCGGCACCAGACTACCCGGAAGCAGCCGCTTGAGTAGGTGGTCCTCGTACCGCTCCTTGTTGATGCGAAGCCCCTGTAATGCATCGAAGGCGCCCTGGAGGATGGTTTCCTTCATGTAAGCGAAGTCACAGGCCATGACGGAGTGTGGCGACTTACCCCAATACAGCCCCGAGTTACGCTGAATCGGCTTCCACTCAGCTCCCGGCACGCTCAGGAAACTACGGTGAGAACGATCTAGAACGTCTTCGGTCTGGGCAATGTATATGCCGAGCACTCGCACCAGCGGCAGCATGAATCGGCAGTTGTCCTTGTGGCGCCCCTCGGGGAGAACTTCTCCGAATCGCTCCAGCTCTTCGGCATACACGCACAGCAGGGCACGGGTGTAGACCTCTGGCTTGAACTTGTTGGATACATCCTTGCCGCTCTGGTGGGCGTCCATCGCCTCCAGCACTTCATATTCAAGCGCCTCAAGCTCTGGTTTTGTCCAGACGCGATCCAGCCGATTCACTTCCGTACCCTTCTGCTGGCGGTTGTAGATTCGCTGGGCCGTGGCGTAGCGCTTGTTCAGCTTGATCGTGCCCGACAGCAGGTAAGCATCGAACTCCTTCCCCAGTAGGGAGCGGATTTTCTTGGCCACTGACTCATTCGTGGCACCAGCAGGAATGCTCCACTTCCTGTCCAGCTTGTGGGCTGGAATGGACATGCCAGCGTCAGCGGGAACCGGCTTATCGCTCTGTACCTGATTGTGGGCTGCAGCGCCGATGAAGAGTTGGCGGGAGTCGAGGAGGCCACGGGAACCATCTCGGCCCTTTTGACTCTGCACATGGCAGATGTTGAAGACAGACTTCTTCTCGTCAGCATCCCAGCCGTAACACTTGTAGAAGCGGTTGTACAACTCGTCATTGGCGAGCAGGGATTCTTTTGTGTGCCCCTGCATGATCTGGGCTGTACCTGCATCTTTGCACTTGCGGATGTGGTATTGGCCCTTGGCACTCTTCCACCAGCGTTCGAGCTGACTGACTACCTTGGCCTTGGCCTTCTCTACCGCCTTGACTGCTCGGGCTGCCTTCTCTTTACAGGAGCGGGAGCAGAACCGCTGGGCCTTATCGGCAATGTACTTCCTGCCTTGATAATCTGTGCCACAGGTGGTGCAAGTGTACTCACGCTGTCCGGCGTTGTTCTGTACTTCCATGTTGATCCTCGCCTATCGGGATATTGAAGTAGGCGTTGAACGCCTCGGTGATAACTACGTTGATTACGCAAGATGGGCTGTTCATCCCTCGCGCCTCCATCAGCGCGATTAACTCTTGCTTGGCCTGATCGTTCAGACTTACTCTCATGTTCTTTCCTCTTGGACTTGGTTGTTTTGACCGATATCGGTCATGCCTAGGTGTACTGGAGACATAGTGGCACTAGGGATTGCTCTGATTAGCGACGTGTACTTCTGTACTACCTCCCGCCTTCCCCTTCGCGTTTCCCCGGACAATAGAATGCCGTTGTAGCCAGAGACTTCTTTCGAAGTTTGGGCACGGGTATCAGCAGGGGTAAGGGCGGAGCCTCGGGGTAATCCCGGAACGCAGGCGCAGGAAAACCCACCGTGGCAGCGACTTCCTTTCGGAGCGGGTCAAGCGAGGTCTGTACTGGATACGGGGGTAGTTGCTGCAACCATCCTATAGACAGGATGGCGAGGGCTGGCGAATCTACAGCAAGTATGGCGGGATTGTCAACTGACGGATTGTTCCGGCATTACTTCCACCCCTTCTTCATGGCTTTCAAGTAACAATCCGCCAGATGCACCACAAAGTCTCTCAGGTCCATATTGGCGTTATAGCCGTGGGTCAGCAGTTCCTGATAGATCTCCAGCGGGAAGCTAATCGAGGTTACTGGCTTATCTCCAGTGCGGTGGCGGGTGTTTGCATCACGGTTAAGTTCAAACTTTTCTTCTTTAGTGATTTTCCTGTTCATGGTTTCCTCCAGTGGGTTAGGTTATTTGGCGTAGGCGTCGAGCAAGTCTTTCAGTGCAGCAGCATGTGCCTTTTCAGCAGCAGCGGTTTCAGCGGCGGCCTTCTTCGCTTCAACTTCCCGTGCCTTGCGTTCAAGAGTGATAGCGATTTGGCGATTTGTTTCGTCTACATTGCGCTGCCAGAGCTGGGCCAGGTATTGCTCTTCAACTTCTTTCGTAAGTTCTGCGATTTCTGCCTCTTGCATCTCGGCTGGTTTGATAAGCACTAGGTCCAAGGAAATTCCCTTCACGCCGCAGTAGCGATCCCGATGGATTTTGTAACCTGCAAGGAATTTCTTGTGCAATTCATCTAGGGCGATTACAAGCGGCTCCCGAACGAAACTGATGTTCGCTGCTTTACGCTTATTGAGTAGGCTTTCTACTCCGTGAGTGTAGGTGGCCATGGCCTCTTCTAGTAGAGCGTCGAACTCTGCCTGATCAAATTTGAAGAACTCCACTACATCGAGTCCGTATTGTTTTGTTGTGTCTTTCATATTCATTTTCTCCTGTATCTGGATTGAATTATTTGCGGTTACGCTTCTTGATGTCCGAAATCAGGCTCTGCTTTGCCCTATCAGCATCTTTGTTCTTTTGGGCTGGTTTGGTGCTGGTTGAAACAGAACTCTTCGCTGCGGGCTTCGTGGGAGCCTTGGTGGCGATCTTTGCGGCAGCCTCGGCCTTGTTCTTGCGATACGTGGTCAAGTCTTCAAGACTCGTGACCCAGCCGTCCGGAAGTGTTTCATCCAGCAGTTGGAGGAATAGGAATTCTTCAGCGGAGCACTCAACTAAATCATGTTCAGCACTGGTGAATGGAATGTCTGTGGCTCCAAGGATGGCAGTCGTCTTCTTGCAGACTTCAAGGTAAATCTTTTCAGTCATGGTTATTCCTCTGTTGTTTCGGTTGGTTGGGTTTTCTGTTCGGCTGCCTGTTGCTTTTCATATTCAGCGGCAAGTTGTTTCTGACGGTATTCGTGGGATGCCCGATAGTGAGCCATTTGACAGGCTGGCTTATCGAACTTGGCTCCTGCTCGTTTGGCGAAGAATGGTTTTCCGCACTGGATGCAAGTTAGTTTGTGGACTTTTTGGATTTTCATAGGGTGTTACTCCTGTTGTTAACGTGTGTTTGAGTTAAAGTGTTGGGGCAAAGAAAAGCCCAAACTTGCGAACATTACTGCTGGCAAGATGGGCTAAAGGAGGACTAATGCCCTCTATGGAATAGAGCTGTATGCTCTTCGACTTCCACCGTGGAATAAGTTGGCCGTTTTCCGCCTCATACGGCCAAGATGAGTATGCACAAGCAAACTGGAAAAATTCAGGAAGTCCAGAATTCTTGTTGCGGGGAGTTGGCTGGGGAAGCTTGAAGGAAACCCAGCCTGAATAGATGCCAATCATTGGCCGGATTGGCTACGGCACGCCACTGGTAAAGGAGGAAGACCAGCAGAGCAGGAGATTCGTTAATGTCCTGAAAACTCAGGAGATTGCCAGAAGAGGCGGGGGGAGATGTTGCGGAAGTTCAGCTTGAGAGTGGGGAAAAGTTCTTCAACGCTTGATAATAGTATGACATTTTTATATGATTTTGTCAAGTAAAACTTGCACTAACAACGGAGCTATGCTTGCTCTTGCGGCGTAGCTGGGAGGTTCTAGCGGAGCAACTTACCATACATCGCTCCATATACTTCAGCGGGTTGTCCAGCAGATCGGCAGCAGAAATCTCATGCACTGCCACACCATCATTGACAGCACGCTTGTACACACCGAGCACTTTTAGGTGGTACTCCGGGCTGATCCACTCCGCGTAAGCGTACACCAATTCTTCTACAGCGAAGGTACCACCATTACGGCCAACCTTTACCGTAAAGGGGTGAATTCCCTCCTTTTCCTTCAGACGTGTAATTAGCTCCTGAGTCTGCTGATTTTTCAGCCACTCCTTCGGTTTCTTGATTTCCTCGCCCCCGCTAGCCTTATGCACATCGTTCAGGCAGTAACGGCCCTCAGCATCCTGACGGACCTTGAAGCCGTCGATCACCACTTCTCGGGTTTGGTAGTCTTGCAGATTTACAACATTGGTCACGCTAGTCTCCATAAGTTGAACTCTGCAACAACGCAGACTTTGTGAAACTGCACGGAAGTGTGCAATTGTGCGAATAAGCACAGTTTCCCATACCGCTCTACAAGGCCCGCAGGAGTGTTTTAAGAGCGCCCCGCTACTACCGTATTGCTCATGCGTTGAAAGCCCCGTATACGAGCTTGTAGGGGGCTCCCTGAACATTATTGGAGTTGAATCACTGGTTTGCGTGTCTATCCACTGAAATAACGTCTCCGTCTGGGTACTGGATGCTCCAGCGTTTGTGCTTTCGGCTGTACCCGATGTACTGGACTGACTGCGGCGGATTGTCATCGGCACTCTTGTTCTCTTCGATTGTGCCGTCCCGGTGGCAGATGATCCGGAACCCGTCCAACTGGAGCAGGTTGGCCACCTTGAATCTGTCGCCATAGGCGAACCTGTAGAGTTCAGCGATGGGCACTTTCTCAACGTGGCCGATGGCGGGCAGGGAAGCTAGCTCCTGTCGCTTCGCCTTCTCTTCCGCTACGAGACTCGCATACTCGGCCAGTACATCTGGGTCGTCGGGGTCCAAGTCTACGAACTTCCGCTGCCTTGCCTTTTGCTGTCGGAGCTGGTCAATCTGGCCTTCTAACTTGATCCGCTGACGCTGTGTCTCGGGCAGCTTGGTTCGCTGGTAGGCACGGAAAGCGTGTGGACGCATGACCTCATTGAAGAACCAGCCCACCACGGGAACCGGAACTGTCTTCTGGTTGGTGCAGTTGGCGCTGTTTGCCATGCGTTTGTAGCAGCGGACAGCATCTGTCTTGCCGTTCACACCTGCCCGGAGCAATACCATGTTGGCGCCACACTCACCGCACACCAACAGGCCAGCCAAAGGGAACTTCCGGGCAACGGTAGGCGCCTGCTCGGATAGGTCGTTCAGCATCTTCTGAGCCTGGTAGAACACTTCGTCTGAGACGGCAGGTTCGAAGACGTTCTTGATCAACTCGCCCGGTATCTGGCGATTCTTGCCGTTCTCCTTCACTACCTTCACCCGTTGCCAATGGCCGATAGCAGCAGGGTTTTTCAAGGCATGACGCAGACTCTGGCGGTTGGCGAAGTGATCGGACAGTTGGTTGGCTATCGCCTTGAGTGGCGTCCCCCCGATGAACATCAGGAACGCTTGCTCGATCACTGCCTTCTTCTCGTTGCACTTGCCTTCGCTGGTGAGCCAGAACGGGTTACGGCGCTTGATCGGATTACCGGCCTTGGCCTCCTTGGCCCTTTCGGTGTAAGAGTCTGCAACTAGACCGGATAGGCGCTGAGAGAAGTCATGGGCAGCTTGAGCCTTCATTGCCAGATACAGCAGGCGGTGATCCTTCAGGCAGGTTGCATCGTATCGCTGGTTATCCTCCAGCGTGATCACCTCGATTCCTGTCTGAACTATGCTCCGCAAGTGCGTCAGAGTATCCATCGGCTCTAGACGGCTGAAGCGGTCCATTGCCTCTACCAGCACCACAGAATCAGGGGGGATACATCCGTCCTTGATGGCAGCGAGGAGCTTGCCTAGCTCGCCTTCTTCAGCATGAACACCATCGAATCCGCTGACAGCCAAGTCTTTGAACTTCCGTTCGTACTCTTTGTACTCGGGGTTACGGGCCAGCCATTCGGCCACTAGAGTTTCCTGACGTTCTTGACTGCTGCCGTAGCGCTGTCCCTCGCTGGAAAACCGTATGTACGGCACTGCGTAGCGCTTCTTGGAGGTGCTTAGGTCCACGGGAGTCTCCTTGAAAATTTTTCACTGCATAGCTTAAAGCGCTAGAGGCGGAACTTCTCCATCGGAAAACGGTGCTCCGCCGGAAAGGGCGGGCTGTAGTCGTCGTGATAGACCAGCGGCAGGAACATCGATCGGCACTCGGGGCGGGACGCAGGGCAGTATCATGAGGCTCCGAGCCCGGTTCAAGAGTAAGCCCCGTGCCCCCGATCGAACTGCATACCCCGCGCCTGCACCTGCGTGCCTGGCGCGACGACGACCTGCCGGCCTTCGCCGAACTCAATGCCGACCCCGAGGTGATGCGGCACTTCCCCGCCTGCATGAGCCGCGAGCAGAGCGATGCCCTGGCGGCCCGCATCCACCAGCACATCCGCCAGTACGGATTCGGCCAGTGGGTGGTCGAGCACCGCGGGGACGGCGGCTTCGTCGGCGTCGTCGGCCTGCAGAATGTGAACTTCGACCAGCACTTCACTCCGGCGGTGGAAATCGGCTGGCGCCTGATGCCGCGCTACTGGGGGCAGGGCCTGGCCAGCGAGGCGGCGCAGGCGGCCCTGGCGCTCGGCTTCGAATCCATGCAGCTGGCGGAGATCGTGGCGTTCACCGTTCCGGGCAACCTGCGTTCCCAGGCGGTGATGACGCGCATCGGGATGCAGCGTGACATGCAGGGCGACTTCGAGCATCCGCTCCTGCCCGAGGGGCATCCGCTGCGCCGCCATCTGCTCTACCGCCTGGGCCGCGCCGAGTGGGAAGCCCTGCAATGAACGATGCCGTGCGTGCCTATCACGAACTCAGCAAGCACCGCCCGGACCGCTTCGCGCCGGGGCCCGGCCAGCTCGACTGGGCGACCCAGCCGGCGCCCTTCCGCCGCTACAGCGGCGCGCGCGTGCTGGAGCTGTGGCATCGCCCGCTGGAAGAAACGCCGGCCTACGACGCGGTGTTCGCCGCCCCGCTCGGCGCGCCGGCGCCACTGAATCGCGCGAGCCTGTCGCAACTGCTCTACGACAGCCTGGCCATCTCCGCCTGGAAGGAGGCGGGGGCCAGCCGCTGGGCACTGCGGGTCAATCCGTCCTCCGGCAATCTGCATCCCACCGAGGCCTACCTGCTGCTGCCGGCGGGCGCGGTGGAGGAGGGCGCCCTGCTGGTCCACTACACCCCGGACGTCCACGGGCTGGAAATCCGCGGCGAGTTGCCAGCCCCCCTGGCCGAACGGCTGTCCGCGGCGTTGCCGGCAGGGGGATGCCTGCTGGGGCTTGCCAGCATCCCCTGGCGCGAAGCCTGGAAGTACGGCGAGCGCGCCTATCGCTATTGCCAGCACGACCTGGGCCACGCCCTGGTGGCGCTGGCCATCGCCGCCAGCGCCCTCGGCTGGCAGGTGCGGGTGATGGGCGGGGTCGCGGAGGAATCCCTGGATGCCCTGCTGGGGCTGGACCGGCCCGGCTTCGTCGAGCGCGAGTACGCCGATGTGCTGCTGTGGATAGGCCCGGCGCAGGAACGGGAGTTCGCCCTTGACCAGTGCCTGCTGGATGGCCTCGCCGCGCTGGAGCTGCATGGCGCGCCCAATCGCCTCTCCCGCGAGCAGCGTCACTGGCCGGAACTGGAACGGGTCCACGGACTGTGCCGGGCCCCGTGCCTGCCACCGTCCGACTGGCACGCAGCCGAGGCCCGCGCGGTTGTGGATAACCCCGGACTGCCGCTGCGCCCACTGCTGCACCGCCGACGCAGCGCCCAGTCCATGGATGGCCGCAGCGGCATCCAGGCGGACCTGTTGCTGGCCTGGCTGCGCCGCCTGATGCCGGCCCACTCGCCGGTGCCCTTCGCCAGCCTTGGCGAGGCGCGGGTCGACCTGCTGCTGTTCGTCCACCGCGTGCAGGGTCTGGCGCCGGGGCTCTATTGGCTGGCACGCGGCGCCACTGCGGAAAGCGAACTGGCCCAGGGTCTGCGCAAGGATTTCCTCTGGCAGCGGGCCAGCGACGAGCTGCCGCTGTACCGCCTGCTGGACGGCGACGCCCGTGGCCTGGCGGGCTTTCTCTCCTGCGGCCAGGAGATCGCCGCCGACGGCTGCGTCGCCCTGGCCATGCTGGCCCGCTTCGACACTGCCCTGGAGCAGGGCGCCTGGCGTTATCCGCGCCTGTACTGGGAGTGCGGGCAGATCGGCCAGGTGCTCTATCTGGAAGCCGAGGCGGCCGGGCTGTCCGGCACCGGCATCGGCTGCTACTTCGACGATGCGGTGCATGAATTGCTGGAAATGGCCGACAGTCGCTGGCAAAGCCTTTACCATTTCACCATTGGCCGCGCGCTGTGGGACGAGCGCCTGACAACGCTGCCGGCCTATCCCGAACTACGAAGACCGCCCCGGCCATGACCGGAGCGGCAGCCTTGCAGAGGAGAACGTCATGACCCAGGTGCTCGACGAACTGGTCGCGCTGCTGAGCCTCGAATCCATCGAAGAGAACCTGTTCCGCGGCGTCAGCCAGGACCTGGGCTTCCGCCAGCTGTTCGGCGGCCAGGTGCTCGGCCAGTCGCTCTCCGCCGCCAGCCAGACGGTCGAGCCCGAGCGCCATGTGCATTCCCTTCACGGTTACTTCCTGCGCCCGGGCGATGCCACCCTGCCGGTGGTCTACTCGGTGGACCGGGTGCGCGATGGCGGCAGCTTCAGCACCCGCCGCGTCACCGCGATCCAGAAGGGCCAGCAGATCTTCACCTGCAGCGCGTCCTTCCAGCAGGACGAAGAAGGCTTCGAGCATCAGCTGACCATGCCCGAGGTGCCGGGGCCGGAGAACCTGCCGAGCGAGCTGGAACTGGCGCAGCAGAATGCGCACCTGCTGTCCGAGCGCGTGCGCGACAAGTTCCTCTGCGCCAAGCCCATCGAGATCCGCCCGGTCACCGTGCGGAACCCGTTCGACCCGCGTCCGGGCGAGCCGGTGACGCACGTCTGGTTCCGCGCCGACGGCAGCCTTCCGGACATCCCGGCGATCCACAAGTACATCCTCGCCTACGCTTCGGACTTCGGCCTGCTGACCACCTCCATGCTCCCCCACGGCGTGTCGGTCTGGCAGCGGTTCATGCAGGTGGCCAGCCTCGACCATGCCCTGTGGTTCCACCGTGACCTGCGCGCCGACGACTGGCTGCTCTACGCCATGGACAGCCCCTGGGCGGGCAATGCCCGTGGCTTCTCCCGCGGCAGCATCTTCAATCGCGCTGGCCAGCTGGTGGCCTCGGTGGCCCAGGAAGGCCTGATCCGCCTGCGCGAGGACTGGAAATGACGCTTCCGGCCGCCCGGCTCGGGCGCTACCGCCACTGGGTGTTCGACATGGACGGCACCCTGACCATCGCCGTGCATGATTTCGCCGCGATTCGCGTGGCCCTGGACATCCCGCCGGAGGACGACATCCTCCACCACCTCGCCGCCCTGCCCGAAGACGAGGCCGCCGCCAAACACGCCTGGCTGCTGGCCCACGAACGGGAACTGGCACTGAACGCCCGCCCCGCCGACGGCGCCATCGAACTGGTGCGCGAACTGCACCAGCGCGGCTGCCAGCTCGGCATCCTCACCCGCAATGCCCATGAACTGGCCCTGCTGACCCTGGACGCCATCGGACTGGGCGACTGCTTCGCCACCGACGACATCCTCGGCCGCGGCGAAGCCCCGCCCAAACCCCACCCCGGCGGCCTGCTGCACCTGGCCGACCGCTGGCAGGTCCCGCCCCGCGACCTGGTGATGGTGGGCGACTACCGCTTCGACCTCGACTGCGGCCGCGCCGCAGGGGCCGCCACTGTGCTGGTCAACCTGCCGGAAAACCCCTGGCCGGAGCTGGCGGACTGGTTCGCGCGGGATTGTGGGGAGTTGCTGGGGATGGTTGGGGGGTAAGGAGTTGGTAATTACGAGCAAGGAGGCTCAATGGAACTCAAGAAATTCGCCAGGGAACTGCGCAGCAACATGACTGAGGCTGAGCGACACCTCTGGCACTACCTGCGTGGGCATCGTTTCTTCGGACTCAAGTTCAAGCGACAGAAGCCAGTGGGGCGCTACATCGTTGACTTCGTTTGTCTGGAGCAGCGCCTGGTGATCGAACTGGATGGTGGCCAGCATCAGGAACAGGCGGCTCTGGATGGTGAACGCGATCGCTGGCTGTCAGAACAGGGCTATCAGGTATTGCGCTTCTGGAATCATGAGGTGTTGGGGGAGACGGACGCTGTGCTTGAAGTGATCGCACGTGCGCTCGGTAAGCTCTGACCCTCTCCCCAGCCCTCTCCCACGAGTGGGAGAGGGGGCGGTTCGTGTTCGGCATGACCAGGTCGCGCCGATCAGGCTCCCTCTCCCGCCTGCGGGAGAGGGCGGGGGGAGAGGGTAGATGACATCGAGCTAGAGCCTCGCCGTCGAAAACGTATCGCACCTGCCCACTTGCCCGTTCTCGAACCCCATCTTGAACCAGCGCACCCGCTGCGCCGAGGTTCCGTGGGTGAAGGAGTCGGGGACCACCTGGCCGCGGCCCTGGCGTTGCAGGCGGTCATCGCCGATGGCGTTGGCGGCGTTCAGGGCTTCTTCCAGGTCGCCGGGTTCCAGCCAGTTCAGGCGTTTCTGCGCGTGGTAGGCCCAGACGCCGGCCAGGCAGTCGGCCTGGAGTTCCTGGCGCACCAGTAGGCCGTTGTCGCCTTCCACCCGTTCACCGCGCTGGCGGGCGGCGTTGACCTTGGCCGAGACGCCCAGCAGGGTCTGCACGTGGTGGCCCACTTCATGGGCGATCACGTAGGCCTGGGCGAAGTCGCCGGCGGCCTGGAAGCGGCTGGCCATTTCCTCGAAGAAGTCCAGGTCCAGGTAGACCTTGCGATCGCCCGGACAGTAGAAGGGGCCAACCGCCGAGGAGGCGAAGCCGCAGGCCGATTGCACGCCGCCGTTGAACAGCACCAGGGTCGGATCCTGGTACTGGCGGCCGGCGGCCTGGAAGACGCTGCGCCAGGTGTCCTCGGTGTCGCCGAGAATGGCGCGGACGAACTCGCGCTCCTCCGGGGTACCGGTCGGCATGGCCGACTGTTGCTGGGGATTGACCGAGGCGTTCTGCTGGGTGATCTGTCCGAGGATCTGCAGTGGGTCCTCGCCCATCAGCAGAGCGACCACCACCACGATCGCGATGCCGCCCAGGCCCAGTCCCCTGCCTCCGCCCAGGCGCATACGGCCGCCACCCATGCCTCCGGCGTCTTCCACATTGTCGCTGCGACGCGCTCGTTGCCAGCGCATGACCACTCTCCCTAAAGAATGCAAGTTATTCAGTGTTGACGCTGGCGGCTCTTGCCGCCAGCCCAGTCGTCAGCCCAGTTCCGCCAGGGGCGGCAGCAGGCGAGCGTGGGCCAGGAGCTGGACCTCGCCGCCCACCAGCACATTGCCGCTTGCGGTGACGCGCACGTCGAGCCGGCTCGGGCGGCCCAGGAACCGGCCCTGGGCCAGGGCGAAGGGCTGCTCGCGGCGCTCCAGCCCCTGGGCCACGCGCCAGGCGGCCAGCGGTCCTGCAGCACTGCCGGTGGCGACGTCTTCCACCACGCCGAGCGGGTCCCAGGTGCGGCCTTCACGGGCGTCCACATCCATCAGGAAGACGAAGGCGGCGCCAATGCCTGCCAGGGCGTCGTCCAGTGATTCGCGTTGTTTCGCCGTGGCCAGTCCGGTGGCGGTCACCGGCAGCAGCAGGTAGGGCAGGCCGGTGCTGACCACCTGGGCCGCAAAGCGGCGGTCGCGCTCGCTGCCGAAGGCCGCGGCGAAGTAGTCGGCGGCGGCATCGTCCAGGACCTGGCCGAATTCCGCAGGCCCCTGATCCATCTCGGCGTAGAGGCCCTTGCCGTGACGGCGGGTGACGATGCGTACCTGCTTCTCCGGCAGTTGCAGCAGCCACTCGGCTTCGGATTTACCGCCATGCAGCTGATGCAGCAATGCGGCGGCGCCGAGAATCGGGTGGCCGGCGAAGGGCAGTTCCTCCTCCACCGTGAACACCCGCGCGGAGAAGGCGTTGTGGGTATCTTGCGGCGCCAGGAAGATCGATTCGAACTGCTTGAGTTCACGGGTCAGCGCTTGCATGGCCGCAGGGGAAAGGCCGCGGCTATCGGGAAAGACGGCCAGGCCATTGCCGGCCAGGACACGTTCGGCGAACACATCGACTTGCCAGTATTCCATTTCAGACTCCAGGGCAATGAAAACGGCCGCACCGGGCGGCCGTTGCGTGAACGCGTGGATTCAGCGCGCAGGATACTCGTTGAGTACGCTCAGCTTGCCACCCTGGGCGACACCGACCACCTGGTAGGCGTCCTGGCGGTCACCCATTTCCATGCCCGGGGAGCCGATGGGCATGCCCGGCACGGCGGCGCCCAGCAGGTCGGGACGTTCGCGCAGCTTGAGCACGTCGCTGGCCGGTACGTGCCCCTCGACGAACTTGCCGTCCACCACGCCGGTGTGGCACGAGCCGAGCTGGTAGGGCACGCCGAGGCGCATCTTCACTGAGGCCATATCGCTTTCCTCGTGGTCGCGGACCTGGATGCCGTTGTCCCGCAGGTGGCTGATCCATTCCTTGCAGCAGCCGCAGTTGGGATCGCGGTAGACGTCCATGGTGACGGGCTCGGCGGCCTGGGCGATGCCGGTGAACAGGGTGGTGAGCAGGAGGAGGGAACGCATGTGGACTCCTTGCGGCCAGGCAGGCCGGAGACAAAGAACGGCAGCATAGCTCCGTGCCTTGCTCGGACCAAGTACAGCTCTGTTTCAGGCTGTTCCCGCGCGGCCTATGCTTTCCCCTGACCTTCGCGCGAGGCATCGCCGATGCTCTTCACCCGCATTCTGCTTGGCCTGCAGGCCCTGATCCTGGCCGTCTTCGGCCTGGCCCATTTCATCCGCCCGGAAGAAATGGCCAGCCTCAGCGGCATGTTGCTGATGGACCCCGCCGCGGTCACCGATGTGCGGGCCTGGTACGGCTGCCTGCCGCTCGGCATCGCCGCGTTCCTCCTGCTTGCGCAACTGCGCCTGCAACTGACGCGAGCCGCGCTGGACCTGCTGGTGTTGGTCTACGTCGCCCTGGCCCTGGGGCGGATCAGCGGGCTCTGGCTGGATGGCGGCCTGGGGCAGACGTTCAACCTCTACGCGCTGCTGTTCGAGGCGGTATCGGCGGTCCTCGCCTTCGTCGCACTGCGCAGGCTGGATGGCTGATATTTCCAATGGAGATGTTCAGCGGCATGGGTTTCGCTTCGCTCAACCCATCCGGCGGGGGTAGGTTGGTCTGAGCGCAGCGAAGCCCAACGATTCCGGGGATACCGAGCCGGGCGTGGCTACCCTCACCCCCAGCCCCTCTCCCTGGGGGAGAGGGGGCGAGCTTTAGCGCCGCTCCAGCAGCACGCCCGATTCCATGTGGTGCGTATAGGGGAACTGGTCGAACAATGCGCAGCGCACGACCTTGTGGGTGTCGTGGAGCTGCTGGATGTTCGCCGCCAGGGTTTCCGGATTGCAGGAGATATAGAGGATGCGGTCGAAACGGCGGGTCAGTTCGCAGGTGTCCGGGTCCATGCCGGCACGCGGCGGGTCGACGAAGACGCTGCCGAACTCGTAGCCCTTGAGGTCGATGCCGGCCAGGCGGCGGAACGGGCGGACCTCGTTCAGCGCCTCGGTCAGCTCCTCGGCGGAGAGGCGCACCAGGGTTACGTTATCCACAGCGTTGTCGGCCAGGTTGGCCAGCGCGGCGTTCACTGAGGTCTTGCTGATCTCGGTGGCCAGCACCTTGCGTACGCGGGTGGCCAGCGGCAGGGTGAAGTTGCCGTTGCCGCAGTACAGCTCCAGCAGGTCGTCCTGGCGTTCGCCCAGCACATCGAAGGCCCAGCCCAGCATCTTCTGGTTCACCTCGCCGTTGGGCTGGGTGAAGGCACCTTCCGGCTGGCGATAACGGAACACGCGGCCGGCGACGGTCAGTGCTTCCTCGACATAGTCGCGGCCGATGACGATGCGCTTGCCCTTGGAACGGCCCACCAGGCTCACGCCCAGGTCGGCGGCGAGCTTCTCTGCTTCGACTTGCCAGGCCTCGTCCAGCGGGCGGTGGTAGCAAAGGGTGATCAGCGCATCGCCGGCCAGGGTGGTGAGGAACTCCACCTGGAACAGCTTGAACGACAGCGCGTGGCTCGCCTGCCAGCCAGCCTTGAGACGCGGCATCAGCTCATTGATGCGGCGGCTGGCGATGGGGAAGTCCTCGATCAGTACCGGGGTGAACTTGTCGCCGGCCTCGAACATCGCGTAGTGGCGGGTTTCGTTGCCGGTCTCGCGCCACAGGCGGAACTCGGCGCGCAGGCGGTAATGCTCGCGGGGGGACTCGAAGACTTCCGGTTCCGGGGCGTCGAAGGGCGCCAGCAGCGCCTTCAGGCGCTGCGTCTTCTCGGTGAGCTGGGCGGCGTAGGCCGCCGGGTCGAACTGGGGACGACTCATCAGTGGAAGAAACCCATCTTGATAACGAAGAGCACGGCCAGGATCACCAGCGCCGGGCTGAGTTCCTTGAAGCGGCCCGCCAGGGTCTTGATCGCGGCCCAGGCAATGAAGCCGAAGGCGATGCCGTCGGCGATGGAATAGGTGAAGGGCATGGCCAGGGCGGTGATCAGCACCGGCGCGGCGGTGGTCAGGTCATGCCAGTCGATCTCGGCCAGGCCCGAAGCCATCAGCACGGCGACGAAGAACAGCGCCGGTGCGGTGGCGAAGGCCGGCACGCTACCGGCCAGCGGCGAGAGGAACAGGGCCAGCAGGAACAGCACGGCGACCACCAGGGCGGTGAGGCCGGTGCGGCCGCCGGCGCTGACGCCCGCGGCGGATTCGATGTAGCTGGTGGTGGTGGAGGTGCCCAGCAGGGAACCGCCCATGGCTGCGGTGGAGTCGGCGATCAGCGCGCGGCCCATCTTCGGCATGTAGCCGTCGGCGCGCATCAGGCCGGCCTTCTTGGCCACGGCGATGAGGGTGCCGGAGTTGTCGAACAGGTCGACGAAGAGGAAGGCGAAGATCACGCTCACCAGGCCGATCTCCAGGGCACCGGCGATGTCCAGCTGGAGCAGGGTGGGAGCCAGCGAAGGCGGCATGGAGAAGATGCCGCCGAACTGGGAAACGCCCAGCACGATGCCGGCGATGGTCACGGCGAGGATGCCGATCAGCACGGCGCCGGTCACCTTGCGCGCTTCCAGGGCGACGATCAGGAAGAAGCCGAGCACGGCGAGGATCGGCTCGGGCTTGGACAGGTCGCCGACCGTCACCATGGTCACCGGGTGGGCGCTGACGATGCCGGCCTTCTGCAGGGCGATCAGGCCGAGGAACAGGCCAATGCCGGCGGCGATGGCCGAGCGCAGCTCCAGCGGGATGCTGTTGATGATCCATTCGCGGATCTTGAAGATCGACAGCAGGAAGAACATGCAGGCGGAGAGGAACACCGCGCCCAGGGCCACCTGCCAGGTGTGTCCCATCTGCAGCACCACGGTGTAGGTGAAGAAGGCGTTCAGGCCCATGCCGGGCGCCAGGGCGATGGGGTAGTTGGCGATCAGCGCCATGATGGCCGAGCCGATGGCGGCGGCCAGGCAGGTGGCGACGAACACCGCGCCCTTGTCCATGCCGGTTTCACCGAGGATGGCCGGGTTGACGAAGAGGATGTAGGCCATCGTCAGGAAGGTCGTCAGACCCGCCAGGATCTCGGTGCGCACATTGGTGTCGTGCGCCTTGAGTTGGAACAGCTTTTCCAGCATGTGTGGCTCCCCGTGACGCCGTGCGTCGTTGTCATCCAGTTGGCGAAAAGAAAAGCACAAATGCACGGCGCACGCGGGCGCCGTGGCGTTTTCTCTGCCAGTCTGAAAAAAGGCGCGCATCATACCAGCTCACCCGGGAGCGGTGAATTTGTGACCGGACGGACAGCTTCGGTATCCAGGAACAGGAGAACGCCATGCAAACCCAACCCCATCTCCAGGCCTTGCTCGCCGTCGCCGAAGGCGTGGAAGACCTGGAAACAGTGACCCTGATCGACGTGCTGCGGCGCGCCGAGATCAAGACGGTGGTGGCCAGCATCGAGACTCGCCGCATGATCACCCTGGCCCGCGGCACCCGCCTGACCGCCGACACCATGCTGCTGGACGTGCTGGCCAAGGACTACGACCTGATCGTCCTGCCCGGCGGCATGCCCGGCGCCCAGCGTCTGGGCGAGCACGAGCCGCTGGGCGAAAAGGTTCGCGAGCAGGCCAAGGCCGGCCGCTTCTTCGCCGCCATCTGCGCCTCGCCGGCCATGGCCCTGCAGCCCTTCGGCGTCCTGCGCCAGCGCCGCATGACTTGCTACCCGAGCTTCAGCGACCGCCTTTCCGGCTGCACCTTCGTCGACCAGCCGGTGGTGGTGGATGGCAATTGCATCACCGCCCAGGGGCCGGGCAACGCCCTGGCCTTCGCCCTGACCCTGGTGGAGCAGCTGTGCGGCAAGGCCAAGCGCAACGAGATCGCCAAGGCGATGCTGGTGCCCTGACGGCGGACTCTTAGCGGCTTTACCTGTGGGGGCGAATTTATTCGCCAAGGGCAGCGCAGCTGCCCCTTTCACCTCACAGGGCAGACCTTCGGCCTGCTTGGCGAGTAAATTCGGGTTCTTCGCGGAGTCTGGGGGAAGAGCGAGTTGACAGTCAGGGAAGTGGGTAAATTGGCAGTCGCCAAACGAACCAACCCCCACTCCCTGCTGCCGCCGTGCATCCTATTGATCTTGCTCAATTCT
>NZ_JBHZGM010000033.1:0-55785 GCF_043392685.1 Metapseudomonas phytobenefica | reverse complement strand
GAGGACATGGCGCCCGCTTCGTTGATGCCTTCCTCGAGGATCTGGCCCTTCTTGTCCTCGCGGTAGAACATCACCTGGTCCTTGTCGACCGGCTCGTAGAGCTGGCCCACGGACGAGTAGATGCCCAACTGGCGGAACATGCCTTCCATACCGAAGGTACGGGCTTCGTCCGGGATGATCGGGACGATACGCTGGCCCAGTTCCTTGTCCTTGACCAGTTGCGCGAGGACGCGCACGAAGGCCATGGTGGTGGAGATTTCACGGTCGCCCGAGCCGTCGAGGATGGCCTTGAGGGTGTCCAGCGGCGGGGTCGGGATGCTGAAGCTGTTGACGCGGCGCTGCGGCACGTAGCCACCCAGGGCGGCGCGGCGCTCGTGCAGGTACTTGTACTCGGCGCTGCCTTCCTGCGGACGGAAGAACGGCAGCTTTTCCAGGTCTGCGTCGTTGACCGGAATGTCGAAGCGGTCGCGGAACTGCTTCAGGCTCTCGACGTCGACCTTCTTGGTGTTGTGGGCGGTGTTCTTCGCTTCGCCCGCACCGGTGCCGTAACCCTTGATGGTCTTGGCCAGGATGACGGTGGGCTGGCCCTTGTGGTTGACCGCCTGGTGGTAGGCCGCATAGACCTTGTAGGGGTCGTGGCCGCCACGGTTGAGCTTCCAGATCTCGTCGTCGGACAGGTCCTTGACCATCTCCTTGAGTTCCGGGGTGTTGAAGAAGTGCTCACGGACGTAGGCACCGTCCTTGGCCTTGTAGTTCTGGTATTCGCCGTCGACCACTTCGTCCATGCGACGCTGCAGGGCGCCGTGGGTGTCCTTGGCGAACAGCGGATCCCAGAAGCGGCCCCAGACCACCTTGTTCACGTTCCACTGGGCGCCACGGAAGACGCCTTCCAGTTCCTGGATGATCTTGCCGTTGCCGCGAACCGGGCCGTCGAGGCGCTGCAGGTTGCAGTTGATGACGAAGATCAGGTTGTCCAGCTTCTCGCGGCCGGCCAGGGAAATGGCACCGAGGGATTCCGGCTCGTCGCACTCGCCGTCACCCATGAAGCACCAGACCTTCTGCTTGCCGGCGGGAATGAAGCCGCGGCTTTCCAGGTACTTCATGAAGCGCGCCTGGTAGATCGCCTGGATCGGGCCGAGGCCCATGGACACGGTGGGGAACTGCCAGAAGTCCGGCATCAGCCAGGGGTGCGGATAGGAGGACAGGCCCTTGCCGTCCACTTCCTGGCGGAAGTTGACCATCTGCTCTTCGCTGATGCGGCCTTCCATGAAGGCGCGGGCGTAGATGCCGGGGGAGGCGTGGCCTTGATAGAAGATCAGGTCGCCGCCGTGTTCTTCGGTGGGCGCCTGGAAGAAATAGTTGAAGCCGATGTCGTAGAGAGTTGCCGAGGAAGCGAAGCTGGAGATGTGACCGCCCAGATCCGGGTCGTTCAGGTTGGTGCGCATCACCATCGCCAGCGCGTTCCAGCGAACCATCGAGCGGATGCGGCGTTCCATGAACAGGTCGCCGGGCATACGCGCTTCGTGGGTCACCGGAATGGTGTTGCGGTACGGGGTGGTGGTGGCGTAGGGCAGTTGCGTGCCGCTGCGGGTAGCCAGCTCACCCATGCGGGTCAGCAGGTAGTGCGCGCGGTCTTCGCCTTCTTTGTCGAGTACGGACTCCAGGGAATCCAGCCATTCCTGGGTTTCGACGGGATCGAGGTCTTGCATGGCTTGCTCCAGGGCGGAAAGGCTTCCAGAATCGGATGCCAGTGGTCACGGCCGGCCTTGTGGGGCGGCCGCGGCGAAATTCTTGTTACCGGGGGTAGAACCGGGCTCGTGTAGTTTTACTACAAATCGACGAAGGTTTCAGCACTCTGGATACAATCTTTCGTAGTAAAACTACAGAATTTGCGGTGCGGTCGGCTGAAATCCCCGTTCTAGAGCCTTTCCGGCACCGCTGCGCCAGCTGCAAAACCAGCCTGGGTCCGCAGCCCAAAAAGGATAGACCATGAGCCTGCCGTCGCTGGCCGCCCTGCCGGCCAACCTTCAGCCCAGTGCCGATCGGGCGCTGTCTGCCTTCCGCATTTCCCTCTCCGAACAGCATCAGGACTTCGAAAACTGGCCCGACGAACGGCAGCAGGCCTTCAGTCGAGTCACAGCCGCCAGCGATTTCGTCGCGGAGCAGGCCCAGCGCGATCCGGCGATGCTGCTGGCGCTGGCTGCTTCCGGTGAACTGGAGCGGTCACTGGCGCCCGACGAGTTGCGCGCCCAGATCGCGGAACTGCTGGACGACTGCATAGAAGAAGATGACCTCGGCCATCGCCTGCGCCGCTATCGCAACCGCCAGCAGCTGCGCATCATCTGGCGCGACCTGACCCGGCAGGCCGATCTCGCGGAAACCTGCCGCGACCTGTCCGATCTGGCAGATGCCTGCATCGACCTCGCCTACCACTGGCTCTATAGCCGCCATTGCACCCAGTTCGGCACCCCCATCGGCCGGCGTTCCGGCCAGCCCCAGCATCTGGTGGTGCTGGGCATGGGCAAGCTGGGCGCCCATGAACTGAACCTGTCCTCGGACATCGACCTGATCTTCGGCTACCCCGAAGGGGGCGAGACCGAAGGCGCCAAGCGAGCCCTGGATAACCAGGAATTCTTCACTCGCCTTGGCCAGCGGCTGATCAAGGCGCTGGACGTCATCACGGTGGACGGCTTCGTCTTCCGCGTGGACATGCGCCTGCGTCCTTACGGCTCTTCGGGGCCGCTGGTGTTCAGCTTCAATGCCCTGGAGCAGTACTACCAGGACCAGGGGCGCGACTGGGAACGCTACGCCATGATCAAGGCGCGGGTGGTGGGCGGCGACCAGGCCGCCGGCGCCCAGTTGCTGCAGATGCTGCGTCCCTTCGTCTATCGCCGCTACCTGGACTTCTCTGCCATCGAGGCGCTGCGTTCGATGAAGCAGCTGATCCAGCAGGAAGTGCGGCGCAAGGGCATGACCGAGAACGTCAAGCTCGGCTCCGGCGGCATTCGCGAGGTGGAGTTCATCGCCCAGGCCTTCCAGCTGATTCACGGTGGCCGTGACCTCAGCCTGCAGCAGCGCCCTCTGCTCTCCGTGCTGGATACCCTCGCAGGCCAGGGGTACCTGCCGCCGCCCGTGGTGGCGGAATTGAAGGAGGGCTACGAATTCCTCCGCTACACCGAACACGCCCTGCAGGCCATCGCCGACCGTCAGACCCAGATGCTGCCGGACGACGACCTGGACCGCGCCCGCGTGGCCTTCATCATGGGCTTCGATGACTGGGCGGCCTTCCTCGAACGCCTGATGTACTGGCGCGGACGTGTCGAATGGCACTTCCAGCAGGTGATCGCCGACCCGGATGAAGAAGAAGGCAGCGACGGCGCAGGTAGCAGCGGTGGCGAATGGCTGCCGCTCTGGGAGGAGGCGCTGGATGAGGAGTCCGCCTGCCGCCAGCTCGGAGAAGCCGGCTTCGTCGAGCCGTCGGTTGCCTGGCGCCGCCTCACCGACCTGCGCCATGGCCCCCAGGTGCGCGCCATGCAGCGCCTCGGCCGTGAGCGGCTGGATGCCTTCATTCCGCGGCTGCTGAATCTCACCGTGGAACACCGCAATCCCGACCTGGTGCTGGAAAGGGTCCTGCCCATGGTGGAAAGGGTGGCGCGGCGCTCCGCCTATCTGGTGCTGCTGACCGAGAATCCCGGCGCCCTGCAGCGCCTGATCGAGCTTTGCGCCGCCAGCCCCTGGGTCGCCGAGCAGATCACCCGCTTCCCGCTGCTGCTGGACGAACTGCTCAATGAGGGGCGACTCTATCGTCCGCCGCTGGCGCCGGAGCTGGCGGCCGAGTTGCGCGAGCGCCTGACGCGCATTCCCGAGGACGACCTGGAACAGCAGATGGAGGCCCTGCGCCATTTCAAGCTGGCCCACAGCCTTCGTGTAGCCGCCTCGGAAATCGCCGGCACCTTGCCCCTGATGAAGGTGAGCGACTACCTGACCTGGCTGGCCGAGGCGATCCTCGACCAGGTGCTGGCGCTGTCCTGGCGCCAGACCGTGGCCAAGTACGGTGCGCCCAAGCGCGTCGATGGCAGTCTGTGCAACCCGGATTTCGTCATCGTCGGCTACGGCAAGGTGGGCGGTCTGGAGTTCGGTCACGGCTCCGACCTGGATCTGGTGTTCATCCACGATGGCGACCCCCAGGCCGAAACCGATGGCGCCAAGCCCATCGATGGCGCGCAGTTCTTCACTCGCCTTGGGCAGCGCATCATCCACCTGCTGACCACCCAGACCACCTCCGGTGCCCTGTATGACGTCGACATGCGCTTGCGTCCGTCCGGCGCAGCGGGGCTGCTGGTCAGTTCACTCGGCGCATTCCAGCGTTATCAGGAGAACGAGGCCTGGACCTGGGAGCACCAGGCGCTGGTGCGTGCGCGGGTGCTGGTGGGATCGCCGCGGGTGACCGCAGCCTTCGAACAGGTGCGCCTGGCGGTGCTCGGCCGCGAGCGCGATCTGCCCAAGCTGCGAGCCGAGGTGAGCGAGATGCGCGCCAAGATGCGCGATAACCTCGGCACTCGCGAAACCGCTGCCGGCACTGCTGCCAATGCCTTCGAGGCCGCGGCGGCCTTCGATCTGAAGCAGGATGCGGGCGGTATCGTCGATATCGAATTTATGGTGCAATATGCGGCCCTGGCCTGGTCGCGACAGCACCCCGAGCTGGTGCGTTACACCGATAACATCCGGATTCTGGATGGCCTGGAGCAGGCGAAACTGCTGTCCGGCGACGACGTACGCCTGCTGCAGGAAGCCTATAAAGCCTATCGTTCAGCGGCTCACCGCCAAGCCCTGCAGAAGCAGCCCGGTGTGGTGAGCGGGGATCAGTTCCATGCAGAGCGCCAAGGCGTGATGCGGATCTGGCGCGAGTTGGGCCTGAACTGACCCGACTGGCTGAACCAATCGAATTCTTGAGGAGCTGGCAATATGTCGATGGCCGATCGTGATGGCGTGATCTGGTATGACGGCGAACTGGTGCCGTGGCGCGAAGCAACCACCCACGTCCTGACCCACACCCTGCATTACGGCATGGGCGTGTTCGAAGGCGTGCGCGCCTACAACACCCCGGGCGGCACCGCCATCTTCCGTCTGCAGGCCCACACCGACCGCCTGTTCGACTCGGCTCACATCTTCAATATGGAGATTCCGTTCTCCAAGGATGAGATCAACGAAGCCCAGCGCGCCGCGGTCCGTGAAAACGGTTTGGACAGCGCCTACCTGCGCCCGATGGTGTTCTTCGGCAGCGAAGGCATGGGTCTGCGCGCCTCCGGCCTGAAGGTCCACGTGATCGTCGCCGCCTGGCACTGGGGCGCCTACATGGGCGAAGAGGCCCTGGTGAACGGCATCAAGGTGCGTACCAGCTCCTTCACCCGCCACCACGTCAACATCTCCATGACCCGCGCCAAGGCCAACGGCAACTACATCAACTCGATGCTGGCCCTGCAGGAAGCCATCTCCGGCGGTGCTGACGAAGCCATGCTGCTGGACCCGGAAGGCTACGTGGCCGAGGGCTCGGGCGAGAACATCTTCCTGGTCAAGGACGGCGTGGTCTACACCCCGGAAGTGACCTCCTGCCTGAACGGCATCACCCGTAGCACCGTCCTGACCCTGGCAGGCGAGCTGGGCATCAAGGTGGTGGAAAAGCGCATCACCCGCGACGAGGTGTACATCGCTGACGAGGCCTTCTTCACCGGTACCGCCGCTGAAGTCACCCCGATCCGCGAAGTGGATGGCCGCAAGATCGGCATCGGCCGCCGTGGTCCGGTGACCGAGAAGCTTCAAAAAGCCTACTTCGACCTGGTGACCGGCAAGACTTCCGCTCACGCCGAGTGGCGTACCCTGGTCAAGTAAACCGACTGAGCTGAACGCGGCAAGCCGCAAGCTGCAAGTGGTACCCACTGCTTGGAGCTTGCGGCTTGTCGCTTGAGGCTTGAAGCTGCCCTTTATGAAAATTCTGATCGTAGGACCCTCCTGGGTCGGCGACATGGTGATGGCGCAGACACTCTTCCAGTGCCTGAAGACCCGCCATCCCGACTGCGAGATCGACGTGCTGGCTCCTGAATGGAGCCGGCCCATCCTCGAACGCATGCCCGAAGTGCGCCAGGCGCTGAGTTTCCCCATCGGCCATGGCGTGCTGGACATCGCCAGCCGGCGCAAGATCGGCAAGTCCCTGGTGGGGCGGTACGATCAGGCGATCCTCCTGCCCAACTCGCTGAAGTCGGCGCTGGTGCCCTGGTTTGCCGATATTCCCAAGCGCACCGGCTGGAAGGGAGAGATGCGCTATGGCCTGCTGAACGACATTCGCGTCCTCGACAAACAGCGCTACCCGCTGATGATCGAGCGCTTCATGGCGCTGGCCTTCGAGCCCGATGCGGATCTGCCCAAGCCCTACCCGCGGCCGTCGCTGCGGATCGACCCGGCCAGCCGTGAAACAGCCCTGGTCAAGTTTGGTCTGGGCCTCGACCGCCCCGTGCTGGCGCTCTGCCCCGGGGCGGAGTTCGGCGAGGCCAAGCGCTGGCCCGCTGAGCACTATGCCAAGGTGGCCGAGCTGAAGATACGCGCCGGCTGGCAGGTCTGGCTGTTCGGTTCGAAGAACGACCATCCCGGCGGCGAAGACATCCGCATGCGGCTGATTCCGGGTTTGCGCGAGGAAGCGGTGAACCTGGCCGGCGAGACCAGCCTGGCCGAAGCCATCGACCTGATGTCCTGCGCCGGCGCCGTGGTGTCCAACGACTCCGGGCTGATGCACGTGGCCGCCGCGCTGGGGCGCCCGCTGGTCGCCGTCTACGGCTCGACCTCACCGCAGTTCACCCCGCCGCTGGCCGAGCAGGTTGAAATCGTCCGCCTTGGCCTGGAATGCAGCCCCTGCTTCGAGCGCACCTGCCGCTTCGGCCACTACAACTGCCTGCGCGAGCTCAAGCCGCGCCCGGTGGTCGACGCCCTGGACCGCCTGGCGCCGGACCCGCTCGAACTGGTGGAGAGTCGCTGAGTGCGGGTATTGCTGATCAAGACCTCTTCCCTGGGCGATGTCATTCATACCCTGCCGGCGCTGACCGATGCGGCGCGGGCGATTCCCGACATCCAGTTCGACTGGGTAGTCGAGGAAGGATTCGCCGAGATTCCCGCCTGGCACCCGGCAGTGGCACATGTGATCCCGGTGGCCATCCGCCGCTGGCGCAAGAACCTCTGGCAAACCCTTCGCAGCGGCGAGTGGCGTCGCTTCAAGCGCCGCCTGCGGGAAGGCCGCTACGACCTGGTGATCGACGCCCAGGGCCTGCTGAAAAGCGCCCTGCTGACGCGCTACACCAAAGCGCCGGTGGTCGGCCTGGATCGCGATTCCGCCCGCGAGCCGCTGGCCAGCCGCTTCTACGACCGCCGCTACCCGGTGGCCTGGGGGCAGCACGCCGTCGAGCGCATACGCCAACTGTTCGCCCAGGCCCTGGATTATCCGCTGCCGGAGGGCGTGGGCAACTACGGCCTGAACCGTGCGCAACTGGCCGACGCCCCGAGCGGTGCGCCCTACCTGCTGTTCCTCCATGGCACCACCTGGGAGACCAAGCACTGGCCGGAGCAATACTGGCGCGAACTTGCCGAACGGGCCTGCGACCACGGCTGGCACGTGCGCCTGCCCTGGGGCAATCCGACCGAGAAGGCGCGCGCCGAACGCATCGCCGAAGGCTTGGAAAAGGCCGCGGTACTCCCCAGGTTATCCCTGGCGGGAATGGCCAAGGTGGTAGCCGGTGCGCGTGCCTGTGTGGCGGTGGACACCGGTCTGGGCCATCTGGCGGCTGCGCTGGACGTGCCGACCCTGTCGCTCTACGGCCCGACCAATCCGGGTTTCACCGGGGCCTATGGGCGCTCGCAGATCCATCTGGGCAGCGACTTTCCCTGTGCGCCGTGCCTGAAGAAGACCTGCGCCTACAAGCCGACGGCGGAGGACCTGCGCCTGTTCGACCTGGACCGCGAACGGCCACTGTGCTTCACCCGGCTGAATCCGCAGCGCGTGGCGACCCAGCTGGAAGCCCTGCTGCTGACCGAGGATATTCACTGATGCAACTGGCATTCGTGCTCTACAAGTACTTCCCCTTCGGCGGCCTGCAACGTGATTTCATGCGAATCGCCCTGGAGTGCCAGCGCCGTGGGCATGCCGTTCGTGTCTACACCATGATCTGGGAAGGTGAAGTTCCAGAAGGCTTCGAAGTCCTGATCGCTCCGGTCAAGGCGCTGTTCAACCACAAGCGCAACGAGAAATTCACCGCCTGGGTCGAGGCCGACCTGGCGCGCCGTCCGGTGGACCGTGTGGTCGGCTTCAACAAGATGCCGGGCCTGGATGTCTACTACGCCGCCGATCCCTGCTTCGAGGACAAGGCGCAGACCCTGCGCAACGGCCTCTATCGCCGCTGGGGCCGTTACAAGCACTTCTCCGACTACGAGCGCGCGGTGTTCGCGCCCGAGTCGAAGACTGAAGTGCTGATGATTTCCGAGGTGCAGCAGCCGCTGTTCGTCAGGCATTACGCGACGCCGTCCAGGCGCTTCCACCTGCTGCCGCCGGGCATCGCTGCGGATCGCCGCGCACCGGCCAACGCTGCTGACATCCGCGCCGAGTTCCGCCATGAGTTCAAGCTGGGCGACGACGACCTGCTGCTGGTGCAGATCGGTTCGGGCTTCAAGACCAAGGGCCTGGACCGCAGCCTCAAGGCCGTGGCCGCGCTGCCCCGCGAGCTGAAGAAACGCACCCGGCTGATCGTCATCGGCCAGGACGATCCCAAGCCATTCCTGCTGCAGATGAAGGCCCTGGGCATCTCCGATCAGGTGGACATCCTCAAGGGGCGCAGCGACATCCCGCGCTTCCTGCTGGGCGCCGACCTGCTGATCCATCCCGCCTACAACGAAAACACCGGCACTGTGCTGCTCGAGGCCCTGGTGGCCGGCCTGCCGGTGCTGGTCACCGACGTCTGCGGTTACGCGCATTACATCGCCGAAGCCGACAGCGGCCGCGTGCTGCCCAGTCCCTTCGAGCAGGACGCACTCAACCAGACACTGGCCGGCATGCTCGCCGACGCCGCCGCCCGCGCGCGCTGGAGCGCCAACGGCCTGGCCTTCGCCGACAGCGCCGACCTCTACAGCATGCCGCAGCACGCGGCGGACGTGATCCTCGCGGAGCGCCCATGAAGCTTGTCCTGAAGCCCCCGTTCGAGCGCCTCTGGGCCGGACGCGACGCCTTTGTCGAGGTAGAAGCGCTCAAAGGCGAGGTCTACCGCGAGCTGGAAGGGCGTCGAACCCTGCGCACCGAGGTGGATGGCGAGGGGTATTTCGTCAAGATCCATCGCGGCATCGGCTGGGGCGAGATCGTCAAGAACCTGCTCACCGCCAAGGCGCCGGTGCTGGGCGCCGGCCAGGAGTGGGCGGCGATCCAGCGCCTGCACGAGGCGGGCGTGCCCACCATGACCGCCGTGGCCTTCGGCGAGCGCGGCTGCAATCCGGCCAGCCAGCACTCCTTCATCATCACCGAAGAGCTGGCGCCCACCATCAGCCTCGAGGATTTCTGCGTCGACTGGCCGCGCAATCCGCCGCCGGTGCGGTTGAAGTGGGCGCTGATCGACGAAGTCGCGCGCATGACCGGCACCATGCACCGTGCCGGGGTCAACCACCGTGACTGCTACATCTGCCACTTCCTGCTGCACACGGACCGGCCGGTAACCGCCGATGACTTCAGGCTGTCGCTGATCGACCTGCATCGTGCGCAGACCCGCGCAGCCACGCCCAGGCGCTGGCGCGACAAGGACCTGGCCGGGCTGTATTTCTCGGCGCTGAACATCGGCCTGACCCGGCGCGACAAGCTGCGCTTCCTCAAGGCCTACTTCCGCCAGCCGCTGCGCCAGGTGCTCAAGGAAGAAATCGGCCTGCTGGCCTGGCTCGAGCAGAAGGCCGCGCGCCTGCTCTCGCGCTATGAGCGCAAATACGCCGGGGGAGGGGAGGCGTGAGCCAATGGAAACTGGCTGAGGGGCTGGACGCAGGGGTTGCCGAGCTGTTCGCCGATCTGGACAAGGTCTTCGCCCTGCAAGGCGACTGGATCACCGGCGATCCATTGTCCGAAGTGCTGCGGGTGGAGCACCGTGGGGTGCGCTACTACGTCAAGCGCTACTGGGGGGCGGGCAAGGGCTTGCGCCGCTGGTTCGGCCGGCCACGGGTCAAGGCCGAATGGCAGAACCTCAGGTACTTCGCCAAATGGGGTATTCCTACCGCCCCCGTGGTGGGCTGGGGGCAGGAGCGTAGTGGCGGCGCCTTCCACCGTGGCGCCCTGATCACCCGGGAGCTCAAGGGTACTGTTGACCTGGCGGAAATGGCCAGGAACGGCGATCCGCGCCTGGCCGATCCGCGCTGGGTCGACAATGTCAGCCGGCAATTGGCGAAGGCCACCCGCTGCCTGCACCAGCACCACTTCGCCCACAACGACCTGAAGTGGCGCAACCTGCTGGTGAATGAGGCGGGCGAGCTGTTCCTGATCGACTGCCCGACCGGCGCCTTCTGGTGGGGGCCGTTCCTGCAATACCGGGTCATCAAGGACCTGGCCTGCCTGGACAAGGTTGCCAAGTACCATCTCAGCCGCAGCCAGCGCCTGCGCTTCTACCTGCAATATCGGGATCAAACGCGCCTGCAGGACGGCGACAAGCGTCGGGTGCGGCAGATCCTCAAGTTTTTCGAGGGACGCGAATGAGCGACTTCATCGCGGCGGAGGATCGCGAAATCCTCGCCCGTCATGGACTGGACAGTTTCGACTCGCTCTGGGCATTGCACCTGGAAGCGGTGGACGAACCCAATACCGGCCGCGGCGGCTGGAGCAGCGTGTTCCGCCTGGATCTGGGCGATGCGGCCTACTACCTCAAGCGTCAGAGCAACTTCCTCAGTCGCAGCGTGCTCAGGCCCTTCGGCGAGCCGACCTTCGCTCGCGAGTTCCGCAATATCCGGCGCTACGAGGCGTTGGGGGTTCCGGCTCTGCAGGCCGCGTTCTTCGGCACCCGGCTGGTCGGCGGGGAGCGTCGCGCGATCCTGGTTTCCCGCGCCCTGGACGGCTGGCGCGAGCTGGCTGCCACGTTTGAGCAGTGGGGCGGGATGAGCGCCGGACAACGCTCGGCGATCATCGAGGCGGTAGCAGGACTCGCCCGGCGCCTCCACGCTGCGGGGCAGGTGCACGGTTGCTTCTATCCCAAACACGTCTTCCTGCGGGAAACCCCGTCCGGTTACGAGGCCTGCCTGATCGACCTGGAGAAGACCCGGCCATTGCTGCTGGGGCGCAGGGACCGGGTCAAGGACCTGGAAACCCTGGTGCGTAGGGCCGACGCCTGGGGCGAGGCCGAAGTGCGCGAGCTGCTGGCCGGCTACCTGCAACGTCCGCAGGATTCGGCGCAGGTCAACGACTGGCTGGCGCGTCTGGCCAGCCGCCGCCGCAGCAAGGAAGGTGCGCGATGACCCTGGCCGAACTTGCCCGCGCGGGGCGTACCCCGCAACTTCCCGTTCAGCTCGACGTGGCTGGCGGACTCGAGCTGCAGAGCCTGCTGCGGGTGCTGCCCGGGCAGCGCTACGTCGGCGTGGCCCTGTGGCAGGGGCGTAAGGTGTTGGCCAAGCTGCTGGTCGGCGGCAAGGCCGAGCGGCACTTCCAGCGCGAGCTTGCCGGCACGCGCGCCCTGTATGGGCAGGGCATCGATTCCCCGGCGTTGCTGGGCGAGGGCTATCAGGCGGGGCTGGGCGGCTGGTTGCTGTTCGAGTACCTGGAATCGGCGGAAAGCCTCTGGGATGCCTGGCGCAAGGTCGAATCTGATGCACCGTTGTCCGACGGCCAGCAGGAAGTGCTGGGCGAGGCCCTTGGCGCCATCGCACGCCTGCATCTGGTGGGCCTCGCCCAGGAAGACCTGCACCTGGACAACCTGCTCCGCCACGGCGGCAAGCTGCAGGTAATCGACGGTGGCGGCATCCGCGCCGAAACGCCCGGAAGCCCGCTGCCGCGCGACAAGGTCATGGCCAACCTGGGGGTTTTCTTCGCCCAGTTGCCGGCGGAGCTGGACCCCTTCCTGGAAGAACTGCTGGTGCAATACCTGCTGGTCAATGGCGAGCACGCCCTGCCGCTGGAGGCGCTGGAAAAGGAAATCGCCCGGATGCGGCGCTGGCGCCTTGGCGACTACATGAAGAAGATCACCCGCGATTGCAGCCTGTTCAGCGTGACTGACGGCGCATTCGGCCTGCGCGCGGTCCGTCGCGAAGCTGAAGCAGGCCTGGAGGGATTGCTGCAGGCGCCGGATGCTGCGCTGGAGCAGGGGCGCTCGCTGAAGGAAGGCGCCACCGCGACGGTGGCCGAGGTTACCCACGGTGGCCGCAAGTTGCTGGTCAAGCGTTACAACATCAAGGGGCTGGTGCACTGGCTGACGCGTTTCTGGCGTCCGAGCCGCGCCTGGCACAGTTGGCGCGAAGGCAATCGCCTCGAGTTCCTCGGCATTGCCACGCCGCGTCCGCTGGCCGTGATCGAACGGCGTTTCCTCTGGCTGCGCAGCCGCTCCTACCTGATTACCGAATATCTCTCCGGGCAAGATATAATCGCGCGTTTTCAACCCTATCTGGACGACCCGGATGGGGCTGGTGCACCACCTGAAGCCGAGCTCCAGGCCCTCGATCGCCTGTTCGCCGCGCTGATCCGCGAGCGCATCAGCCATGGCGATTTCAAGGGCTACAACCTGTTCTGGCAGGACGGCCGCTGGACCCTGATCGACCTCGATGCCGTTTGCCAGCATCGCAGCGAACGCAGCTTCGCCCGGGCCTATGCCCGCGACCGCGCGCGTTTCTTGCGGAACTGGCCGGCCGAATCGACGCTGCACCAGCTACTGGATAAACGATTACCGCAGGTGCCGGGCACCTGCCCTGAAAGAGGCTAACCCCGTGGCATTGACGATTCTCGGCCTTTCCGGCGCCCTCAGCCATGATCCTTCCGCCGCGCTCTACATCGACGGCAAGCTGATCGCGGCCGCCGAAGAAGAGCGCTTCGTGCGCGACAAGCACGCGAAGAATCGCATGCCCTACGAGTCGGCCAAGTTCTGCCTGGAACAGGCCGGCATCAAACCGTCCGACGTCGATGTGGTGGCCATTCCCTTCGCCCCCATCAGCCTGTTCGGCAAGGCCCGCTGGCACTACGCCAAGCGTTACTGGTACGCCCCGGACCGCGCCCTCGACGCCATCCTCATGGGCAACCGTCGCTACAAGCGCTATCGCAAGAAGATCGTCTGGTGCCTGGAGCAACTGGGCTTCGACACCAGGAAGGTGAAGATCGAGCCGGTGGAGCACCACCTGGCTCACGCCTCCAGCGCCTACCACTGCTCCGGCTTCAAGGAGAAGACCGCGATCCTCGGTATCGACGGCAAGGGCGAGTACGCCACCACCTTCTTCGGCTGGGGCGAGAACGGCAAGATCCACAAGATCAAGGAGTTCTACGATCCGGACTCCCTTGGCGGCCTCTATGGCGCGATCACCGAGTACCTGGGCTTCGAGATGCTCGATGGCGAGTTCAAGGTCATGGGCATGGCGCCTTATGGCGATGCCGCCAAGTACGACTTCTCGCGTCTGGCCAAGTTCGAGAACGGCGAGCTGATCATCAATACCGATTACGCCAACGTCATCGGTTTCCGCCGCTACAAGGAAAACGGCAAGGGCTACTACTTCTCGCCCAAGCTGATCGAGTGGCTGGGCCCGAAACGCCAGGGCGACATCGCCGACGATCCCTACATCCACTACGCCGCCAGCATGCAGGCCCTGTTCGAGAAGCTGGCGCTGGAGATGATGGACTACTACCTCGGCGACATCATTCGCGAGACCGGCAAGATCGCCTTCGCCGGCGGCTGCGCACTGAACGTCAAGCTGAACCAGAAGATCATCGCCCGCCCGGAAGTGAAGGAGCTGTTCGTCCAGCCCGCGTCCGGCGATGCCGGCACTGCCGTGGGTGCCGCCGCCTACGTGTCGGTGAAGCGTGGCGTGCCGGTGGAGAAGATGGAGCATGTCTACCTCGGCCCGTCCTTCTCCAACGAAGACGTGATCGCGGCCTGCGCCAAGCACCCGCAGAAACCGGTGTTCAAACGCATCGACAACACCCCGCAGCGCATCGCGAAAATCATGGTCGACGGCAACCCCGTGGCCTGGTTCCAGGGCCGCATGGAGTTCGGTCCGCGCGCCCTCGGCGGCCGTTCCATCATCGGCTGCCCGAGCGTGGCCGGCGTGGCCGACCGCATCAACGAGCAGATCAAGTTCCGCGAACGCTGGCGCCCCTTCTGCCCGTCGATGCTGGACACCGTCGCGCCGCAGATGCTCAAGGTCGATCACCCGTCGCCCTTCATGACCTTCACCTTCGAAGTCAACGAAGAGTGGAAGACCCGCGTGGCCGAAGTGGTGCACGAGGACGGCACTTCCCGCGCCCAGGTGCTGGAGCGCCGCCACAATCCGCGCTGGTACGACCTGATGAAGGAGCTGGAAGTCCTCACCGGCAACGGCGTTTCGCTGAACACCTCGCTCAACCGCCGTGGCGAACCGATGATCTGCTCGCCCACCGACGCGCTGAACATGTTCTACGGCTCGGACCTGCAGTACCTGATCATGGAAGACATCCTCGTCGTCAAGGAAGGCAAGGACTGGTATGACAATGTCGGCTAAGCCGCTGCTTAGCGTCATCATTCCTACCTACAACTACGCGGGCGTGCTCCCGCGCGCGGTCGAGTCGGTGCTGTCCCAGGCCACCCCTGAAGTCGAACTTTGGGTCGTGGACGACGGCTCCACCGACGACACCCCGGCGGTCTTCACCGCCCTGCGCCAGCGTCATGGCGCCGCCTTCCAGGGCGTGCGCCAGGCCAATGCCGGTCCATCGGCGGCCCGCAACAATGGTGTGCAACTGGCCCAGGGGCGCTACGTGCTACTGCTGGATGCCGATGACGAGCTGGTTCCCGGCGTACTTCCGGAACTTTGCGAACGTCTGCGGCAACGGCCCGACGTCGGCCTCTGGCTGGCCGGCCATGTGGCGGTGCAGCCCGATGGCCGCGAGCGCGCGCACCCCGCCAGCGCCGTACCCGGCGACGCGCTCCAGCGCCTCAAGGGCTACCTGCTGGACAAGCGGATTGCCCTCAGCCACGGCGCCTGCGTCTTCCTTCGCGAGTTGCTGCTGGAACGGCCTTATCCGGAACACCTGCGCCACAGCGAGGACATTCCGGTCTTCGCCTACTGCCTGACCCAGCGCCAGGTGGTGGTGCTCGATTCCATGCTGGCGCGCATCCACAAGCATCCCGGCAGCCTGCGGCATAACGCCGACGCCGCACGCAAGGTGGGCTTGGCGCTGGTGGATGAAGTCTTCCGCAAACTCCCCGCCAGCCTGCAATCGCTGAAGCCCGCCTATCGCGCCCAGCGCTGCCTGTCGCTGTTCCGCACCTGCCTGCTCGCTGGCGACCAGGACAGCGCCCGTGGCTACTACCGCGAGGCCTTGCGAACCGACTGGCGAGTGCTTTTCAAGCTGTCGTACAGCCGCAAGGCCCTGCGTTTGTGGCTGAACCCCAAGAAGAACCCGGTATGAGCCAGCGCCGTATCAAGGTTCTGCAACTGCAGAACTACTACAACGTCAATGCGTCGGACCTTGCCGAGCAGATCATCCAGGCCCTGCCGACCGACCGCTATGAAGTGACCACCGCCTTCCTGCGCGGACGGCCCGGCTCCGGCGAGCCGGTGAGCAAGGCCGAGCGTTCGATCTACTTCGGCTACAGCAAGTCGGCGGTCAGCGGCCTGCGCCTGCGCGCCCTGTGGTCGCTCTACAAGCATTGCCGGGTCGAAGGCTACGACGCGGTGATCGCTCATCGCTTCAAGCCGGTGAATATGCTGATGCTGCTGAATCGCTGGCTGGGCATCCGCGCCTGCATTGGCGTCGCCCACGGCTTCGGCGAGTACGACCGCTCGTTCCGCTGCTGGGTCGCCCGCCAATTGCTGACGCCGGCCTGGCGCCTGGTCGGGGTCTCCCGCGCCGTGCGGGACTACCTTGTCGGCGCTGGCGCTGGCTTTACCCCGGCCAATACCCGGCAGATCAACAACGCCATCGACATCGCCCGCGCCGAAAGCTTGCAGCATCCGCGCGACAAGTCGCGGGACATGCTCGGCCTGCCGCCGGATGCCTTCGTGTTCGGTGCCATCGGTCGCCTGGTGCCGGTCAAGGGACATATTCACTTGCTGCGGGCCTTCGCGGAAATCAAGGATGAGCGCCCCGATGCGCTGCTGGCCATTATCGGCGAGGGGCGGGCGCGACCCGAGCTGGAAGCGGCGATCGCCGAGCTTGGGCTCGAGGGCCGGGCTCTGTTGCTGGGGGCCAAGGATGATGCGCTGCAATATGTGCGCGCCTTCGACGCTTTCGTCATGCCCTCCCTGAGTGAAGGCCTGCCTCTGGCGCTGCTGGAAGGCATGAGCGGTCACCTTTCCGTCATCGGCTCGGATATCCCCAGCCTCAAGCCGATCCTCGAAGACTGCGGCGGCCGTATCGCACCGGCTGGCCAGCATGCCGTGTTGGCCGGGCACTTGCGCGATGTGTTGGCGCTGTCCGCCGAGGAGCGAGCCGCCGAGGGCGAGCGCGCCTACCAGTACCTCTGCCGCGCCCATTCGATCGATGATTTCCGCCGCCAGTACCGCGAGTTGCTGGTGGAACTGCTGGAAGGTAAACCCAATGAGTGATTCAAAGGATCTGCCGCTGGTCAGCGTGATCATTTCCTCCTACAACCACGCCGACTACGTCGAAGCCGCCATCGAGAGCGTACTGGCCCAGACCTACCCGAATGTCGAGCTTCTGGTGGTGGACGACGGCTCCCGTGACGACAGCGTTGCGCGCATCCGCAAGCTCCAGGAGAAGCACGGCTTCGATTTCCTCGCCCAGGCAAACAAGGGGCTGTCGCGCACCCTCAACGAGACGATCGCCCGCGCGAAAGGCAGTCTGATCGCGCCGTTCGGTTCGGACGACATCATGCGCCCCGAGCGACTCGCGCTGCAGGTCGCCCGTATGCAGGGCAGGCCGGAAGTGGGCATCTGCGCCGGCAATGTCGAGACCATCGACGAGGCCGGTCGTGTGAGGCCCAAGCAGAAGCTGCGCCCGGCGCGCCGGCTCGACTTCGATGACATCTTCCTCGACCGCAAGCCGGGGGCGCCCGCGCCCACCATGTTGTTCCGCCGTGAAGCCATCGAGGCGGTGGGGGGCTACGATCCGGAGATTCGTCTCGAAGACCTGCTGATGAAGCTGAAGATCACCCGCGCCGGCTACGTGATCGACATCATGGACGAGGTGCTGGCCCAGTACCGGACCCACGAGCACAACACTTACAAGAACCTGCGCTTCATGATCGACAACGTGCTGAAGACCTACGCCATCTTCAGCGATCATCCGGCTTACGGTGAGGTTTGCGCGCGCTTCATCAATTCGATGCTGCTCAAGTGCGCCCGTGATGACAAGCCGCTGGCCCGGGAACTGTTCGGCCAGTTGCCCTGGCGTTACTGGAATCTCAAGACCCTGCGCGCCGTCGGCCGCTACCTCCAGCCCGCACGAAAGCCCCGCGACTGATCAGTCGGGCAGGGGCCCCAGCACCTTCGCCGGCACCCCGCCAGCGATCACGTTGGCCGGGATGTCCCGGTTCACCAGCGAACCATTGGCGATGACGCTGTTGTCGCCGATGGTGACGCCCTTCAGCACCGTGACATTGGCGCCGATGAATACGTTGTTGCCGATGTCCACGTCCTTGCCTTCATGCTGGCCCGAGCTGCGCAGATGGGGTTCCAGCCGATGGAAGTCGGAGTCGTAGGCCGAGAAGCCGTGGCCGATGAGGGTGTTGTCGCCGATGCTGATGCTGTTGCGTTCGGCGATCAGCACCGCGTTGTTGTTGATGTGGCAGCCTTGGCCGATGCGGACCCGCGCCCCAGGTTCCCGCGCCTCGATATGGGCGTAGCCGTTGAGGAAGAAGGGGGAAGGCCAGACGCCGATGCTGGACTTGCCGATGAGGATTTCCCCCTGGCCGCAGAAGAGCGCGGGTTGCTTGAGGCGTCCGCGCATCTCCCGAGGAGTGTTTTCCGAGAGCAGGCGGTAGTGGAGGACGCGGATCCGCTGCACGGCCTTGAACAGATAGAGGCTGAGTCCCTTGCGCCAGCCGTGCTTGCGGATCTTCTTCATGGACGCCGGTTCAGGGGCGGGCCTGGTTGACGGCTTCGATCACGCGGTCCACCTGCTCGGGACTCATGCCCGGGTCCATGGGCAGGCTGAGGACCTCTTCGTGGATCCGCTCGGTGATCGGCAGCTCGATATGGTTGAGCTCCGAGTAGGCCTTCTGCTTATGGGGCGCGATCGGGTAGTGGATCATGGTCTGCACGCCGGCCTTGTCCAGCTGCTTCTGCAGCTGGTCGCGCTGTTGGCTGCGGATCACGAACAGGTGCCAGACGTGCTCTTCCTCGCGCTGCCAGTCCGGCAGGCGGATGGCGGCGTTGTCGATCTCGTCCAGGTAGCGGCGGGCGATCCGGCGGCGTTGCGCGGTCTGCTCGTCCAGGTGCTTGAGCTTCACCCGCAGCATGGCTGCCTGGATCTCGTCCAGGCGGCTGTTGAGGCCCTGGTAGAGGTTGCGGTACTTCACGTGGGAGCCGTAATTGCGCAGCGCCTGGAGCGTTTCCGCCAGCTCATCGTCGGAGGTAGTGACGGCGCCGGCGTCGCCGAGGGCGCCGAGGTTCTTGCCGGGATAGAAGCTGAAGCCCGCGGCGTTGCCCCAGTTGCCGGCCTTGCGCCCGTCCAGGCTGGCGCCGTGGCCTTGGGCGGCATCCTCGAGCACCAGCAGGTCGTGCTGTTCGGCGATCTTCATCAGCTCTGGCATATCCGCCAGGCGGCCGTAGAGGTGCACCGGCAGGATCGCGCGGGTGCGTCTGGTGAGCGCGGCGCGCACCGAGCGGGGCGACAGGTTGAAGCTGGTGTCGTCGGGCTCCACCAGTACCGGGACCAGGCCGTTCTCGGTGATCGCCAGCAAGGTCGCGATGTAGGTGTTGGCCGGGACTATGATCTCGTCCCCTTCGCGCAGGCGGTCGAGCTCGATCCAGGCGCGCAGGGTCAGGGTCAGGGCGTCGAGGCCGTTGGCCACGCCGATGCAGTGGCGGGAGCCGCAGTAGGCTGCGTACTCCTGCTCGAAGGCGCGCAGTTCACTGCCGGAGATGTACCAGCCGGAGTCGATGACGCGGGCGCAGGCCTCCAGCAATTCGTCGCGGAGTTCGGCGTTGATGCCCTTAAGGTCGAGGAATGGAATCATGATCGTCCAGGAAGCGCAGGATGCGCGCAGGATTGCCGACAACTACTGCACGGGCGGGGACATCCCTGGTCACCACCGCACCGGCGCCCACCATGGCGTATTCGCCGATGGTCACGCCCGGCAGCACCGTTGCATTGGCGCCGATGGAGGCGCCGCGTTCGAGGCGGATTTGCAGGAAGCGTTCTGGGTAGACCTTCGAGCGCGGCATGGGGTCATTGGCGAATGTGGCATTGGGGCCGATGAACACGTCGTCGGCGACCCGCATGCCATCCCAGAGGAAGACCCCCGATTTGAGGGTGACCCGGTCGCCGATCTCCACATCGTTCTCGATGAGGGTGTGCGCACAGATGTTGCAATTGGCGCCGATGCGGGCGCCCGCCAGGATCACCGCGTACTGCCAGACGCGGGTGCCGTGGCCGATGCTGGTGCTGTGCACCTCCGCCAGTTCATGGACCTGCGGCATTTTCCACCTCGGCGAGGAACTGCTCGTAGTCGCGGATGTAGTCCGCTTCGTCATAGTGCTCGCTGGCCAGCACCATCAGCACGCAGTCGGGGGAGAACTCGAACATTTCGTGCCAGACCATGCGTTCGATGCGCAGCCCCTGGTGCGGCGAGGAGAGGCGCAGGGTTTCCTTGCGTCGGCCGTCGTCCAGCAGGATGCTGCAGCTGCCGTTCAGGCAGATGGCGATCTGCTCCAGTTCGTGGTGGGCGTGGAAACCGCGCCGGAGATCGCCGCTCAGGCCATAGAGGTAATAGACGCGGCGTATTTCGAAAGGCACGTCCAGGCCGCCCTCGACGACTGCCAGTGTTCCTCTGGGGTCGGAAAAGGTGCGGAAGTCGATCAGCTTGATCAGGCTCATGATGTCTTCGACGAATCTTGGGGGGAGTTGCGGCGTTGCACGCCAATGGCGCTTTCCAGGGTTTTCGCGGCAACGGTCCCGGCGCTTTCGGCGTAGCCACGGAGCAGGTCGGCCACGTGGCGGTGCGCCAGCCACTGGGCATCCTGCTGGTAGCGGAGCATGTGGCGTACGTTGCGCTTGCGTTTCCAGCGAGGTAATGGGCGACCGCTTATATGCATATCAGACAGATCGATCAGTCCGAATCGGCCATCCGGTAATTGCAATACATTGCCCAGATGCAGCGAGCGAAAATATACGCCTTTGCTGTGTAAATCGCCCAGAAATCTCCCGAATTTTTCCACCGAACTCGCCCGCTGCTGCTCGGGAACCTGTTGCCAATGGTTGCGCAAGGTTTCGCCGGGTAATGGCTGATAGAGCACACCGCTGAGTTGGCGTTCAGGAATGCTCAGCACCTCGATCACATCAGGGGCCCGTATTTCCAGGCGATTCAGGCGTTCCGCGTTGCGCGCGAAGGTTGTGGCCGGAGGCTGCCAGAGTGCGGACGAAAGCAGTCGCTTGCGCCGATAGAGCTTGAGGAAGTTGCCGTCGGACAGGCGCGCGACTTTCAGTCCAAGACCGTCTTCTTCGATGGTCTGGGCGCCGAGCAGAAGTGCATCGAGCTGCGCCTCGTTCAGAGTCTTCATCGCTTATCCAGGGCTCGTTGACTGATGGACAAGGCGGCGACCAGCGCAAGCGGGATCCAGATCAGGAACCAGCTTTCGTTCGGCCGCGAGAGGAAACTGCTGCCTTCCGTGAGGCCTGCGCCGATGCCGTAGACGAGCATTGCCGATGCGACTGTGAAGCCCTTGTGCTGGCGCTGGCTGAAACAACGCCAGATGCCGAAGCCGTACATCATCAGCCAGAGCAGCAGCCCGACCAGCCCCAGCTCCAGCAATACGGCGAGTTCGACGTTGTGTGGGTCGCTCATGCTTATGCCGAGACCCTTCGCATGGAAAGTGAAGCGGCTGTCAAAGCCATGGCCGAACCAGGGATGTTGCATCGCCTGGCTGAACGCATCGCTCCAGAGTTGTGGACGGAACGATACTCCACGTTTCAACAGCAGCTCCGGGAATGCGAAGAAGCTGGCAGCCATGAGGACCACGCCCGCCGCCATGAGGTAGACCGCCCGGCGCGGCGTCATGATCAGCATCCAGACGCTCACCAGGGCGAGCGCCAGCAAGGGTGTGCGGGAGCCCGTTGCCATCAGTGCGATCAGGAGCGGCACGCAGAGCAGGATCGGAATCCAGTCACGCTGGATGTCCCGGGTCAGCCAGACGGCTATCCAGTAAGCGCAGAACATGCCGAATACGTGAGAGGTCAGCAGCGGGTTGCGCAGCGCCCCGATACCGATCAGGCGCCAGCCCGGCGGAGGCTTCATGAGATAGAAAGCCAGACTGACCAGCGCGGCCACGGTCGCCAGCGCAGCGCCCGCCTTCAGCGCCTTGAGCAGCAATTCCCGGTCTTCCAGGGCGATCAGGGTGCAGCTGGCAAAGAGCATGAAAACGTACAGCGGGCGTTTGGCCAGTCCCCCCGGATCATCTTCGGTTCCCGACCAGGTCAGGCTGAGCAGGAGCCAGGCGGAAAGGGCCAGGAAGGCCAGCAGCATCGGCTCGCGGACCAGATCGCCCAGCCGGCGCGGGTTGTACACCAGCGCCAGCAATGCGGGGAAAGCCATCAGGCCGTAGAAGACCTTGGTGTAGAGACTGCTGTTGGCCAGCCAGAACAGTCCGGTGAGCAAGGCCAGGTAACCCAGCACCAACCAGCGACGTACGACGAATTGGGAAATGGAAGGCGCTGCGAGCCTGGAAAGCATGGGGATGGATTGCACTGTCTGGACCGGTAATACGCTGCAAAAGGCTGGCATCTTAGCATCCGCGGCGAGGGGGCGGCTGCGCTGTGATAAGCTTTGCAACCTTTCGCCAACGTCGACGCGTGAGCGCATGTCCGATCAGCATCCTGAAGTTTCCCGGCCCTCCAGCCTCAAGATCTACTTTCGTCTGCTGGGCTACGTCCGCCCCTATATCTGGATGTTCCTGGTCAGCATCATCGGTTACATCATCTTCGCCTCCACCCAGCCGATGCTGGCGGGCATCCTCAAATATTTCGTGGATGGCCTGAGCAATCCGGACGCCGTGCTGTTCCCGGGCGTTCCCTACCTGCAGGACATGAAATTGCTGCAGGCGGTTCCATTGCTGATCATCCTGATCGCCGCGTGGCAGGGGCTGGGGTCGTATCTGGGCAACTACTTCCTGGCCAAGGTTTCCCTCGGACTGGTGCACGACCTGCGCCTGGCCCTGTTCGACAGTCTGCTCACCCTGCCGAACCGCTATTTCGACAACCACAACTCGGGACATCTGATCTCGCGCATCACCTTCAACGTGACCATGGTCACCGGCGCGGCGACCGATGCCATCAAGGTGGTGATCCGCGAAGGGCTCACCGTGGTCTTCCTGTTCGGCTACCTGCTGTGGATGAACTGGAAGCTGACCCTGGTGATGGTCGCCATCCTGCCGCTGATCGCCCTGATGGTGAGCAGCGCCAGCAAGAAATTCCGCAAACAGAGCAAGAAGATCCAGGTGGCGATGGGCGACGTGACCCATGTGGCCTCCGAAACCATCCAGGGCTATCGCGTGGTACGCAGCTTTGGCGGCGAGCCGTACGAATCCGGCCGCTTCAGGAAAGCCAGCGAAGAAAACACCCGCAAGCAGCTGCGGATGACCAAGACCTCCGCCGTCTACACCCCGATGCTGCAACTGGTGATCTACGCCGGCATGGCAGCCCTGATGTTCCTCGTGCTTTTCCTGCGTGGTGATGCGAGTGCTGGCGATCTGGTGGCGTACATCACTGCCGCCGGCTTGCTGCCGAAACCGATCCGCCAGCTCTCCGAAGTCAGTTCCACCGTGCAGCGCGGCGTCGCCGGTGCAGAAAGCATCTTCGAGCAACTCGACGAAGAGACCGAGGTGGATCGTGGCACCGTGGAGCGTGAGCGGGTCGGTGGCCGCCTGGAAGTCCGCAACCTCAGCTTCCAGTATCCCGGCACCGACAAGCCGGTCCTGCAGGACATCAGCTTCGAGGCTGCCCCCGGCCAGATGGTCGCCCTGGTGGGGCGTTCGGGCAGTGGCAAGTCAACCCTGGCCAACCTCATTCCGCGTTTCTACCACCATGAGCAGGGGCAGATCCTGCTGGATGGCGTCGATATCGAGGAATACCGCCTGCGCAACCTGCGTCGCCATATCGCCCTGGTGACCCAGCAGGTGACCCTGTTCAATGACTCGGTGGCCAACAACATCGCCTACGGCGATCTCGCCGGTGCGCCGCGCGAGGACGTCGAGCGGGCTGCCGAGGCGGCCTACGCCAAGGAGTTCGTCGACAAGCTGCCGCAAGGTTTCGACACCGAGGTCGGCGAAAACGGCGTGCTGCTCTCCGGCGGCCAGCGCCAGCGCCTGGCGATCGCCCGCGCGTTGCTGAAAAATGCGCCGGTGCTGGTGCTGGACGAGGCCACCTCGGCCCTGGATACCGAGTCCGAACGGCACATCCAGGCTGCGCTGGACCGCGTGATGGATGGCCGTACCACACTGGTCATCGCCCACCGCCTTTCCACCATCGAGAAGGCGGACCTGATCCTGGTCATGGATCAGGGGCGCATCGTCGAGCGCGGCAGCCATGCCGAGCTACTGGCCATGAACGGCTACTACGCCCGTCTGCATGCCAATCAGTTCGCCGAGGAGACCCAGCCGGAGGCGAGCTGAGCCGGCGGCAACCAGATAACAGGGAAGGGCCGGGCGGTTGCCTGGCAGGGTAAGGTTTTGCTTAACAGATTCAGGTTTTACCGGGAGCGTGGATGGGAGCCGGTCGATGCCGGCACCTATCGACGCGTGTGGGACCGCTTTGGCGGCAGTGTCATCACCCACCCGCAGGTCGTCGAGCGCTTGTCGGCGCTGGCCGGAATTCCGCTGCGCTACCTCGGATTCCGGGTGGGCGATGAACTCAGGGCCGCGATTCCCACCTGGGGGCGGAGCCTGGCGCTTTCCCGGCGCGAGCTGAAGCGCAGGGGAATGCGCAACCTCTTCGACCTGGGCAATGCCGAAGTCATCCTGCCCGCTGCGCCAGGCTCCGGCATCAGGTTGCGCCATCAAGCAGCCTACCTCTCCGAGCTTAACCGCTCCGCGTTCAGCGGCCTGCGTGCCCAGGGCGAGCAACTGGCCATGGCGCGGGCGCCCGAAGAGCTGTCGAAGAAGTTCCGCTACAACCAGCGCCGAGAGCTTCGCCTCTTCGAGGAGGCCGGCGGCGTGGTGCAACCCGTGGCGGACTTCGCCCCCGCCGAGCTGGCCGCCATCTATAGCGAATTGTTCGAACGGCGCTGGGGCTTCGAGGTGCCGGGCAAGGCCAACCTGACCGAGGTGTTCGGCCTGTTGCGCGAGTTTCTCGGGGGGTGCCTGCTCCTGCTCGATGGTGTCCCCGTCGCCGTTCAGGTGCTGTACAGGGTCGAGTCGCCAGACTGGATCAGTTACGAGTACGTCAATGGCGGCGTCGATCCTCGAGCGCATCACCTCAGTCCGGGAAGCGTCCTGAGCTTCATCAACACCCAGGCAGCCTGGGCAGACGCGCGGGCCGGGGGCAAGGCACTGCGTTACTCCTTCGGGCGGGCGGACCGCGAATACAAGGATCGCTGGTGCAACCGGATCGCTGCATATCGGGTGTAAGTGAATGGAAACACGCAAGCAGCAATTGCTGCGCCGACACCGGCGCAGCAAGCGCATATTCATGGTCGTGGCATTGCTGGTTCTGGCGGCGCTGGACTGGTTCGGCAATTGGAACAGCCTGCCGGTGTTGCTGGTGCTGGCCTGGATCGCCCACGAGGCCTGGTTCGCCGACCACCTCTTCTATTCGCCCAGGCAGGACTATCGCTACGACTTCCCCGGTTCCGTGCCCGGTGTTCCGGGTGTTATCCACAATCGGGCGCTGCAGCTGGAGCCAAGCCAGCTGCCGGCCCGCGCCGACACCCTGGTGCTCGCCATTGAAATCCGCAGCTCCTGGCTGGGGCGCTGGCTGGACCCCCACGTACTGATTGACGATGGCCGATTTGTGGATCGCCAGGACTTCGAGCGTGGCGTGCGGGGCCTGCGTTACCTCAATCTGTCCGGTCTGTTGCCGGCCTTGCGCGAGGGGCGGCTGCGTCTGCGCGGTCGTTTCTGTCATCTGCGGCCCGAGGTGCGGCTGTATGCCTTCGACAACCCGGACTATGCGGCGCGGCGCGTGATGATCGTCGCTCCCCACGCCGATGACGCCGAGCTGGCGGCCTTCGGCTTTTACAGCCGCTGTGCCGAGGTCAGTATCGTCACGCTCACCCAGGGCGAGATCGAGGCGCACAACTACCGTCGGATGGGCCTCGACAAGGCCTCCGCGGCGCGCCTGAAAGGGCGTCTGCGCAGCTGGAGCAGCCTGGCGGTACCCCTGTGGGGCGGCGTGCCGGCCAATCGCTGCGTGCAGCTGGGGTACTACTGCTTGCAGCTGGCGGCGATGGCGGCGGAGCCGGGAAAGGCCTTCGCCTCCCGGGAGTCGGGTGATTGCGATATCCGCAGCGTGCGACGCTTCAATCCGCTGGCACTGCCGGGTGACCGGGACGGGGTGCCGAGCTGGAGCAACCTGGTGGGCGATCTGTCCGCCCTGCTCAAGCACTTCCGCCCTGAAGTGCTGGTGGTGCCGCACCCCGAGCTGGACCCACATCCGGACCACATTCACGCCAGCCGCGCCCTGGGCGAGGCCATCGCGCGCAGCGGCTGGAAGCCCGAGGTGCAGTTGCTCTACGCCAATCACCTCTACGACAACGACCGCTGGCCCATGGGGCCGGCCGGCAACGGCATCGCCCTGCCGCCGCGCCTGGAACCGCTGCCGGCGGATGGCTTGTGGAGCCCGGTGCTGGGGGCCGGCGCGCGCATGGACAAGGCCCAGGCCCTGGCCATGCAGCACGATCTGCAGACACCCCTGCCGCTCAGGAAGCGTCTGCGTCGGGTGATCCAGTGGCTGCTCGCCGGGCGGCGCTGGCCGGAGGTCGGCCAGGATGACTTCTTCCGCAAGGCGGTGCGCCGCCACGAGCTGTTCTGGGTGCGCCCTGCGTCGGATCGGGTGGGTCAGTCCGACTGACCTGCTATGGTATGATCCGCGCCGATTTTGACGTCCGGAGACTCCATGAAGCTGTCCATGCCCCGATTCGATCAGGCCCCCGTTCTGGTGGTGGGCGACGTCATGCTTGACCGCTACTGGCATGGCGGCACTTCGCGCATTTCGCCCGAAGCGCCGGTGCCCGTGGTCAAGGTGGAGCAGATCGAGGACCGTCCCGGTGGCGCCGCCAACGTCGCGCTGAACATCGCCGCCCTCGGGGCGCCGGCCATGCTGGTGGGGATCACCGGCATCGACGAAGCCGCCGACAGCCTGACCGACAGCCTCAACGCCGCGGGCGTGGATGTGCATTTCCAGCGCCTTGCCGAGCAGCCGACCATCGTCAAGCTGCGCGTCATGAGCCGCCACCAGCAATTGCTGCGCATGGACTTCGAAGAAGCCTTCGAGACCAATGCCGAGGCGCTGGCCGCTGAAGTCGAGCGCCTGCTGCCCCAGGCCCGGGTGCTGGTGCTGTCCGACTACGGCAAGGGCGCGCTGAAGAACCACCAGGCGCTGATCCAGGCCGCTCGCCGCCGCGGCGTTCCGGTGTTGGCCGACCCCAAGGGCAAGGATTTCAGCATCTATCGCGGTGCCAGCCTGATCACGCCGAACCTTAGCGAATTCGAAGCCATCGTCGGCCGTTGTGCCGACGAGGCCGATCTGGTCACCAAGGGCGCCGGCCTTATGCAGGAGCTGGAACTGGGCTCCCTGCTGGTTACCCGTGGCGAACACGGCATGACCCTGCTGCGTCCCGGCCATCCCCCGCTGCACCTGCCTGCCCGCGCCCGTGAAGTGTTCGATGTCACCGGCGCCGGCGACACCGTGATTTCCACCCTGGCCGCCGCCCTGGCTGCAGGCGAAGAACTGCCGCAGGCCGTGGCCCTGGCCAACCTCGCCGCCGGCATCGTGGTCGGCAAGCTCGGTACCGCGGCCATCAGCGCCCCGGAACTGCGCCGTGCCGTACAGCGCGAGCAGGGCTCCGAGCGCGGTGTGCTGAGCCTCGACCAGCTGCTGCTGGCCATCGAGGATGCCCGCGCCCATGGCGAGAAGATCGTCTTCACCAACGGCTGCTTCGATATCCTCCATGCTGGCCACGTGACCTACCTGGAACAGGCCCGTGCCCAGGGCGACCGCCTGGTGCTGGCAGTCAATGACGACGCCTCGGTAAGCCGTCTCAAGGGGCCTGGCCGCCCGATCAACAGCGTTGACCGCCGCATGGCCGTCCTGGCGGGCCTCGGTGCCGTGGACTGGGTGGTGAGCTTCGCTGAGGACACTCCGGAGCGCTTGCTGAGCCAGGTCAAACCCGACGTGCTGGTCAAGGGCGGCGACTACGGCATCGACCAGGTGGTCGGCGCCGACATCGTCCGTGCCTATGGCGGTGAAGTGCGGGTGCTGGGGCTGGTGGAGAACAGCTCCACCACTGCCATCGTCAACAAGATCCTGGATAGATCCTGAGCCCGCCCCAATGTTCGAGAAGCTTTATCTCTACCTGCGCAATCTCGCCTACAAGAACCGTTTCAAGATCAAGTCTGGCAACCGCCTGGAGCTCCCCGTCAGCGCCCAGCGGCAGATGAAGAAGATCACGGTCAAGCTTGGTGGGCGAAACAATCGCCTGGTGGTGGGGGAGGGCGTCCAGCTTACCCATTGCGAGATCCGCCTCGATGGCCACGACAACCTGATCGAGATCGGTCCGCGCGTGCGCTTCAGCTCGGGCAAGATCTACCTGCGCAACACCAGCGGCCAGCACATCCGCATCGGCGAAGATACTACGGTGGAAGGCGCCTACCTGCTGGTGGACGAAGCCTCCAGCATCGATATCGGCCGCGACTGCATGCTGTCCACCGATATCCTGATCCGTACCGGCGACAAGCATTCCATCCTCGATGCGCAGACCGGCCAGCGACTGAATCCGTCCCGCGATGTACGCATCGGCGACCGTGTGTGGATCGGCCGCGACGTACAGGTCCTCAAGGGCACCGTGCTGCACTCGGAGTCCGTGGTGGGCGCCTGTTCAGTGGTCAGTCGTGCCTTCGACGAAGGCAACTGCGTGGTGGCCGGAGTACCCGCGCGCGTGGTCAAGCAGGGGATTCGCTGGGACCGCGCGTTGCTCTGATCCCGCACGACTGACGGCGCTACCAGTCGCTCACCTCATCCCCGCTCATAGGTGCCCTTGCCGGCGGCTAGTGCCATCCCGGTTACCTTGTCCTGCCGGGCAGGGTCAGGTAGCCCGGCGCGGGGTCAGAGCGTGGTCGCTGCTGGCAGGTTCCCTGGGTAGCGGCACTGCTCGCCCGACCGCTGGCGCTGTGCGAGTTGCTCCCGGGCGATTGCCGCGAGTTTGTCGTACTGTCCGGCATTCGCCGCACGGTAGCGGTCGCGGGCTTCGCGAATAAGCCCGAGATGCCGGTCCAGACCATCGCTCGAGAGGGCGACGCCGAACTGGCCGTCCTCGCCCCGCAGGCCGCTGAAGAGCTGTTCGAGTACCAGGTCACCCAGGCGCTCGTGGTAGTGGGAGGAATCCAGGTACCAGCGCATTTCCACACGGGCCGCGGTGGGTACGGGCTCTTCGCTGTAGCGGTGGTAGCCGCTGAAATCCACGACCTGGAGCAGGGCCTTGTCCGGGGCCTCGAGGTTGACCGCCTCGGTGGCGGCCACCACGTCACGCTTCCATTGTTCGAAGGCGGGCCAGAGCTGGGTGGCGTCCAGGGTTTCCAGCAGTCGAGCATGGATCGGCGAGATGAAGATCTTCAGCTCCACCCCGGCGTCGCGCGCCATGCGCAGCATGTCCTGGTAGCGCTCAAGGGTGCTGTCGCCGCTGCGCCCGTAGCCGAAGCGATTGTCCCGGCAGGCTGTCCAGGTGCTGTGGGAGAAGCCTTCCTCGAAGCGCACGAAGGCGCCTTCGTAGCCATCCTCCATCAGCTTGAGCAGCTCGCGGGCGTTGCTGCGCTGGCCGTCTGGATGGAACTCATCGTCGATGGGCTTCTGCTTGCGCAGGGTGCGGATGCTCGCGCGGCTCATTGCCGGACTGAACAGAGTCAGGCGCAGTTGCTCGAGGCGACGCTCGGCCAGGCTGATGGGGCCATCCTGCGGGCCGGCGAGCAGCTGCGGATAGCTGTAGCTGCCCGGTTTGCCGGCGCCGAACATGAAGAAGTCGATGCCCAGCACCACACTGCGCGGCCGGGCGGTGCGGATGGCATGAGCGAGGCTGTCGCGCAGCTCGCCGATGCTGGCGCCGCTGAGGGCTCCGTTGAAGCTGGCGCCGGGGTGGGCCGCCGCCCAGCTGGGGTTGCCGGGGCGCAGACCGAGTTCGGCGCGGGACGAGCCCAGCACCAGGCGCTGGGGTTCGGTCCACTCGACCTGGATCGGCTTGGCGATCCGGGTGTAGTCGCTGTAGGTGTTCTTGAACGCGTTGACCCCCTGGATGCGCGCCAGGCCGAACAGGTTCAGTGGGTCGGCGAAGAGCACCAGCAGTGTATTGCCGGCCAGCAGGAGCGCGCTGAGCAACAGCAGTGTACGGGTATAGGAGCGCATCCGGACCTCAGAACTGGAAATAGATGAATTCGCTGACCTGGCTCATGTAGAGCACGCCCATCAGTCCCAGCGAGGCAATGGTCATGGCCCAGCGACGAGTCGGGTTCCAGCGCAGGCGACCCTGGTAGCGCTCGGGGCGCGAGTACTCGTCCAGCGCCGGGCCGATACGGGAGAACACCTGGGCGGTGTTGGGCAGGCAGGTGGCGATCAGCAGCAGGGTGACGACCCAGTTCAGGGTGTCCTTGCCCACTAGGCGGGTGGCGTAGAGGCTCACGTCGACCGACAGGCCCAGGCTGCGGAGTTTTTCGGCGAGGCCCGCGCTATCGGGGTGCAGGCTGATCCCGTTGAACCCTGCCATGCCCTGCAGTACCGCCCAGGCCGCGTCGAAGCTGGTGGCGCGGAAGAACACCCAGGCCACCATCACGCTGAGGAAGGTCAAGAGGTAGGCCAGCGGGGTGAAGCCGATGCGCCACGCGGCGAAGCGTTGCAACGGCGCGGTCAGGCGCTCCCAGGACCGGTGGATGACCAGGTAGGCACCATGCAGGCCGCCCCAGACCACGAAGGTCCAGGCGGCGCCATGCCAGAGGCCTCCCAGCAACATGGTGATCATCAGGTTGAGCAGGCGCCGGGCTTCTCCGCTGCGGTTGCCGCCCAGGGGGATGTACAGGTAGTCCCGCAGGAAGCGCGACAGGGTGATATGCCAGCGCCGCCAGAACTCGGAGATGTTGCGGGCGCGGTAGGGGGAGAAGAAGTTCAGCGGCAGGACCACGCCGAACATCCGGGCCAGGCCGATGGCCATGTCCGAATAGCCGGAGAAGTCGAAATACAGCTGCAGGCTGTAGGCCAGTGAGCCACCCCAGGCTTCCAGCAGGGTCAGGGTGGCGCCATTGGCGGCGGCGTCGAACACCGGGTTGGCGTGGGCCGCCGCGCCGTCGGCCAGCACGGTCTTCTTGAACAGGCCGACCAGGAAGATGCTGAGACCGATACCCAGGTTGCTCGAGACCTTCTGCAGGTTCTCCAGCCTGACGAACTGCGGGATCAGTTCGCGATGGTGAACGATGGGGCCGGCCAGCAATTGAGGGAAAAAGGTCACGAATAGGCAGAAGTGCAGCAGGTTGTACTCGTGGGTCTTGCCCTTGTAGGCATCCACGAGGAAGGCGATCTTCTGGAAGGTGATGAAGGAAATGCCCAGTGGCAGAACGATGTGCAGCAGGTTGAAGTCGCTGCCGCTGAGGCTGTTGAAGGTACCGATGAAGAAGTCGCAGTACTTGAAGTAACCGAGGACGCCGAGGTTGCCGGCGATGCCGAAGACCAGCAGGGGCTTGCGCCATTCCTGCTGACGGCTGATCAGTCGGCCCAGCAGGAAGTTGCTCAGCATCGAGGCGACGAGCAGCGAGATGTACACCGGGTTCCACCAGCCGTAGAAAAACAGGGAGCAGAGCACCAGCCAGGTCAGTGCCGGTTCCAGCAGGCGGCGGTTGATCAGGGTGTAGTAGCCCAGCAGGCAGATGGGCAGGAAAAGGAATACGAAGATGTAGGAGTTGAACAGCATCAGGGCGTCCATGCGAACCGGGGCGCATGGATTCTAATGATTTTTTTACATTTGATGTCAGGTGGCTAGCAGGCCATTCGGCTGTTTTTCCTGCCGTGAGGGGGCAGCCGGTTGATCCAGTCCCGCCAGCGCACGCGCTCCTCGTGTACCAGCCAGCCATCCTGCTCGGCGAAACTCTCCGAAAGCCAGACGCCACGGGTGCTGGCGGCCTTGAACTCGCCGTTGCGCAGGGTCAGCAGTTCGCCGGTGGGCAGGCCCTGATGCAGCGGTAGCAGGTAGATATCGGGCCGGCGCCGTTCCAGGCAGGCCACCAGCTGGCCGTCCTGCAGGACTTCATCCACGTGGAACAGGCTGATCTGGTGGCAATCCTTCGGCAGCTCCAGACGCAGGTCGTAGACCAGTTGCAGGGAAGCGGTGGGCAGGTGCACATAGGCCTCGGGGCGCTCCAGCAGCGTCAGCTTGCCGTTGCTCACCGGGCGTGCGGCGCCGGACAGCGGGCTGAGACGGAAATGGTGGGTTTCGCGATAGCGCAGTTGCCGCTGGTAGGGGGTTGGCAGCCAGGTGTCGCCGAAACGCCCGGCGAGCCAGCCTTCCGGCGTCTCGATCAGGCATTCCTCGGCGACTTCCTGAATGGCGGTGAGCAACGGCAGGTTCAGCTCGTGGGCGGGTACGTAGCCGGAGATCAGCTTGAGCACGGTATCGCCGCGATCCTGCCGGCGCTGGCGCACCAGCAGCCAGTAGTCGCGCCCCTGCAGCGCCAGGGTCAGCCGCACCGACACGCCGAGGTTCGCCAGTTCCACCGCGAAGCGCTGGTTGTCGTTCACCCGGACGGGGCGGCGTCTTTCCAGCATCTGGGTGAAGTTCAGCGGCAGCCCCAGGCTCTGGTAGCTGAGGGCGTCGGCGCTGGCTTCGACATGCAGCGGGAGGGTCTTGAACGCACTGGGATCCTTGCGGGCGAGGATTCGCGGCATGTCGGCTCCTGGACCAGGGGTCGGCTAGTGGCGATGGGCTCCGATTACGGCGGCGGCCGTCGCGACATTATGGGACAGATGCAGCGGATTGATGGTCCCGATTATCGCGCTGGTCACCCCGGGATGACCGAAGATCAGTTCGAAGCTGGCGCGGACCGGGTCCACGCCGGCGTCGAGGCAGGCATGGCCGCTGGCCAGGCCTTTCTTGACCAGGATGCCCTTGTTCCGCTGCACCGCGAAGTCGAGTACCGGCTTCTCGCCCTGTTCGTTGAGGTTGTAGGTGACCATGGCGCAATCCCCCTGTTCCAGGGCCAGGAGACCGCCGTCCACGGTCTTGCCGGAGAGGCCGAAGGCGCGGATCTTGCCGGCCTGCCTGAGCTCGGCAAGGGTCTCGTAGACACCGCTGTCCCGCAGGATGGCCAGGTCGTTGCCATCGGAGTGCACCAGCACCAGGTCGATGAAGTCGGTTTCCAGGCGTTTCAGGCTGCGTTCGACGGAGAAGCGCGTGTGTTCGGGGCTGAAGTCGAAACGGGAGAGGCCGTCCTCGAACTCTTCGCCCACCTTGCTGACGATCACCCAGTCCTGGCGCTGGCCGCGCAGCAGCGGGCCGAGGCGCTCCTCGCTGCGGCCATAGGCTGGCGCGGTGTCGATCAGGTTGATGCCGAGGTCGCGGGCCAGGGCCAGCAGCTGCCGGGCCTCGGCGTCGTCGGGAATGGTGAAGCCGCTGGGGTACTTCACGCCCTGGTCGCGGCCGAGCTTGACGGTTCCCAGGCCCAGTGGGGAAACCATCAGGCCGGTGCTGCCCAAGGGGCGGTGCAGATCGTGCAACTCGTTCATCCCAGCAGTTCCTCCCAGGCCGGTTGCGCCACCGTCGGACGGGGCAGGGCGGGCAGCGGCGGATTGGCCGAAGGGCGCAGACCGTCGCGTTCGAAGGCGGCCAGCACGCGGTCGGCGAAGTCCGGGGCCAGGGCCAGTTTGGTGGGCCAGCCCACCAGCAAGCGGTCCTGCTCGGCGAGGAAGGCATTGTCCGGACGAACCAGGCCGCTCTGGGCCGGCTCGGCGCGGTCCACCCGCAGGGTCGCCCATTGTGCGGCGGAGAGGTCGATCCAGGGCAGCAACTGGCGCAACTCCTGCTCGGCCGCGGCGATCTGCTCGGCCTCGTTGCGGGCCACGCCGTCGGCCTCGGCCAGGTCGCCCCCCAGGTACCACACCCATTGGCCGTCGGCGGCCGGGTGGCTGGTCACGGTGATGCGCGGCTTCGGCCCGCCACCCAGGCAATGGGCGTACAGCGGTTTCAGGCTGGGCGCCTTGACCATCACCATGTGCAGCGGGCGGCGCTGCATGGCCGGCTGGCTGAGGCCCAGGGCTTCGAGCAAGGCCTGGTTGCCGGCGCCGGCGCTCAGCACGATGCGTTGCGCGCGGACTTCACGGCCATCGATGACCAGCCCGACCAGCTGGCCGTCTTCCCGCAGGGGAGCGACTTCGCGGCCCGCGAGCAGGCTGTCGCCGGCCAGTTCCGCCAGGCGGGCGATCAGGCTGGGGACGTCCAGCACCAGTTCGGCCAAGCGGTAGACCTTGCCCTTGAACTTCGGGTGTTGCAGCGCCGGCGGCAAGGCATCGCCCTTGACCTGGTCGACGCGGCCACGCACCGCCTTGCTGGCGAAGAAGCTGGTGAGATTGCCGGCCAGGGTGCCGGGGGACCAGAGATAGTGGGCGTCGGAGAGCAGGCGCACGCCGCGCAGATCCAGTTCGCCGCTGCCGGCCAGGGCCTCGCGCCAGCGCCGCGGCATGTCGGCAATGGCTTCGGAGGCGCCGGTCAGGGCGCCGTGCAGGGCGTACTTGGCGCCGCCGTGGATGATCCCCTGGGACTTCACGCTCTGCCCGCCGCCGAGGCTGTGGTTCTCCACCAGCAGAGTGGCGAAGCCTTGCTGGCGCAGGCGGGCATTGAGCCACAGGCCGGCGATACCGCCGCCCAGGATGAGTACATCAGTGGAAAGGGATTCGGCCATGGGTTGCAGGCGCCTTGAAAAAAACAGGGGCGCAGTATAGCGCCCCTGTCGTGATGCCGGCCTACAGCAGGTGTCGAGAGCCGCGCGAGCTGGAGCTAGCGCAATATCGCCGACGCGCAGCAGGTTCTCATCAGTGCCCGGTGCTGTTGGAAAAGAGCTGGATGACAACCACCCCCGAGACGATCATCCCCATGCCGAGCACGGCGGGGGCATCCAGTTTCTGCTGATAGAGCACCAGCGCGGCGATGCTTACCAGCACGATGCCGAGCCCGGCCCAGATGGCGTAGGCGATGCCCACGGGAATGCTGCGCACCACCAGGGTCAGCATCCAGAAGGCGATGGTGTAGCCGCCGATCACCAGGATCAGTGGCAGGGGCTTGTTGATGCCGTCGATGGCCTTCATCGAGGTGGTGGCGACGACTTCAGCGGCAATGGCGATGGCGAGATAGATATAGCCGGTCATGGTCGACCCTCCTGTGCAATGGCGCGAATTCTAAGTTTCCGGCTGATGGGATAAAGTCATTTCCCATCTGGTTTTGAGATGGGTTGTTAGCCATGCAATGGAATCTGGAACAGATCCGCCTGTTCGTTGCGGTCGCCGAAGGCCAGTCCTTCTCGGCGGTCGCGCGCAGGCTGCGGCGCGCCCAGTCGGCGGTGAGCAGCGGCATCGCCATGCTCGAAGAGGATCTAGGGGTGCAGCTGTTCGACCGCAGCAGCGGCCGTCAGCCGCGCCTGACGGCGGCGGGCATGGCCCTGCTGGAGGAGGCCCGGGAAGTCCTGCGGCAGTGCCAGCGCCTGGATGGCAAGGCCCTGGGGCTGGCGAAAGGCGAAGAGGCGCGCCTGCGCCTGGCCCAGGATGAAGCCATGCCTTATCAGCCGGTGCTGGCCAGCCTGGAGGCCCTGGGCAAGGCTTTTCCGCTGCTGGAGGTGCAGCTGACCACCAGTGCCCAGGGCGAGGTGGCGCGCAAGCTGCTGGAGCGTCGCGCCGACCTGGGGCTGCTGTTCCACCATGAGCAGATGCCCGACGCCCTGGAGCGCCAGCGCCTGGGCACCATCGAGATGGTCACCGTGTGCGGTTCCAGCCATCCCCTGGCCGCCATGGCCTATGCCGATCGCCGCGAGCTGGCGCGTCACCGCCAGGTCCTCATGTCGCCCCAGGACAGTCGCTATCCCGGTGGCGAGCAGATCGGCCCGCAGGTCTGGCGCGCGGACAGCTTCTACGTGATGGCGGAATTGCTGATGCGCGGCCTGGGCTGGGCCTGGCTGCCGCGCCATGTGGCGCAGTATCCGGCCTATCAGGGGCAGCTGGTGGAACTGCGCAGCGACTGGACGCCCCCCTCGCTGGTGGTGGAGCTGGTCTGCCGCCGTGACGAGGCGCTGGGGCCGGCGGCGCTCTGGCTGGCCGATAGCCTTGCCGAGCATTTGCAGGCCATGGGCTGAGCGCTCGCACAATCCGCTGAACGAGCCCTGAGGTATCATCCGCGTCCAAATCGGCCAGGCTCCGCGCCCATGAATCGCACCCTCTATACCCTGCTGTTCCATCTCGGCCTGCCGCTGGTGGCCCTGCGCCTGGCCTGGCGTGCCTGGCGTGCGCCGGCCTATGCGCGCCGCATCGGCGAACGCTTCGCCTTCGGCCTGCCACCGATCAGGCCCGGCGGCATCTGGGTGCACGCCGTCTCGGTGGGGGAAAGCATCGCCGCTGCGCCCATGGTGCGTGCCCTGCTGGAACGTCATCCCGACTTGCCCATCACCATCACCTGCATGACGCCGACCGGCTCGGAGCGCATCCGCGCCCTGTTCGGCGACCGGGTGCAGCATTGCTACCTGCCCTATGACCTGCCCTGGGCGGCCTCGCGTTTCCTCGACCGGGTGCGGCCGAAGCTGGCGGTGATCATGGAAACCGAACTCTGGCCCAACCACATCCACCAGTGCGCCCGCCGTGGCATTCCGGTGGTGCTGGCCAATGCCCGCCTGTCCGAGCGGTCCGCGCGGGGTTATGCGCGTTTCGGCAAGCTCACAGCCCCCATGCTGGCCGAGCTGAGCTGGATCGCGGTGCAGACGGGGGCGGAAGCCGAACGCTTCCGTGCCCTCGGCGCGCGCCCGGAATGCGTGGGCGTGACTGGCTCGATCAAGTACGACCTGCACATCGACCCTGCGCTGGTGCACCGTGCCGCGGAACTGCGCGCGCAGTGGGCCGCCGCGGCGCGGCCAGTGTGGATTGCCGCCAGCACCCACGCTGGCGAGGACGAGATCATGCTCGCCGCCCACAAGAGCCTGCTGGTGCAACGGCCCGACGCCTTGCTGATCCTGGTGCCGCGCCATCCGGAGCGCTTCGGTCCGGTGTTCGAACTCTGTCGGCGCGAGGGGCTGGCGACCGTGCGCCGCTCGACCGGCGCTCCGGTGACCGCAGCCGATGCGGTTCTGGTGGGCGACACCATGGGCGAGCTGCTGTTCCTCTATGCGCTGGCGGACATCGCCTTCGTGGGCGGCAGCCTGGTCCCTAACGGCGGCCACAACCTGCTGGAACCGGCGGCGCTGGGCAAGCCGGTATTGTCGGGGCCGCACCTGTTCAACTTCCTCGAAATCGCCGCACAGCTACGGGACGCCGGGGCGCTGGCCGAGGTGGCGGATGCCGATGAACTGGCCGCGCAGATCGGCGGGCTCTGGGCCGCGCCAGATTGCGCGGCGGCCATGCGTGATGCAGGGCTGGGCGTGCTCAAGGCCAATCAGGGAGCGCTGGAGCGGCTGCTGGATGGGATAGCGCGGCTGCTGTGATCAACGCCCTGTGCGAATTCATTCGCGAATGAATTCGCACACAGAAGAACGCCGGATGGCTAGAACGTCGGCGGGGTGATGACCCAGAGGATCAGCGTGTCCTTCTCGCCGGGGTTGCCGTAGCGGTGCGGTTCCCGGCTGGCGAAGCTGAAGCTGTCGCCTTCCTGCAGGTGAAAATGGCGCTCGCCGACCCAGAGCTCGAATTCGCCACTGAGCACGTAGCCGGCTTCTTCGCCTTCGTGGCTGTAGCTTTCTTCGCTGTAGGTACCTGGCGGGAAGCGCGAGTGGAGCATCTCCAGCTGGCGCAGCGGTTGCGGGCTGAGCAGTTCGTCAGTGATGCCGTTCTCGTAGTGCAGGCTGGTGCGGGCGTTGCGGCGCACGACGTAACCACGGTCGGCTTCGCGGGTGGGAGCCTCGCTGGCGAAGAACCACTGGATGGTCACGCCCAGGCTTTGCGCGATGTTGAACAGCGCGGGGATGGACGGAAAGGCGAGGTTGCGTTCCAGCTGGCTGATGTAGCCGGCGGTGAGCTTGCTTTGCTCGGCCAGTTCGGTGAGGGTCAGGCCCCGGCGTTTGCGCAGCGCGCGGATTCGCGTGCCGAGGAACTGGCTCTCGGCGTTAGCGTTCGGCGATGGCAGGCTGGGGCTCATAGTTCCCTCCATGGGGGCGCAGGATCGCGGCATTGTAGGGCAGCCGCGAGTCCCCGCGACACTCAGATATCCCAGGCGACCTTCAATCCCTCGTAGATGGCTTCTTCCGCCGTGCGCGGTGCCAGGCAGTCGCCAATGCGGCGGAACTCCACCAGACTTTCCAGCGCGCTGCCCAGGTCGTCCACCGGCTGGTGGCCCTGGCAGAGCACCAGGGTGTCCACGTCTTCGAACAGCATCGGCTCGCCACTGGCGGAATGCATCATGTACACCGTGTTGTCGTCGCAGCCGTAGAGGCGGGCGTAAGGCGTGATCTGGATGCCCAGTTTGTGCAGTTCGCCGGCCATCTGGTCGCGCACGTAGAGCGGCAGGTTCTCCCCGCAGTGGGTGCCGTTCACCGCGAGGCGCACCTGGTGGCCGTTGCGCGCCAGGCGCTCGGCGATGCCGGGGGCGATCCAGTCGCCGCGCCAGTCGGTGACCAGCACCGAGCGGCCCGGCTGCACCTCCTCTCGCAGCACCTGCCAGGCATCCACCACCTGCAGCTCGCCGCCGCGCTCGAACGGCGGCCAGTAGGGCCTGGCGCCCGTGGCGAGGATGACCAGATCGGGGCGCTCGCGCTCCACCAGGGCGCGGTCGACGCGGACATTGCGCAGGACCTGTACGCCCGCCAGCTCCATTTCGCGCTGGAGGTTGGTGGCCGCGCCGCCGAACTCCGCGCGACGCGGCAGCAGCTGCGCCAGCAGCACCTGACCGCCGAGCTGGTTGCCGGCCTCATAGAGGGTCACTTCATGGCCACGCCGGGCCGCCACGGCCGCGGCCTTCATGCCGGCCGGGCCACCGCCCACCACCATCACGCGCTTGCGCACGGTCGCCGGGTTGGCTTGCGCATAGATCAGCTCGCGGCCGGTTTCCGGGTGCTGGATGCAGGAAATGGGGTAGCCGCGATGGAAGTGGCCGATGCACGCCTGGTTGCAGGCGATGCAGGCGCGCACGTCGTCGCTGCGGCCGGCGGCGGCCTTGTTGGGCATCTGCGGGTCGCAGATCAGGGCGCGGGTCATGCCGCAGACGTCGGCCTGGCCGCGGGCGAGGATGGCTTCGGCTTCCTGGGGCTGGTTGATCCGCCCGGTGACGAAAAGCGGGATGTCCAGCCGCGCCTTGAAGCTCCCGGCGGTGGGTGCCAGGTAGGCGGCTTCGATGGCCATGGGCGGGACGATATGGATGGCGCCGCCGAGCGAGGCCGAGGTGCCGGCCACCAGGTGCACGTAGTCGAGTTGCCCTTGCAGGGCGAGCGCGGCTGCCAGGGATTCGTCCTCGGTCAGGCCTTCCGGGTCACGCTCGTCGGCGGAGATGCGCATCCCGACGATGAAGTCGTCGGGGCAGTTGGCGCGCACGGCCAGGATCACTTCGCGGATGAAGCGCAGGCGGGCGTCGAGGTCGCCGTTGTAGCCGTCTTCGCGGCGGTTCACCCGCGGGTTGAGGAACTGCGCGGGCAGGTAGCCGTGGCTGGCGACGATCTCCACGCCGTCCAGTCCGGCCGCGCACAGGCGCCGGGCGGCGGCACCGTAGCCGGCGACGATCTCGTCGATCATCCCCTGGTCCAGAGCGCGCGGCATCACGCGGAAGCGCTCGTTGGGCGAGGCCGAGGCGGACCAGGCCACCGTCAACAGCCCATCGCTGGACTCCATGATTTCCCGGCCCGGATGGAACACTTGGGAAAGCACCACCGTGCCTTCGGCGTGGCAGGCCTCGGCCAGGCGCCGGTAACCCTCGATGCAGGCGTCGTCGGTGGCCATCAGTACGTGGGAGGTGTAGCGGGCGCTGTCGTGTACCCCGGCCACCTGCAGCACGATCAGGCCGACGCCGCCCCTGGCGCGGGCGCGGTGATAGGCGATGAGCTGCTCGTTGACCAAGTTGTCGGCGGGCATCGAGGTGTCGTGGCCGCTGGACATGATCCGGTTCTTCAGGCGTTTGCCACGGATTTCCAGGGGTTCGAAGAGGTGCGGGAAGCTTTTGGCGGGCTGGGCGGCGCTGGACATGGGGGCTCCTGAGGACCTGGCGGTCCCGCTTGTTCTTGTTGCGTCATGAAAATTTACCGTAAGTAAAAAATCAATCAATTTTTTTACTTAGGCGGAGAGGCTTCATGACGCCAGCAGGAACTGAAGTAACCTGGCCGGCGGAGGACGACCGAACGGAAAAGAAAAAGTACGGCCGCGATGCCGCAATGCTGCTCAGTCAGGCACCGCCCACGGGGTATGGCTGTCGTTGCAGGAGCGAGCTTGCTCGCGAAGCTTTGTGGGAAATCACCGATTCGCCAGCAAGCTGGCTCCTACAGTATTTCCCCGCCGCAGAAACCGGGAACGCCGCTTACCCGGCGAGGGATAGGCGGCGTTCTCATGTGAGCGGCATCAGGCAGCGATGCCGGGCTTTTCGTTATGGCGGAACTCAGTATTCCGAGTTGCCTTTGAGGCTCGCTTCTGCGGCCTTGGCCAGGTCCGGCGGGAGGAAGTCCTTGTCCGGGTTGTAGTCGGGCTTGAGGAAGCTGGCCAGGGCTTCCAGGTCGGCCGGGCTCAGGGTGCCGGCCGCCTGCTTCAGGCGCAGGTTGTCGAGGATGTAGTCGTAGCGCGCGTTGTTGTAGTCGCGTACCGAGCTGTACAGCTGGCGCTGGGCATCGAGCACGTCGACGATGTTGCGGGTACCGACCTGGTAGCCGATTTCGGTGGCTTCCAGGGCGCTCTGGTTGGAGATGATCGACTGCCTGCGCGCCTTCACCTGCTCCACGTCGGTGTTCACTGCGCGGTGGAAGTTGCGGGTGTTCTGCACCACGGAGCGGCGCAGGCTTTCGCGCTGTTGTTCGGTCTGGTTCAGGCGCTGGTAGGACTCGCGCACCTGGGAGCTGGTCAGGCCGCCGCTGTAGATGGGGATGTTCAGCTGAAGGCCGATGCTGCGCTGCTCCACGTCGCCACCGAAGGGGGCCTGGCCGGGCAGGGTAGAGCCGGAATTGCTGAAGCCCAGGCTGTCGTTGTCGCCCTTCTGGTAGCTGGCCACCGCGTCCAGGGTCGGCGCATGGCCGGCCTTGCGCTGGCGCAGGGTCTCTTCGGCGGCATTGACGGCGTAGTTGGCGGCCTGCAGGTTGAGGTTCTGCTGGGCGGCGGTGTCGACCCAGGCCTTGGCGTCGTTGGGGGTGGGCACCACGACCGGCAGGGTGTGGAGGATGCCCTCGATCGAGGCGTATTCGCGGTTGGTCAGGGTCACCAGGGCCTGGAAGGCGTCTTCCACGTTGCGCTCGGCGATGATCCGGTTGGCGCGGGCGGTGTCGTAGCCGGCCTGGGCTTCCAGCACGTCGGTCTTGTCCGAGAGGCCGACGTCGAAGCGTTCGTTGGCCTGGTCGAGCTGGCGCTTGAATGCCGCTTCTTCGGCCTTGGTCGAGGCCAGGTTGTCCTGGGCGCGCAGCACGGCGAAATAGGTTTCGGCGGTCTGCAGAATCAGGTTCTGCTGGGTCGCGGAGAAGTCCAGGGCGGCCTGCTCGGTGCTGAACTCGGCAGCCTTCAGCTGGAACCAGCGGTCGGCGCGGAAGATCGGCTGGCTCAGGGTCGCCTGGTAGGCGATGCCGCTGCGGGAAAAGGTGTTGGAGGGGGTGTCCAGCTTGGTCCGGGTGTCGCTGGACGTGGCGCCGCCGTTGATTTGCGGCAGCAGGCCGGAACGGGCCTGGGGCACGGCCTCTCGCTGCGCTTCATAGTTGGCGCGAGCGGCGGCGAGGTCGGCGTTGTTGTCGACAGCGTCCTTGTAGACGGTCACGAGGTCCGTCTTGGCTGACAGGGGGGCATCTTCGGCCCAGGCGGTTCCGGCAACGGCGGATGCCACGGCGATGGCCAGCGAGAGTCTGCGCAGCATGATCAATCCTGGATTCTGGTGTGTCGGGCAAGGCTACGGGGCCGCTGGGAGCGGGTCAAGACGCCCCACCGGCGGCCTGAGTGTAGTTCGCGACAAGCTATGTTTCCTGTGCGCAACAATCGATTTTCGTTGCTGCCGCCGCGTCATTTCCCGACGTAGTGGTCACTATATTCTGACCACCGGGTTGGTTTTCTCCGTCGAGCTTGTTTAGACTGCGCGGGTTCTTGTCGGGGTGCCTCGAATCGGAGGCTGAGATCGGAAAGTTCCGGATCCCGTTGAACCTGATCAGGTTAAGGCCTGCGTAGGGAACAAGATGTGCCTCCCCATCCCGCACTCCGGGAGGCTCCTCTCGGCACCGGTTCCGGTGCACTCTGCCTTCAGGTTCGCTCCGACATCATTCCCAGGAGCCAGCCGATGACTGCAAAACAACAACGAAACCTGAGTGAAAGCGCCCAGGTAGATCAGCAATCCGTCCAGCCTTTCCCCCGCTCGCAGAAAGTCTATGTTCAGGGCTCCCGCCCGGACATCCGCGTGCCCATGCGTGAAATCAGCCTGGATGTGACCCCCACCGCCTTCGGCGGCGAGATCAATGCCCCGGTCACCGTCTATGACACCTCCGGCCCCTACACCGACCCGAACGTCAGCATCGACGTGCGCAAGGGCCTGGCCGATGTACGCTCGCCCTGGATCGACGACCGCAACGACACCGAGCGCCTGCCGGGCCTGACCTCCGAGTTCGGCCAGCGCCGCCTGGCCGATGCCGAGCTGGCCGCCATGCGCTTTGCCCACGTGCGCAACCCGCGCCGCGCCAAGGCCGGCCAGAACGTCACCCAGATGCACTACGCGAAGAAGGGCATCATCACGCCCGAGATGGAATTCGTCGCCATCCGTGAAAACATGAAGCTGGCCGAGGCGCGCGAAGCCGGCCTGCTCAAGGAGCAGCACGCCGGCCACAGCTTCGGCGCTGCCATTCCGAAGGAAATCACCCCTGAGTTCGTGCGTCAGGAAGTGGCCCGCGGCCGCGCCATCATCCCGGCCAACATCAACCACGTGGAGCTGGAGCCGATGATCATCGGCCGCAACTTCCTGGTGAAGATCAACGGCAACATCGGCAACTCGGCACTGGGCTCCTCCATCGAGGAAGAAGTCGCCAAGCTCACCTGGGGCATCCGCTGGGGCTCGGACACCGTGATGGACCTGTCCACCGGCAAGCACATCCATGAAACCCGCGAGTGGATCATCCGCAACTCGCCGGTACCGATCGGCACCGTGCCGGTCTACCAGGCCCTGGAAAAGGTCGGCGGCATCGCCGAAGACCTGACCTGGGAACTGTTCCGCGACACCCTGATCGAGCAGGCCGAACAGGGCGTGGACTACTTCACCATCCACGCCGGCGTGCTGCTGCGCTATGTGCCGCTGACCGCCAAGCGCGTCACCGGCATCGTCTCCCGCGGCGGCTCGATCATGGCCAAGTGGTGCCTGGCCCACCACAAGGAGAATTTCCTCTACACCCACTTCGAGGAAATCTGCGAAATCATGAAGGCCTACGACGTCAGCTTCTCGCTGGGCGACGGCCTGCGTCCGGGCTCCATCGCCGACGCCAACGACGCCGCGCAGTTCGGTGAGCTGGAAACCCTCGGCGAACTGACCAAGATCGCCTGGAAGCACGACGTGCAGACCATGATCGAGGGCCCCGGCCACGTGCCGATGCACCTGATCAAGGAGAACATGGACAAGCAGCTGGAATGCTGCGACGAGGCGCCTTTCTATACCCTTGGCCCGCTGACCACCGACATCGCTCCCGGCTACGACCACATCACCTCCGGCATCGGCGCCGCGATGATCGGCTGGTTCGGTTGCGCCATGCTCTGCTACGTGACCCCGAAGGAGCACCTGGGCCTGCCGAACAAGGATGACGTGAAGACCGGCATCATCACCTACAAGATCGCCGCCCACGCCGCCGACCTGGCCAAGGGCCATCCGGGTGCCCAGATCCGCGACAACGCGCTGTCCAAGGCGCGCTTCGAGTTCCGCTGGGAAGACCAGTTCAACCTCGGCCTGGACCCGGACACCGCGCGTGCCTTCCACGACGAGACCCTGCCGAAGGAGTCGGCCAAGGTGGCGCACTTCTGCTCCATGTGCGGGCCGAAGTTCTGCTCTATGAAAATCACCCAGGAAGTGCGCGACTACGCCAAGGAGAACGGCCTGACCGACGAGCAGAAGGCCATCGAGGCCGGTTTCGCCGAGCAGGCCGGGCGTTTCAAGGAAGAGGGGTCCATGATCTACAAGCAGGTCTGACCGCCTGCCGAAAAACCGTGAACAGGCGCTGACCTGTCACGCCCATGCTGGAAGCCGGGCCTTGCGCCCGGCTTTCCGGTTTGTGGAAAACCCATAGCGACAATCCATCCAGGGCATCTGCCACCGTGAACACTCCAACCAGCTATTCGCCGTCCATTCCGGTCGCCGTCGACCAGCGTGTACTCGGCACGCGTGACCTGTTTTCCCTCTGGTTCTCCCTCGGCCTCGGCCTGATGGTGCTGCAGACCGGCGCGTTGCTGGCGCCGGGCCTCGGCACCAGCGATGCGCTGCTGGCTATCCTGCTCGGTACCTGCGTCGGTGTACTGCTGCTGGGTTCGGTGGCGATGATCGGCAGCGATACCGGCCTTGCCGCCATGGCCTCGCTCAAGCTCAGTCTCGGTTCACTTGGTGCGACCGTGCCGGCGTTCCTCAACCTGCTGCAACTGGTGGGGTGGGGCGCCTTTGAAATCATCGTGATGCGTGACGCCGCCAGCCTGCTGGTCGCCCGAGGCCTGGGCGAAGGCAGCCCGTGGGCCTCGCCGGTGCTCTGGACCCTGGTGTTCGGTGCCCTTGCCACCCTGCTGGCGGTGGCCGGCCCGCTCGCCTTCGTGCGCCGCATCCTGCGCCGCTGGGGCATCTGGCTGCTGCTGGGCGCCTGCGTCTGGCTGACCTGGGACCTGCTGAACCGCACCGACTTCACCGCACTGATGGCGCGTGCCGGCGATGGTTCCATGTCGTTCGCCCTGGGTTTCGACATCGCCATCGCCATGCCGCTGTCCTGGCTGCCGTTGATCGCCGACTACTCGCGCTTCGGCCGTAATGGCGGCGGCGTGTTTATCGGTTCGGCACTGGGCTTCTTCATCGGTTGCCTGTGGCTGATGGGCCTTGGCGTGGCCTACACCCTGGCATTCGCCGAGGGCAGCGACGCCAATGCCCTGTTGCTGGCCCTGGCTGGTGCCGGGATGGGGATCCCGCTGCTGCTGATCCTGCTGGACGAGTCGGAAAAGGCTTTTGCCGACATCCACTCGGCGGCGGTGTCCAGCGGCATCCTGCTACCACTGAAGGTGGAACAGCTGACGCTGGCCATCGGCGTGCTCTGCACCCTGATCGCCTGGTTCGCGCCGCTGGCCGAATACCAGAACTTCCTGCTGCTGATCGGCTCGGTGTTCGCGCCGCTGTTCGGCGTGGTGCTGGTGGATCACTTCATCCTGCGGCGCCGCCGCACGGAACTCGCGCCGCGCGTGGCGCTGCGCTGGGATACGCTGCTGGCCTGGGGCTGCGGCGTGGCGATCTACCACCTGCTGGCCAATCGCTGGCCAGAACTGGGGGCGACTCTGCCGGCCCTGCTGGCGGCCGGCGTATTGCAGCTCCTTCTGGGACGCTTCAGCCGCGTCCGGGGAAGTACTGGGGCTTCAATATTCCGTTGAGTTGCGGATAGGGGATGCGGAGTTCCGGGTGCCCGCTGGAGTAGGGCGCGATGCTGTACACGTCGTACTTCAGCAGCACGGCGCCGTAGCCCAGGCCCACGTTGGCGGTGCGCTCGAAGGGCCAGGTCTTGATGAAGTCGGGGTCCTGGTCGAACTTGTTGGCCACCAGCCAGCGGCGATGGGCCTGTTCGGCGACTTTCCAGAAGGCCTCTTCCTGGCCGGGAAGCAGCATGTCGCCAAGGCTCAGCGGCTTTTCCAGCTTGCGGTCGTAGTTGATGAAGCCGCGCCCCGGCATGCCGTGGGCGCCGCCGGTGAAGAGGTAGCTGGACAGTTCCACCAGCACCAGGTTGTCGTGCTGCTCCAGCACCTTGGCCTGCAGGTAGCTGCTCCAGCCCGGTTCGGCGCTGGCGAGGAAATCCTTCTCGTAGGACTCCAGCGACGCCGGCAGCGGCGAACCGGGGGCGTCCTGCGTCATGCGCAGCAGGCGCTCGTTGATCAGCGCACTGAGCTGCGGTTCGTCAGTGAAGCTGATGGTGTCGATGTTCACCAGGGGACAGGTTTCGCCCTGGCAACCGGGTTTCAGGTGTTCCCAGGCGTGGCGCTGCGGTTCCAGCTTGGCACTGCCGCCGGGCAGCATCTGGCAGGCGCTGAGGAGGGTGCCGAGGCAGGCGGCGGCGAGGAGTCTGGCAAGGTGCATCGGCTTCATCTTCGGGGACGGATTCCGGAAAAAGTGCAGGCTTCGACTGCCGCCGGGGCCATGAGTTCGCGCTCTGCGGGCAGCCTTTCGCCGCGCATCTTCCCAGCCCGCGGCCCATCTGCAAAGAGGCTGCACCCCTCGCGACCAAGGCGTAGGATGCGCGGATCGAAGCCTTCCGCAACAGTGAGATCCCCATGAGCGAAACCTTCAAGCCGGGCCCGGACGCCGTTGAAATCGTCGAGCGAGAAACCTGTTTCCAGGGTTTCTATCGCCTGGACCGCCTGCGCCTGCGCCATCGGCTGTTCTCCGGTGACATGGGGCCGATCATCCAGCGGGAGCTCTTCGTCCGTCATGATGCCGTCTGCGTGCTTCCCTATGATCCGCAGCGGGATGCGGTGGTTCTGATCGAACAGTTCCGCGTGGGCGCCTATGGCAAGAGCGAGAGCCCCTGGTTGCTGGAGCTGGTGGCCGGGCTGATCGACAAGGACGAGGAGCCGGAGGATGTCGCCCGTCGGGAAGCCGTCGAAGAGGCCGATCTCCAGTTGACTTCGCTGTGGCCGATCACCACTTACTATCCATCTCCAGGGGGCTCCAACGAGCGTGTACACCTGTACCTCGGGCGTTGCGACAGCAGCAATGCGGGAGGCGTACACGGGCTGGCGGAGGAGGGCGAAGACATCCGCGTGCATGTGTTGCCGCTGGAAGATGCCCTGGCCCTCATGGGGGAAGGGCGGCTGGACAATGCCGCGACCATGCTGGCCCTGCAGTGGCTGGCGCTGAACTGTACCGAAGTCAGGGGGTTGTGGACGTGAATCTGTTGCGCGATCGCTACCGGGTCGACCTCATCGGGCTGCAGGCAGCCTGCGAGGCGAACTACGCGCGCCTGATGCGTCTGCTCCCGCAGATGCGCGAGGTGCGCGGTTCCCGTCGCGTCGCGATGAGCCAGGGCGAGCACCTGCTCGGCGTGCTGGCCCTGGAAGTGGTCGAAGCCTGCCCCTATACCACCACGCTGCAGGTGCGCCAGGAGCACGGCCTGCCCTGGCTGCCGTCGCCGCAACTGGAGGTGCGCGTCTACCATGACGCGCGCATGGCCGAGGTGGTCGGTGCCGAGAATGCGCGGCGCTTGCGCAGCGTATATGCCTATCCGAATGCCGCCATGCACCAGCCCGACGAGAAGAGCCAGCTCAATCTCTTCCTCGGCGAGTGGCTGAGCCATTGCCTGGCCTGTGGCCACGAGCTAGAGCCGGTCGTCCTCTAGTTCCGTTCGCAACGACCTGCGACGGGGTGGCGCGGCGCAATCGGCAATCCTTAACTGTGAACCATTCCCGCTTCGCGGGTTTACCCGTTGCGCGCGCAGCAACCATAATCGGAACACCTCGCCCAAGGAGAAGGCCTTGCCCAATCCAGTCCTCCCCGCCGCTGACGAGTCAGTGCTGCTGGTGCAGCTATCCGACAGCCACCTGTTCGCCGAAACAGACGGCAAGCTGTTGGGCATGGAAACCCGCGACAGCCTGCGCCGGGTGATCGACCAGGTGCTGCAGGAACAGTCGGGCATCGATCTGGTGCTGGCTACCGGCGACCTTTCTCAGGACGGTTCGGCCGAATCCTACGAATCTTTCCGCGAGCTGGTGGCGAACATCCCCGCGCCCGCCCGCTGGCTTCCCGGCAACCATGACGAAGTCCTGGTGATGCGCGATGTCTGCGCCGGCACTTCGGCCCTGGAACCCATTGTCGACTTCCCCCACTGGCGGGTGGTGCTGCTGGACTCCACCATCGCCGGTGCGGTGCCCGGCCATTTCCCCGCCGAGCAGCTTGCGCTGCTCGAACACGCCCTCGAAGGTGCTGGCGAGCGCCATGTGCTGGTCAGCTTCCACCATCATCCCGTGCCCATCGGCTGTGCCTGGATGGAACCGATCGGCGTACGCAATGCCGAAAGCCTGTTCGCCGTGCTGGAGCGTTATCCGCAGGTGCGGGTGCTGCTCTGGGGCCACGTCCACCAGGAGTTCGACCAGTTCCGCAACGACGTGCGCCTGCTGGCATCGCCGTCCACCTGCGTGCAGTTCGCGCCGGGCAGCGAGGATTTCTGCGTGGGCAACGAAGCACCGGGCTACCGCTGGTTGCGTCTGGGGCGCGACGGCAGCGTTGAAACCGGGGTTTCACGGGTGACTGGAATCGCCTTCGAAGTGGATTACAGCGTCAAGGGTTATTGACCTTCGCGCCGCGGCACGGCAAGAAGTACAACTTTCCCTCGATCTGCCAGGAAGCCGCGTGTCCAGCTTGCAACCCAGCCTTCTCTATATCCACGGTTTCAACAGCTCGCCGTCTTCACACAAGGCGCGCCAGCTTGGCGTGCTCATGCAGCGCCTGGGGCTGGCCGATCGCCTGCGGGTTCCCGCCCTGCACCATCATCCGCGCCTGGCCATCGGCCAGCTCGAGGACGCCATCGCCGAGCTGGGGCGCCCGGTGCTGGTCGGCAGCTCCCTGGGCGGCTACTATGCGACCCACCTGGCCGAGCGCCACGGTCTTTCGGCCGTGCTGATCAACCCCGCGGTAGCCCCGCACCGGTTGTTCGAGGGGCGGCTCGGCCCACAGAAGAACTACTTCAGCGACGAAACCTGGGAACTGACGGCGGAGCATGTGATGGCGCTGGCCGAGCTGGAAGTGCCGCCACCTCGGGACCCGGCCCGCTACCAGGTATGGTTGCAGACGGCCGACGAAACCCTCGACTACCGCCAGGCGGAGCGTTACTACCGCGCTTGCGCCCTGCGCATCGAGGCCGGTGGCGACCACGGTTTCCAGAACTTCCCCGCCCATCTGCCCGCCTTGCTGGCCTTTGCCGGCTTTCCCGCGCAGCTGTGGCGTGACATCGACTTTTCCGACCTCTGACTGAAAGGGAATCCATGGCTACTTACAACGCGGATGCCATCGAAGTCCTCTCCGGCCTCGACCCGGTGCGCAAGCGCCCGGGCATGTACACCGACACCACCCGCCCCAACCACCTGGCCCAGGAGGTCATCGACAACAGCGTGGACGAGGCCCTGGCCGGCCACGCCCGCAGCGTGCAGGTGATCCTCCATGAGGACAATTCCCTGCAGGTGATCGACGACGGCCGTGGCATGCCGGTGGACATCCACCCCGAAGAAGGCGTGCCCGGCGTCGAGCTGATCCTCACCAAGCTGCATGCCGGCGGCAAGTTCTCCAACAAGAACTACCAGTTCTCCGGCGGCCTCCACGGCGTGGGCATCTCGGTGGTGAACGCCCTGTCCACCCGCGTCGAAGTGCGGGTCAAGCGCGACGGCAGCGAATACAGGATGACCTTCGCCGACGGCTACAAGGCCAGCGAGCTGGAAGTCATCGGCAGCGTCGGCAAGCGCAATACCGGCACCAGCGTGCATTTCTGGCCGGACGCCAAGTATTTCGACTCCCACAAATTCTCCGTCAGCCGCCTCAAGCACGTGCTCAAGGCCAAGGCCGTGCTCTGCCCGGGGCTGTCCGTCACCTTCGAGGACAAGGCCAGCGGCGAGCGCGTCGAGTGGCACTTCGAGGATGGTCTGCGCTCCTACCTGGTGGACGCCGTCAGCGAGTTCGAGCGCCTGCCGAACGAGCCCTTCTGCGGCAGCCTGGCCGGTAACCAGGAAGCGGTGGACTGGGCGCTGCTCTGGCTGCCCGAGGGGGGCGACAGCGTCCAGGAAAGCTACGTCAACCTGATTCCCACCGCCCAGGGCGGCACCCATGTGAACGGCCTGCGCCAGGGCCTGCTGGACGCCATGCGTGAGTTCTGCGAGTTCCGCAACCTGCTGCCGCGTGGCGTCAAGCTGGCGCCGGAGGATGTCTGGGAACGCATCGCCTTCGTCCTCTCGATGAAGCTGCAGGAACCGCAGTTCTCGGGGCAGACCAAGGAGCGCCTGTCCTCCCGCGAGGCGGCCGCCTTCGTGTCCGGCGTGGTGAAGGATGCCTTCAGCCTCTGGCTCAATGCCAACCCGGACCTGGGCATGCAGCTGGCCGAACTGGCCATCAGCAACGCCGGCCGCCGTCTCAAGGCGGGCAAGAAGGTCGAGCGCAAGAAAATCACCCAGGGCCCGGCACTGCCCGGCAAGCTGGCCGATTGCGCAGGGCAGGACCCGATGCGCGCGGAGCTGTTCCTGGTGGAGGGTGATTCCGCCGGCGGTTCTGCCAAGCAGGCGCGTGACAAGGAATTCCAGGCGATCATGCCGTTGCGCGGCAAGATTCTGAACACCTGGGAAGTGGACGGCGCCGAAGTGCTGGCCTCCCAGGAAGTGCATGACATCGCCGTCGCCATCGGCGTCGACCCCGGTGCAGAGGACCTCTCCCAGCTGCGCTACGGCAAGATCTGCATCCTCGCCGACGCCGACTCCGACGGCCTGCACATCGCCACCCTGCTGTGCGCGCTGTTCGTCCGCCACTTCCGCTCGCTGGTGGAAGCCGGGCATGTCTACGTCGCCATGCCGCCGCTGTATCGTATCGACCTGGGCAAGGAAATCTTCTACGCCCTGGACGAAGCCGAGCGTGACGGCATCCTCGACCGCCTGGTGGCCGAGAAGAAGCGTGGCAAGCCCCAGGTCACCCGATTCAAGGGCCTGGGCGAAATGAACCCGCCACAGCTGCGCGAAACGACGATGGATCCGAACACCCGCCGTCTGGTTCAGCTGACATTGGAAGAAGCCGACGGCACGGTGGAAATCATGGACATGCTGCTGGCGAAGAAGCGCGCCAGCGACCGCAAGTCCTGGCTGGAATCCAAGGGCAACCTGGCCGAGGTCATGGTGTGAGGGGAGCGCTTATTCTCCTCGCTGCCCTGTTCTGTGCGCCGCTCTGGGCCGCCGACGACCCCGAGCAGCTGCGTCTGGCCGCGGAATACCCGGTGGACGGGATGCGGCAGGGCAATCTCTCCGGTTTGGCGCGCTGTGGGGAAGACCTCCTGGCGGTGTCCGACCGCGTGGACCACCAGCTGTATCGGCTCAAGCCCATCGGCGGCGTGCTCCAGGCGGAGGCCGAGGTGTTCCACGCGCCGCCGCCACCGCCCAGCAGCCTGCCCTGGGGCATCCGTGCGCGCTCCTGGATCATCAGCATGTTGCGGGGCAACGACCTGGATTTCGAAAGCATAAGCTGTGATGAAGCCGGAAACCGCTATCTGGTCAGCGAGGCCAATGCAGCGGTGCTGCAGCTACCGGTGGCCGGCGAGCCCAACTGGCTGCTGCTACCGGACAACCTGATCCGCCAGGCGCGCGCCAGCGGCATGCTGCTGCACTTCAACGCCTTGCTGGAGGGCATCGCCGTCGACCCCAAGGGCGAGCGCCTGTGGCTCGCCGCCGAGCGTGAGCGCCGCGGCTTGATGGTGGTGCACAAGCAGCAATCCACCTGGCGCTGTGCCGGCGGCTGCGTGATCTTCAGTGAAGCCGGCACCCAAACGCCGCCAGCCCCCATCGGCAGCGAGCAGCAGATGCCACGCGACTTCTCCGACCTCGCCTTCTTCGAGGAAAAGCTCTTCACCCTGGAGCGCCTGGCGCACCAGATCTGCCGGCGAAAACCGAGCAGTGGCGAAGTGGAGCGCTGCTGGTCCTTCGCCGAGGAAGCCCTGGCCGATACCCGTCGCTATGGCGTGCCTTTCGGCGTGGCCGAAGCCTTGTGGATAGACGCCGAAGGGGCCTGGGTCGGCCTCGACAACGGTGGCAAGGCCCGCGCCGATGGCGATCGGCGTCCTATCGTCTGGCGCTTCTCTGCGCCGAAAGGCGGCTGGAGCGCGCAATGACCACGCAGACGCCGGGCAAACGCGCGGGAAGAGTCATGCTGGTGCTCGCCTGGGGCATCGGCCTGATCCTGGCCACGCGTTACTTCGGCGTCTGGGAAGACCGCCAGCACAACCCCAATCGCGCGCCCGAGTCGCTGCACGGCGACGGTTACGTCGAAGTGCGTCTGGCCAGCAGCCGCCAGGGGCATTACCGGCTGGACGGCCGCATCGACGGCCAGGCCGTGACCTTCCTGCTCGACACCGGCGCCACCCAGGTGGCGGTGCCGGCGCGGGTCGCCGAGCGCCTTGGCCTGGCGCCCGGCGCCGCGGTCACCCTGAGTACCGCCAACGGCCGCGTCACCGGCCACCGCACCCAGCTGCAGGACCTGCGCCTGGGTGACATACGCCTGACCCAGGTGCCGGCGATCATCGTGCCGGGCATGGACGGCGAAGAGGTGCTGCTCGGCATGAGCGCCCTGAAACAACTCGAATTCACCCAGCGCGACGGCACCCTGGTGCTGCGCCAAGTCACTTCTCCGTGAGGCACGCATGAGCGAATCCCTCGATCTGAGCCTGGAAGGCGTTGAGCGCCGCTCCCTGGCCGATTTCACCGAACAGGCCTACCTCAACTACTCCATGTACGTGATCATGGACCGTGCCCTGCCGCATATCGGCGACGGCCTGAAGCCCGTACAGCGCCGTATCGTCTACGCCATGAGCGAACTGGGCCTGGACGCCGACGCCAAGCACAAGAAGTCGGCGCGTACCGTCGGCGACGTGCTCGGCAAGTTCCATCCCCACGGCGACTCCGCCTGCTACGAGGCCATGGTGCTGATGGCCCAGCCCTTCAGCTACCGCTACACGCTGGTGGATGGCCAGGGCAACTGGGGTGCGCCGGACGATCCCAAATCCTTCGCCGCCATGCGTTACACCGAGGCGCGCCTGTCACGTTACTCGGAAGTCCTGCTCTCCGAACTGGGCCAGGGCACCGTGGATTGGGTGCCGAACTTCGACGGCACCCTGAACGAGCCGGCGACCCTGCCGGCGCGTCTGCCGAACCTGTTGCTCAACGGCACCACCGGCATCGCCGTAGGCATGGCCACCGACGTTCCGCCGCACAACCTGCGGGAAGTGGCCGCCGCCTGCGTGCGCCTGCTGGACGAGCCGAGCGCCACGGTGGAGCAGCTTTGCGAACATATCCTCGGCCCGGACTTCCCCACCGAGGCGGAAGTGATCACCCCGCGCGCCGAACTGGTGAAGATCTACGAAACCGGCCGTGGCTCGGTGCGCATGCGCGCCGTGTACCGCGTGGAAGACGGCGACATCGTGGTCACCGCGCTGCCGCACCAGGTGTCCGGCTCCAAGGTGCTGGAACAGATCGCCGGCCAGATGCAGGCCAAGAAGCTGCCGATGGTGGCGGACCTGCGCGATGAATCGGACCACGAGCACCCCACCCGCATCGTCATCATTCCGCGCTCCAATCGCGTGGATGCCGACGAACTGATGCAGCACCTGTTCGCCACCACGGACCTCGAGTCCAGCTACCGGGTCAACACCAACGTCATCGGTCTGGACGGCAAGCCCCAGGTCAAGGACCTGCGCACCCTGCTCAGCGAGTGGCTGACCTACCGCATCGGCACCGTGCGCCGTCGCCTGCAGTTCCGTCTGGACAAGGTGGAGAAGCGCCTGCACCTGTTGGATGGTTTGCTGATCGCCTTCCTCAATCTGGATGAGGTGATCCACATCATCCGTACCGAGGACCAGCCCAGGCAGGTGCTGATGGAGCGCTTCGCTCTCACCGAGATCCAGGCCGACTACATCCTCGATACCCGCCTGCGCCAGCTGGCGCGCCTGGAAGAGATGAAGATCCGGGGCGAACAGGAGGAACTGCTGAAAGAGCAGAAGAAACTGCAGGCCCTGCTGGGTAGCGACGCCAAGCTGAAGAAGCTGGTGCGCGAGGAGCTGATCAAGGACGCCGAAACCTACGGCGACGACCGCCGTTCTCCCATTGTCACCCGCGCCGAGGCCCGCGCCCTGTCGGAAACCGAGCTGATGCCCACCGAGCCGGTTACCGTGGTGTTGTCCGAGAAGGGCTGGGTGCGTTGTGCCAAGGGCCACGATATCGATGCCACCGGCCTGTCCTACAAGGCCGGCGACGGCTTCAAGGCGGCGGCGCCGGGCCGTTCGAATCAATACGCGGTATTCATCGACTCCACCGGCCGCAGCTATTCGCTGGCGGCCCACTCGCTGCCTTCGGCCCGTGGCCAGGGCGAGCCGCTTACCGGCCGGCTGACACCGCCGCCCGGGGCCAGTTTCGAATGCGTGCTGCTGCCCGAGGATGACGCCACCTATGTCATCGCCTCGGACGCCGGCTATGGCTTCGTGGTCAAGGGCGCCGACATGCAGGCCAAGAACAAGGCCGGCAAGACGCTGCTCAGCCTACCGACCGGCGCCAGGGTGGTGCCGCCACGCCTGGTGCAGAGCGTCGAGGACGACTGGTTGGCGGCGGTGACTACCGAAGGCCGCCTGCTGCTGTTCAAGGTCGCCGACCTGCCGCAGCTGGCCAAGGGCAAGGGTAACAAGATCATCGGTATCCCCGGCGATCGCGTTGCCAGCCGCGAGGAGTACCTCACCGATCTGGCAGTGCTGCCGGTGGGTGCAACCCTCGTCCTGCAGGCTGGCAAACGCACCCTGTCGCTCAGGGCGGATGACCTGGAGCATTACAAGGGCGAGCGCGGACGCCGTGGAAACAAGCTGCCACGCGGTTTCCAGCGAGTTGACGCGCTGCAGGTGGAATCGCTTGCCTGAGGCTGGCGATGGCGAATTGACGTGGGGCTATGGAGTCCTGCGTCACATTGACGGATGATATGTCCCCTTGCCGTCCCCTGATGATGGCAAGGACGAATGAATTCGACTGCAGGCTGCCCACAAGGCGGCCGTGGGTGAGATTAATGAGCGTGCGTTTTCCCCTGGCTTTGATGCTGGCGAGCCTCCTGGGCCTGGCCGGTTGTGTACATAGCCCCCCGATTCCCATGTTTCAGCTGGATGCGGGCACCCCGGAGGTGCCGTCAAAGAAGGCTGGGATGCAAGTACTGCTCGGCCCGGTGACCGTGGCCGACTACCTTCAACGTGAAACCCTCCTGCAACGCCAGGCCGACGGCAGCCTGACCGCAGCCCCGGACGGCCGCTGGGCCGGCAGCCTGGCGGCGGATATCGACCAGGTTCTCCTGCGCCAGCTGTCCTGGCGCCTGGACAGCCAGCGCCTGGTGCTGGCCCCGGGCAACCCCGGCTTCACTCCGGAAGTACAGGTGCTGCTGACCATCAGCCGCCTCGACTCCGGCCCCCAGCGCCCGGCCGTGCTGGAGGCGCAATGGCGCCTGCTGGACCGTGCCGGCCAGCTGCGGGACAGCCGCCTGGTGCGCCTTGAGGAACCCCACGCCGGAACTGCCGCCGACCAGGTGCGGGCTCAGAGCAAGCTGCTGCAGCAACTGGCCGAACAACTGGCCGATGCCGTGAAGCCCCTGGAAGGTCAGCCGGTTGCCGTCGAGGCGCCGCGCAAGCCGGCAGCGGCCAACCCGCCGCCCAAGGCCAAGGCGCCGCAGCCGCCGAAGATCCCCATGGCGGCGCCGGTACGAACCGACGTGGAAGTCTTCCGCTTCTGATCGCTGGATAATGAAAAAGCCCGCTTGATGCGTAATGCTGTTCACATAAGCATTTGAGCTGTTGCCGTGGCTCCCCGAGAATCCGATGCCAGACCTCTGGCATCGGATTTTTTATGTCCTTTCAACAGCAGTTGCTCGACCTGGGCGAGTTGTTCAA